>NZ_JAOANA010000008.1:0-197477 GCF_032335535.1 Alkalihalobacillus sp. MEB130
TTCGACACCATTACAGTAGAGGGACTTGGGGTGACTGGCAAGTCTTTTTTTATGCACTTATAAAATAAAGTGCAGGACTCTGCATTTTTCCTTTGCAAAGCTCTGCACTTTTATTTTGCAATAAACAACATAAGAGTTCAGGTAATTTAACAAAGTATCCTTATGTAGAATTCGGTCCATATGGCTTTCATATAAAGGCTAATGATAAATACCTAGAATCACTAATTAATAGAAATCCAACAATAATAAAGGGAAATTTACCTAATAAAATTCAAGCGGTTGATCATTCAAGATTAAATATAAACCAGTTACTACTTTCTATAGCGGAGGAAACGGTTTGTAATTATTTGCACAAAGGACTTTATAATGGTTTATGGAGAGAGTTAGTTAAAAATAAAAAGCGGTTGGGAATTGATGAAACAGGAAGATTTATCTCCATTAATTAACTAAATATGTGTTATAACAGGAGCATGAATTATGCAAGATAAAAGAAGAGAAATATGAGGATAAATATAGTATAATTAAAGTGCACATATATAAAAACTATTGAATCGTGTTGTTGAGGAAAAGAGAATTTATAAAATAATTTCTAATCCATTTACTAATTATTTTCTTTTCAAAAATACCCAAACTTCATTACACAAATTTTATACACTATCCCTATGAAACCTTTTAAAATAAGGGGTTATGAGGCTTTCTCTAGACTGACCACCGGTAGCAATTTATGCTTTGTAACAATTTCCATAAGACCTTTTTTGAAGGTGATTATAAACAACATTTCTGCTCTTAGGCTTTAATAAAAATTTTTTTATTTTTTTGTGTACCTGTTGTTGCCGTCACATAAAATCTATTTTAAGATTACATCATAGATAGATTCACAAATTTAATAATCGAAAAGGGAAGCACCCTCACGAAGCCTAATTACTTAGGTCTCGTTTGGGTGCTTTTTCTTATTTAAGGAGTTGTAGATGTTGATAGAATACCGTAACAATATCAAGCTAGAAGATGCATTTGAAGAGTTTATCTTTCAAAAAAAGATTGGTGGAGAAAAAGCACGGACCATAAAGGACCATATCACACACCTTAATTATTTTAAAGGATTTCTTAAGCTGAGAAACAAGGCGTTTACCTACCTAGAACAGATTGATAAAAAAACATGCCAAAAGTACATTGAATATATGTTGGAAGAAAAAGTACTTTATGATGATCATCGACATATAACAAAGGATAAAAAAGGTCTAAGTCCTTCTACGATAAACATACGGACCAATTCACTTAAGGCACAATTCAATTTTTATGTTGAGGAAGGGTACATTCAACAATCTCCTTGGAAAGGGATAAAGAAATTAAAGGTAGATGAGACAGAACCTAAATTCTTAAGTGTGAAAGATTATTCACTACTACTAAAAGCACCTGACCGCAAGACTTTTCATGGATTTCGAGATTATTGTATCATAAATATCTTGTTAGATGACGGACCTCGGATTACTGAAACATTGAATTTGACTCTTGATGATGTAAACTTGGAAGAACTCTACATTAAATTCCCTTCACAAGTTACTAAAGATGGGGAATTTCGTATTGTTCCAATTAGAAAAAGAACAGGCTTCCTATTAAAGCAGCTAATCAAAATGAACAATGAAGTAAATGATGAATCTTTCCATATTTTCATAAGCAGTACAACTGGGAAAAAACTAGCTGCTAGTAGCTTTAGGAGTAACCTTACCAAATATAAAGAGAAAGCAGGAATAACAGAATCCGTACATCCACATAAATTACGCCATACATTCTGTATTGATTACCTGAGAAATGGAGGAGATCCGCGTTCTATGATGGCTATCATGGGACATACAACTGAGGTAGCCTCTAAAAAGTATTCACGATTTTCAACTAATACTCTTAGAGAAATAAAGGGTAAGCATTCGCCACTTAGTAAAAAGGATTAAGAAAAAAATTTCTTAATAATCCAACTCGAAAAAATGTTTCAAATAAAAGCCATCAACTATTATCATTTACTATAGTTGATGGCTTACTTATTAAAATAGCTAATTGTTTAACTTTCCATCAAATGCTGAATGGGACTATATTGATGATGTTGGGATTTGATATCTTCTCCATTCATCTGAATGTATTTTCTCACCATGTTCATGCTAGAATGCCCCAGTATCCTCTGAAGTGTAAAAGGATCACCACCATTTAAAATATAAAACTTCGCAAATGTATGTCGGAACGTATGAGGGGAGACTCTTACATCCCTTATGTCTGATTCATCTCCATAATCTTTAATTCTTTCTCTAATGCCACTTGCATCTAATTTCTCTCCAAAATTGCTCAGAAAAATGTTATCAGCTGGTTCTTCGAATGCTCTACTTTCATTGATTAGTATTTTAATTAACTTTGCTGTTTTTTGTGAAAGAGGCACGATTCTCTCTTTACCATTCTTTGCTAAATGGGAAGGAATTGTTATTGTCTTTTGGATTTCATCAAAGTGCTTTTTCTCTATGCCCAATATCTCTTTGCATCGGATTCCTGTATCAATAAACGTAACCATTAACACATAATCTCTAAAGCCTGCATAGCTCCTTTGATCAGGCTGCTTTAATAGGTCTTGGACTTGTGTTTCTGAGAACGACGGAATAGTATCTTCTTTCGTTTTTAAGAGCTTTATTCGTGCCGTAGGGTTAATTAGAATATAATTTTCATCAAATAAAAACTTGAAAAAGCATTTCAAGGTTCTTAGCCGTACATTAACTGTGACAGGAGAGAGACCCTTCTTCTCTATATGCTTATAAGCTGAGCTGGTATGATCATCCCAAAGCATCTTCTCTTTTGTCATGTAATAAATATAATCCCTTACCATTTCAGTCGTAATATCTATACCTAGTTTAACACTTGGATAAGCATTGTTTAAAAATGAAACAAAATACCGAAAGTGGGTACTGTGATCCTTTAGTGTACGTTCTCTCAACCCTTCAAGTTCTTTTGACTTCATAAATGTCTGAAATAATGCATCTAACTGTTGCTCTTTTTTCTCTTCAGCTAAAGGAACTTCATCATAAAACGTTCTTTGTGAAATGGTTTTCCTACCCTTACGTTTACTTTGGTTTGCCAAAATAAAAACCTCCTTCGATTTGAGGGAAAGATCCCTACATAGCAAAGGAGGTCGAACGGTTTTCTTTGTATTGCCCACACGGTCTATATGTAAAACCTAAAATTGATCAGGTCTTAAAAACGTTGATTTGGCGGGACTGTGTAGGAATCGAACCTACCAGAGACGGCACGCGCCTCCCAAGCGGTTTTGAAGTTCTTGGTGGTATATATTTTGTAGTACTATGAAGTGCTGTAAGGTGCTATGTAATAAGGTTTGTGTGATATAGAATCTTACGTAGTATCAATAAATTTTTAGAAATGGGCACCAAACTTGGCACCAGATATGTTCAAAAATATGACTTGAAGTTCTAATTATTTTTTTTTATAATTATTTGTTCCTAACACTATAGAGAGCTAAAATAGACTGTCCTTTGTGACATCTTAAAGAGCTTAGGATAGACTAAAATAATGATTGGTAAGAAACAATTGAAAGAGTACTCAAAAGACATTCATTTTGTGCGATTATATATGAGAGAACTAAATTATAAAGAAGATTTTGATGATGTAGTTGTTAATCTTTTCACAAGATTCGGATCAAAGGAAACTGGTGTACCTATTGTAGGTACCGTATATACAGATTTTTTAGGAAAAGAACGAACAGATGGAGATACCTATTTAAAAATGATGGAATCAAATATTAATATGATTATTGATGGTTTAAGTCAGTAATTGATTTATTCTTTAAAGAAAACACACCATACCTACAAATAAGGGATGGTGTGTTTTCTTATGATTAATGTTCAGTAGTTTATATCTTTTGGGTTACGTAAATAGCTAAATTTCACAAAATATACCTTAAAAATTATTACGACTTCTTCACACTTTCTTTAAATTTCAATCCTATTCTATTAATAGTCATTGAAATGAGGTGTTAATAAATGATAAAAAGTTGCAATATTAAAGAAAGAGTTAATGAACTAGTTGATAGTAAATTAACGTGTAGTCTTAAGCATAAGCAGCACATTACTATTCCGAGTGCAATTAGGAGGAGGTTGAATATCTTACCTGGAGAAGAGGTTGCGATAGGGTTAAAAGGTGGCTCAAAAGATCTTATTATTAAAAAATACTCGGATCATTCTCTTGATAATAAAATGATAGTTAGTGATAGAGGCTCAATTCGTATTCCTACAGAATTAACAAGAGTTTTGGGCCTATGTAGAGGTGATGTATTTCACATTTATTTATTAAAAAATGATGATTGTATCCTTCTAAAAAAGGAAAATTTATAGACGTAATTTAAATTTCTTGTTTATTTTTTCAGAGGAAAAGTGTGACGTTTTTATGAAAATGATGTTTAAGTTCATTTCTTCATAAATTCTATATACTTTTTTTTTAGACTTATATTTGAAAGCTAATCAAACATTATTTTTGGAAAAGGGGAAATTAACATTGAAAAAATCATACGGTTTAGCTGGAATAGCTCTGGTATTGTCATTCGTTATAGCCGGCTGTTCAAATGATGCAGTTGATCATTCTGCGATGGGACATGGTGAGCCTCAGCAGGAAGAACAAACACAGGATGTGACTTCAGAAGTAGATGGAAAGAGAGTTTTTGATCTAAATGTGACAGAAACTCACTGGATGTTCAATGATGAGATCATGGATGATGCATGGACATATAATGGTAGTTTACCTGGTCAAGAAATTAGAGTTCTAGAAGGCGATAGTGTAGTAGTAAATGTGACCAATTCACTAGATGAACCCACTGCTCTCCATTTACACGGATTTCCGGTTCCAAATGAAATGGATGGTGTTCCTGGTGTAACACAAAATGCAATCATGCCTGGAGAAACATTTACTTATGAGTATCAGGCTGATGTGCCGGGGACATATTGGTATCATTCCCATCAAGATGGTGCTAGACAAGTTGGCAAAGGTCTTTACGGTGTCTTTATTGTTGAGCCTAAAGACGGGGAATCTTATGATCTGGATGAAGTGGTCGTAATTGATGAATGGTCCTCTATGGGAATGGGAGACATGGATCACAGCGGTATGGATCATGGTGCTATGGATCACGGTAATATGGACCATGGAAGCATGAATCATGGAGATATGGATCACGAAGAAATGGACCATGGCAATATGGAAGAAGAGGAAATGGATCATGGCGATATGAGTAGTGATAGTAATGGGTTAAGTCATGCTGAAATGATGAATGAAATGTATGATACTATGATTATTAATGGAAAAGCCACTCCGCAAATAGAGTCAATTCAAGTTGAAGAAGGAAATAAAATGAAACTTCGTTTTCTGAATGCAGGGCTCTTTACTCAAGTTGTTTCGATTCCAGGGCACTCTTTTCAAATCACAAATTATGATGGCCAGCCTGTTAATGAACCTGAATGGTTAAACGATACAGCATTTCGTATAGCACCTGCTGAACGCTATGATGTTGTAATAGATCTAGACAATCCAGGGGCATGGGGTATACAGGTTTTCGCTGAAGAGAACCGAGAGAATTTACAGTCTTTAATACCTATTATTTATAATGATTATGAAGATAATGATCTTCAAACGACGGAATCGATTTCTTCATTTTTTGACTTTACTACCTACGGAGAAGCAGTTGATGTAAATCTACCTGAAATCACAAAAGAGTTCGATATGAATCTTGGAACAAATGATGGTGGCGAGACGTTTACAATTAATGATAAATTGTTTCCAGACCATGAGAGCTATGAAGTTGAAGAAGGAGACGTGGTGAAATTTACAATTGTAAATGACACGGATGTTGACCACCCAATGCATTTACATGGAGAATTTTTCAATGTTATCTCTAAGGACGGAGTATCTATCTCTGGATCACCAATCTTAAAAGATACATTGAATGTCAGACCAGGGGAAACATATGAAATTGTCTTTGAAGCAAAGAACCCAGGGATTTGGATGTTCCATTGCCATGAATTTCACCATGCCAATGCAGGAATGATGGCGGAAGTCCGTTATAAAGGTTTTGAACCAAGCTTTTCAATAGATCCTAACATCCCGAATAAACCTGAGTAATTTCATAGAAAATATAAACAAACATGACTCCTATATATGAGTCATGTTTGTTTTGTTTTAATGACTCAGTATTTTTTGCGTATTTTGACTGTTTCGTTTCATCAAACTTATATAATTCTCATTGATCGTAATATCTCAGAAGGAGCTACTGCACGGTTGTGTAAGAATAATGTCGGCACCAATTTCTGTATCATTTCAATAACCTTATCGTGAAAATTTGTTTGACAAAAAGATGAGTAAGCTTCAGAGACTCACCTTCCATTATTTCAGTCATTTGTCTAGCTGTAGGTTCAAATGAATGAGCATCAACGCCTACAGTGTTTTTTGAAAAGGTAAGATCTTAGTTTATTATCTTCATATTTTCTCCACATTTATCTCCTATTGTTATATCAAATGCAAGCAGTTTTCAATCAGGGAAGTAGAATTCTATTAATAGTGCAACTAGTAATATTTTCTCTCTATAAATAATGGTAGTTAGTGTAACTTAATATAAATGGACTGGTTACCCCTTTATAAATGTGTGGGCTATAGGAGGAGTAATGTGAGAATAATATTAGTACTGATATTCATTTTTATTACTTTGGCTGGATGTCAACAACCAGATATCAAAGACGTTCAATATATTTACGAAAACAGTTATATAAAAGTGGAAATAGATGAAATCGAGGAAGTAGAGAATGGTTTTTTCTTAACAGTAACGCTGGAAAGTATTACAGAGGGCGGAATTAACAAAAATGATTATGCTGTTGCTTTTCCAAGTCAGATCATTTTAGCTAATGGTCATGAATTTTACAAAATTAATGAGGAGCAAAAAACAGAGTTCGTTAATGATGAGAAAGTGATGATACGCGAGTTCTATTTAAGTGAAAGTGAAAACCAAAAATTAGCAGGATTCCTATCTTTTTCGTTATACGTTAAGCCAACTTTAAATAAAAAATTAGTTACCTTTGAAATAGATGGGAATAGAAATAATGTTATGAGTGACGGAATTATACTAACAAATATAGATATAAAGGATAACTATTTAAGGTTAAATTTAAATGATGTACATCCAACAAAAGGAATAGGGGTAACGATAGAGCTTGAAGGAGAGAGGATTTATCCATTGGTGTCTAAAACTGAACAAAATCTAAATACGATAAAAGGTGAATATGAGTTCGCTCAACCACTACCTGAGACTATTGTATTAATGGTTTCAAGAGCAAATTTGTCAGAAACGATATGGGAACTTCCTTTTACAATAGAATTTTAACATTAATATGATAACATGCTTTTCATAATTTTTACCATTTCGTTTCAAATTAAATACTAAGGGGTTAATCATATGATTGAAAACAAAACTATTTTAATTGTTGATGATGAGTTTCAAATGCGAACTCTTTTATCGATATATTTGAAGGATGAGGGATTTGTTCTATTTGAGGCTTCGACGGGTAAGGAAGCTATTACAAAGATTCGGAATAACCCAGATAATTATGATCTGATTATACTAGATATTATGATGCCAGATCTTGATGGTTTTGAAGTATGTAAAATCGTAAGAGAGTATTCAACAATTCCGATACTAATGCTCTCAGCTAGAAAGGCATTAGAAGATCGAGTAGATGGGTTAAATTTAGGAGCAGATGATTACCTTACAAAACCATTTGAGCCAGAAGAGTTAATAGCTCGTGTAAAAGCATTGCTAAGAAGAGTAACCACAATTGAGGCAAAGAAAGACGAGGTGAAGTTAGCATTTGAAGATGGATTATCCATTTATTATGAAAATAGAAGTGTCTATGTGAACAATGAATTGGTTGAATTAACAGCAAAAGAGTTCGAGCTTTTATATAAGATCGCTTTAAATCCACAACGAGTATATACGAGAGACGACTTGCTTTATTTAATCTGGGGAGAGGATTATGTAGGAGCACAAAGAACTGTAGACTCTCATATCAAAAATATACGATCAAAACTTTATGCTGCTGGACTAAAAAATAATCGAATAATAACTGTATGGGGTGTTGGATACAAATTTGTATAAAAAGAGATGGGATAACTTATGAATCGAATTGATATTAAATTAGGACTTACGATTCTACTCTTATTAATTACGATAATATTACCGTTAGGCTTTGTTATGAATCAAATTTTTTATGGGTTTTATGTTAGTCAAGCCCAAGAAGAAACACATATGCTGTCTTCTCAATATGCTAATTTAATTAATGATAGTACAGTTGAAAACCGATTAGAGGTTGTGGAAGTAGCTGCGAAAATCTCGAATCAAAAAATGATAGCACTTAGTGATGAAGGAGAGGTCTGGGCTCAATCGAATTTTGTAATGAGTCATCATGACACAGAGTATCTTCTTGACCTTATCCATTCTGCAAATTCACACCACTATATGACCAATTCGTTTGAAGATAGTGATGGGAAAACGTATATTGCGACAGCTTCACATATAAATGTAAATAATGCCAAGGGACATGTTATTGTTTTTTCTTCACTCGAGAGTATCATACTGTCCATAAAAAACGTGCAAAACTTCCTAAAACTCTCAGCAATTGGTGCTTTATTTCTGGGAATTGGACTTACTTATTTTATTTCCAAAAAATTATCTCAGCCATTAGTCAGTATGGAAAAAGCGGCAAGACAAATTTCTAAAGGTAACTATAATACACGTATCGTTCAGAAATCAGGTGATGAGTTAGGGACACTTGCGCGAGCTATTAATGATTTAGCATTTAGTTTACAACGTATAAATGATCAGAGACGCGAGTTTTTCGCCAATATATCACATGAGTTACGCACGCCTATGACATATCTAAAAGGGTACTCAAAAGTTTTGCGCGAAGGGCGTTGGAAAACAGAAGAAGAAAGAAACCAATATCTTGAAATTATTGATCATGAAGCAACAAGATTAACTTATTTAGTCAATGATTTATTTGACTTAGCACAGATGGACGAAGGCCGTTTTAATCTTGAACATAAAAAAGTGAACATAAATGAAATTATAAAACTTGTTGTAAAGAAAACGGCATACAAAGCTCTAGAACAAAACCTTAAAATAGAATACTTAGGTGAACTATCTGATAAGGATGACAGTATAGTGCTTGGTGATCCTTTAAGATTGGAGCAAGTTCTTATAAATTTAGTCGAAAACGCAATAAAGTATACGAAAGAAGGATCCATTACAATTTCTACTGTTAGTATTGATGAAAATATTAAGATTAAGGTTAGGGACACGGGAATTGGCATGGAAGAAGATGAGCTACCGTATATATTCGAGCGTTTTTATCGAGTAGAAAAGTCTCGGTCTAGGGCTTTCGGTGGTACTGGTCTTGGATTGTCCATTGTGAAGCAACTAATAGAGTTACAAAATGGGACAATTGAGGTGGAAAGCACTGTTGGTGAAGGTACTGAATTCACTATTATTCTACCCAAAATTTCGGATTAAAGTGAGATGAAGCCAATTGAAGAAAGCAGAATGGCTAGTTATTTTTGTTTTTACTTTATTAGGAATTATATGTTTAACGATTTCAGCAACTTGGATTCTACCTGAAGCACATCGTCATCTCAGTCTTACCTTTATTACCATTTGTTTATATACTCTTATTCCAGTTTTCCTAGTAAGTTGCGTTTATATTATCTTTAAAATCTACACCAAAAAGGCAAAGCATATTAAATAATAATTAATGGGTTCTCTTAATATTAAGGGGCTCATTTTTTATGCCATATTGAATATATGAATAGGATGTGACAGATTTTCCAATTTAGCATTTCTCCATGATTCCTTCACAATTTCTCTTTATACTCTTAAATATTGTAGGTTTAAAGGAGGAATTTTATGAAAACTAGACGATTATTTATCCGAACAGTGACCTTGCTCATCATGGCAATCGCGATAGGGTATACATTCTATTCTAATTTTTTTTCAGATGCGGATGCAGCTGTTCGGGTAGGCGATGAAGCACCAAATTTTGTTCTTACAGATCTTAATGGCAATGAGGTAGAGCTTGAAGATTACCGGGGGCAAGGTGTTTTTTTGAATTTCTGGGGTACATATTGTCCACCATGTGAGCGTGAGATGCCTTATATGGAAAATCAATATGCGATATATAAAGATCAGGGAGTTGAAATCCTTGCTGTTAATGTAGGTGAACCCGAATTAACCGTTCAGCGCTTCGTCGAAAGACTAAACTTAACGTTCCCAATTCCAATGGATAAAGGACAACAAGTATTAGACCGTTATGGTGTTATTCCACTTCCTACTACATTTCTAATCAATGCGGAAGGAGAAATCATTAACATCATTACAGGAGGCATGTCAGAGCAAGCGATCGCACAGTATATGGAAAGTATTAAACCGCAGGAGTGATTGAAATGAATAACCTTAGCTGTTCTTGTGGACAGCAAAATCCTCAAGGAACAGACTTATGTGGAGGATGCGGCAAACCATTAGTCGCGAGTGAAAATCAGCAAGTTTTAAATATGCGTTATGAAGGAGCAGCAAGACGTTCGCAAACCTACAATAAAACGATAGTTGATCAAATATGGAATTTTTTCTCCTCAGTAAAAGTAGGGATTTGGATTATTGTCATTTTGTTGCTAGCGTCATCATTGGGAACCATTCTTCCACAGGAAATGTATATACCACCAGCCGTTAACCCGGCAGAGTACTATCAAGATCAATATGGGTTCCTCGGACAAGTGTATTATGAATTAGGCTTTCATAACCTATATCAATCTTGGTGGTATTTATTATTAATGGCTGCTTTGACCGTTTCACTTATCATTGCTAGTGTGGATCGTTTTTTTCCATTATATCGTTCCTTAAAACACCAACGTGTCCATAAGCACATCAATTTTATGAAGAAACAGCGTCTAGTGAGTGAAACACAACTAGATAAAACGGCAAATACTGAAAAATGGTTGAATAGTTTAAAAGGGAAAAAATACAACGTTAGAACAGATGGAACCTCTATTTTAGCTGAAAAAGGACGGTTTGCTAGATGGGGACCTTATGTAAACCATATTGGTCTCATTATTTTCTTAATTGGTGGGATGCTACGCTTTTTTCCGGGAATGTTTGTTGATCACCACCTTTGGGTTCGAGAAGGGGATACGGAGGTCATCCCAGGGACAAATGGAGAATACTATCTCGAAAATCATCAGTTTATCGTTGAATTATACGATGAAAATGACGAGCTCTTCCAAACGGCGATTGATAGAGCAGGGGGAGTTGTTGTTAAAACTTATCAAACAAATGTGACATTGTACCAACGAAACGATGACGGCCCAGTAGGTTCACAACGCGATCTTCAAGAAGTGGATTCGTATCAAATCAGAGTAAATGATCCTTTTAAATTTGATGGATTTGGTCTTTACCAAGTTGATTATAAACTTCACGAGTTAAATAAGATGATGTTTACAGTTGAAAATGATGAAACAGGAGAAATGATTGGAGAGTTTACAGTTGATCTATTTTATCCTGAACAACAGTATGATCTCCCTAACGACTACTACGTTAAATTACAAGATTATCTTCCAGACTATTATTTAAATAATGATGGAATTCCAAGTACCAAATCAAGGATTCCTGATAATCCAGCCTTTATCTTTGAAGTGAATAGTCCAAATCAAGAAAAAAAAGAAGTGAGTTTTTTAACCATTGGACGTAATTTTGATCCTACAAATGAGAATGTTTATTCAATTCGATTATCTGATCTAGAGACAAAACATGTATCTGCGCTGATTGTTCGAAAAGACTATACTTTACCCATTTTAGTTATAGGTGGATTCATTTTTATGATCGGATTAGTCCAGGGAAGCTATTGGACTCACCGGAGAATTTGGATACAAGAAGAGAATGGGAAAGTAATGATGGCAGGCCATACGAATAAGAATTGGTATGCTTTTAAACGTGAAATGGCTGAAGTGGCAAAAGAGGCAGAGCTCGAACAGCCGGTCGATAGGACAGAAGACAAATAAGTAGTTTGGGAGTGTTACAATATGGTCGAACTAAGTAGTAATCTATTGCTCGCGGCGTTTTTTATCTACATTTTCGCGACAATTGCTTTCTCTATTACGATCTATTATGAAAATAGTAAATCAGTTAATAAAACGAAGAGGTGGGGATGGATCAGCTTTGGTCTGGCGTGTGCAGGATTTTTAGCACAACTAGGGTATTTTGTCACTAGGTGGATTGCGGCTGGACATGCCCCGGTTAGTAATATGTTTGAATATACCACGTTCTTAGGATTAACCATTATTTTTGCGTTTCTCATTCTTTATCTTATTTATAAGAAGCCGGTATTAGGTATTTTCTCAATGCCTGTTGGAATTGTGATCATTGCCTATGCATCAGTATTCCCAAGCGAAGTTACGCCTTTAATACCTGCCTTGCAAACTTACTGGCTTCATATTCATGTGATAACCACTGCTATTGGTCAAGGGATTCTAGGGGTTGGATTTATTGCAGGTTTAATCTACCTTATACGTGTCGTTGACCAAAGTAAGCGCTCAAAACAAACATTTTGGCTTGAGGCTGTTATTTATTCGGTTACGTGTGCTGTGGCCATTGCAATTACAGTCGGAGTGTTTTCATTAAATAATTACTCTGTCACTTTTAATTGGATAAATGAATGGGAAATGGAGGCACAGCTTGAATATGAACTACCGGCTATTGTAGGTCCTTATGAAGGTGAATTAATCACAGCTGATCAAAACCGGTTCGGACCATTACTGGAAACACCTAGCTGGATGAACGGAGTGGAGTCCCCAAGAAAATTGAATACGTTTTTCTGGTCAATTCTATCAGGTAGCATTCTTTATCTTTTATTGCGTTTCATTCTGAGAAGACGGATTGCAGCTGCGATACAACCTATCTTGAAAAACGTTAGTCCACAACTATTTGATGAAGTTAGTTACAGATCGATTATTATTGGGTTTCCAGTCTTTACTTTAGGTGGATTAATATTTGCCATGATTTGGGCTCAAATCGCTTGGACACGATTTTGGGGATGGGATCCAAAAGAAGTTTGGGCTCTTATAACGTTTCTTTTTTATGCTGCCTATTTACATTTAAGACTATCAAGGGGTTGGCATGGTGAGAAATCCGCATGGCTTTTAGTGATTGGTTTTGGGATTATCATGTTTAACTTACTATTTATCAATTTAGTCATCGCAGGATTACATTCATACGCGTAAAAGGAGATTCTAATGGCAGATTTAACTATATTATTGGCTTTTGGAGCGGGGGTTTTATCTTTTATTTCCCCCTGCAATCTCCCATTATATCCAGCCTTTCTATCCTATATAACTGGGATGACGGTGGATGAGATGAAGAAAAAAGGTCGTTTTCTACCTCCAAGAGCTATGTTACACACGTTCATCTTTATTTTAGGGTTTTCTACTATTTTTGTTGTGCTTGGAATGTCCACAACATTAATAGGAGACCTATTCTTGAAATACAATAATCTCATTAGACAACTAGGGGCCATTTTTATTATTTTGTTTGGACTGGTAACTCTTGGAGTAATCAGGCCGTCGTTTCTAATGAAAAATCATCAATTCCAATTTTCAAAAAAACCAAGTGGATATGTCGGAACTTATGTAATAGGAATTGCTTTTGCAGCTGGGTGGACTCCTTGTATTGGTCCCATCCTAGCTTCAGTCATTACTTTAAGTATGACCAACCCGGGTTCCGGGATGCTTTATATGAGTGCTTATAGTATTGGGTTTGCCATACCGTTCTTTATGATGACATTCTTTTTTGGGAGAATGAATTGGATTAAAAAATATACAAATCTCATTATGAAATTTGGCGGAATTTTAATGATCATATTTGGTGTATTTTTATATTTTGATTGGATGACTAGAATTACCTCTTATTTAGTAAATAATATTTTTAATGGTTTTATGGGTTTTTAAAAGAGGGGATCATACGTATGAAGATTCAGCTGAAATGATGTCGTATATCTTAAAAGTGGGATTTGTTGCACTTGCTCTGCTTGTAATCATTTATTTAATACTAAGGCTTTTGTTTCGATTGGAAAGTAAAGCGAAGTCTCCCTTTGCCATTTTGGAGGAACGTTTCGCAACCGGTAAAATCTCAGAAGAAGAATTTGTAAAGAGAAAGAACATGTTAAAATAAAAGTTGTCGCTCTATCGTAGAAGGTTTTAACGATAAAGTGAGCAAATTTTCAACAAAAAGATAACACATTTAAAGGGGATTATTTCAATGAAAAAAGGATTAATGGCTAGCATTATTACTCTATCTCTATTTGTTATATCAGCATGCTCAAATGACACAAATCAGATCGACTCGTTTATGCATATTCATGGATTAGAATACTCACAACATGACGAGAGTATTTTTTTAGCTACACATATGGGCTTAATTAATTTAAATGAAGAAAGTTGGGAACTAGTTGGTGAGCCAGAACATCAGCATGATTTCATGGGTTATACAGTTATAGATGAAAACGTAATGATCTCAAGCGGGCACCCTGGTGCTCGGTCTGACTATGTTGATCCATTAGGGGTTATCATTAGTCATGATTCTGGTGAAACATGGGAACCAATTGCACTTTATGAGGAAGTTGATTTTCATCTTTTACACGTAAATGAAGGAAACCAAGAAATCATGTATGGAATTGATGTATACAACTCAAACCTATATCGGTCAAACGATGGAGGTTATGATTGGGATGTGGTGGATACAGCAGGATTACCAGGACCTGTAGCTTCCGTTCTTTCATTAACGTCTCATCCGCAATCTCCTGATTACTTGCTAGCTGGAACTGAGACTGGAATGTATGAATCATCAGACGGTGGTCAAACGTGGGCTTTAAAAGAAAATAATCTTAGCGCAAGTTCTTTCCAAACTCTTGATTCTGATTCAGAAGATTTAGTAGCCTATCTCTTCGGAGAAAAGGAAGGCTTGTATTTAAGTGAAGACTTTGGAGAAACATGGGCATCTTTGAATTTTAAGGTAGACGATGATTACATTATGTATATTAGTAACCATCCAACAGATGATCAAAAGATAGTACTCGGATCAATGAGCCAAAGTATTTATGAGACAAAGGACTTTGGGAAATCGTGGGAAGTATTGGCAGAGGAAGGAAAAAGAAAGAATTAAAAATATAACTCAATTAAGAGTAAAGTCAATAAAATGAAAACAGAAAGGGGTAAATGAGATAATAAGTCATTTATCCCTTTTTTGGTTTGTATTATATTAAGTTGTTGCATTTTTTTGTAAGAAGCATAGCTGCAGATATATTAAGAGTCGGATATAAAGGGCTCGTGCAGCTCGTAATTGTCAGGTAAGTTAAAAATTAATTTTTCAGAATAACATAACTTTTTATTAAAACTACTAAACTTCATACTTTGAACAAATTCATATGAAATAATCCTCTTATTAACGAAAATAAGGGGTTTTTATTATGCCAAATGAGAAAAGAGTTTTCTTGAAAAGTTTTATGCACTCCCCAAAGGCTATTGGAAGTATTATCCCTAGCTCTCCTTACCTCGTTCAGAGTATGGTTAACCAAGTAAAATTACAAAAAAATTCGAAGGTTGTTGAATTAGGAGCTGGGACAGGAGTTCTTACTGAAACAATACTCAAAGAATCAAAACTAAATCACCCATTAATAGTATTTGAAAACAATAACTCCTTAAAACAATCGTTAAACAGATTTGCTTCTGAAATTACTATTTTTGATGATGCTTTTAACTTGAAGGGGCTCCTAAATGAACAAGAAAATTCAATTGATTATATTTTTTCTGGTCTTCCTTTACTAAATTTCAAAAAAGAAGAACTATTCAATTTACTTGATCAGATAGACTATGTTCTCAAACCAGGCGGGAAATTTATTGCTTTTCAATATACACCTTTTTTGCTTCTTTATCTTAATGCGGCTTTTGATAAAACGAGTCTTAAAGTAGTTCCTTTAAATATTCCTCCTGCTTTTGTCTTTGTCTGTGAGAAAGAGACATTGACATAAAATCGAAGTTCTACTTATTAGGACTTTGGATAGGAGATTCTCTTATATACTTTAAAAATTAGAAAGGCTGAATTTATTACGTATCCTGTTTGTGGTAGGGAGGATGAATTTCCCTTTGAACGTACCTGTATCAATCATCGAAACTATCAACGTACCTTTGAAACTAGTTAAATTATAAAAGATCTAACAGGAATTATATTTAATTTTCATAATTAATTCAAACTTTCCTTATATATTAATAACTATAGTTCAGATTTTATATTAACTTTGCAAAACAATTAAACAGCTAAGAGGTGAAAGGGAAATGGAAGAAACAATACAACCGTTAAGCAGAATTTTTATTGAAATCGGTCCTTTAAAAATCTATTGGTATGGGGCACTTATTGGGACCGGTGTAGCCATTGGTTATATAATGGCTACACGGGAAACGATTAAACGAGGGCTACCGAAAGATACATTTGCAGATTTACTTCTATGGGCATTACCTATCTCCATTATTTGTGCCCGCTTGTATTATGTGGCCTTCCGATTTGAACATTACGTAGACGACCCTATAAGAATGTTGTATATATGGGAGGGTGGCTTAGCTATACATGGTGGATTAATTGGCGGTGTAGCGACAGCTATTGTTTATGCCAAAAAACAAAATATACCAATATTTAAATTGTTGGATATTGCTGCACCTAGTATCATACTGGCTCAGGCCATTGGTCGTTGGGGTAACTTCATGAATCAGGAAGTGTATGGTGGACCTGTAACAAGAGAGTTTCTCGAAAATCTTATGTTACCTAATTTTATTATCAATCAAATGTATATTAATGGAACCTACTATCATCCAACATTTTTATATGAATCAACCTGGAATATAATTGGTGTTGCAATTTTACTTTGTCTGCGCAGGTTAAACCTGAAACAAGGTGAAATTTTTTATAGCTATCTCATTTGGTATTCTATTGGTCGCTTTGTCATAGAAGGAATGAGATTAGATAACCTGATGATGGGTGATACTTTGCGAACGGCACAAGTAGCTTCTATTATATTGATTATTGGGGCAGTAATAACTTGGATTTATCGAAGAAGAGCAGGTTTAGCTAATCAAGGATATCTTGATGAGGTAGTGAAGCAACAAAAAAATAATAAAGGGAAGAAGAGAAAGAAAAAATAGACATTCTAAAAACAGCTGACCATTTAAGGTCAGCTGTTTTATGTTTTATTAAAGTGTCGTCTCTTAAAAAAAGGAAGAAGAAATTAAATTAAGATAAATGATTAATAAAAGCATAAAAATTTTGTAAATTCCCAAGAATGAATTAAAAAATAAGGTTGTCCAAGAAGTTAGTTGTCATGGGCTTGAGTGTTAAATGTCATCATTTTTTAATTATGTAGCTTTCAAATTTAGGAGATTAAGTTAACACATGTATTGTACCAAGGAGGCTGAAGTTGTGAAGGGCGAGGGGATCAGAAAATTAATTGGTTGTATTCTCTTACTAAGTATATTTTTCGTGGGCTATTCTACGCCTGTTCAAGATGTCATAAGTATTCCAAATGAGATTACTGTTTATGAAGGGCAGCAAATAAGCTGGGAAGTTTCTTCTACACGTATAGGTGACTTTTCTACAAAAACTGAAAATGAAAAACTTGTTACAAACATTACTACTTCTACAAATAATAGAACAGGTACAACCTCAATCACTGCAACAAGCAAAGAAGCCAATGATACAACTTTGACAATTGAAATAGGTAATTTTCCAATTAAACAAGTTCAGGTTCGTACATTACCAGAACTGAAAATTTTGCCCGGAGGTCAATCCATTGGTGTCAAGCTAAATAAAGAAGGCGTGGTTGTCGCAGGCTATCATTCTGTTAAGTCTTCAGTTGGAGAAGAATCACCTGCAGTTAAGGCAGGAATAGAAGTAGGAGACTTGATAACGAAAATTAATGGGAATCCTATAAGTAGGGCGGATCAAGTGGAAGAAATTGTTCAAGAAGCTGGTGAGAAAAAAGAAATACTAAAAATAGAAATTAGGAGAGATAATCAATTTTTTTTGAAAGAATTAACACCTTTAAGAAATAAAGAAGACGACAAATATCAATCAGGGCTATATATACGTGATTTCACGGCAGGTATAGGTACTCTAACATTCTTTCACCCTGATACGAATAAATACGGGGCACTTGGTCACGTTATATCAGAAGCTGGAACCAAACAGGCAACCGTTGTTCATGATGGTCAAATAATGTTGTCCCCTGTTACATCAATTAAGAAAGGGGTTAACGGTGAACCTGGTGAGAAGATAGCAAAGTTCTTACCTAATCAGGAGCTTTTAGGTTCAGTTACATTAAATAGTCCTTTTGGTCTTTTTGGAGAAGTATTCAATAAAGATACTTTTTTTGATCAACCTATTCCTGTAGCTTCTGCTGATCAAATTAAAGAAGGTCCCGCTAAAATACTTACGGTTATAGAGGGAGATAAAGTACAAGAATTTGATATTGAGATTCTTAAATCAAATCCAAGAAAGTCTCCAACAACAAAAGGATTAATTATTAAAGTAACCGACCCTAAATTACTAGAAACAACAGGAGGAATTGTACAAGGGATGAGTGGTAGCCCAATTATTCAAGAGGGCAAGTTGATTGGTGCGGTTACGCATGTTTTTGTAAATGATCCAACATCAGGCTATGGAGGCCACATTGAATGGATGTTACAAGAGGCGGGAGTTAAATAGCTATGTATGGTGTAAAAGGGGGTGTCTCAAAAGGTCTGTTTTTGACCTTTTGAGACACCCCCGAAGCAATGAGCGAAGTCGCTACATCTTTTAAAAGCCTTGAGAGGAGTGGGTTTCTCCTCTCAAGGCGCGTAGCGAACGGAGCCATTGCCACCTCTGTTTCGGACTTTTGGGACAACCCCTTTAAATTGCTCGTAAAAATTTTTTCTTCTATCATTCTTCATACATTCTACAAACATGCAGGATATACTCCAACAGAAGATTAAGGAGGAGTGCGATGAAAAATAGTACTTATAGACAAATAGTTGTAGGGGGTTTATCGCTTATACTAGCTTATCTATTTTTTCAAAGCAGAGGTCTCTGGGATCCAATGCATGCATGGAACAGAGCATTTGCAGATGTATCGTTACTATTCTTAAGTGTGATTTTACTTCTAGGATCCCTTTCTAAAGTATTCAAGTCAGTAAGGAAATGGCTGGTTTGGAGAAGAGAACTTGGGATATGGACAGGTGTTACTGCAATTGTTCATGTATTGATTATCCTTGATGGCTGGGTTCAATGGGAATTATTCCAGTTCTTTTTCGTTTTTAGTCCAATTGCAGGTGAGTGGGTTTTACATCCTGGATTTGCTTTAGGTAACTTATTGGGAATTGTAGCGTTGGTATATGTTCTTATCTTAATGTTAACATCAAATACAAGAAGTAAAAAAATATTGGGATTCAAATCTTGGAAATACGTCCAACAAACTGTACATGTCTTGTATCATTTGGTAATTTTGCATACGGCTTATTTTATTTTTATACACAATCCTGATGCGCCTAATTGGTTACAAGTACCTTTCATCATGACTATTACATTAGTCTGGCTAAGCTCTTTAATAGGGTTTTGGTTTACCGTAAAAGAGGCTAAAAAAAGTAAAGGTATATAAATAAATGGCTCCTTACGAAGGTTAGGAGCCATTCATTTTGTTGTCATAAGAGATTAAAGCTATTATCTTTTTTTCAAAGATTTCATAAATCTTCTTCATAGTTTCTACACAATTAAATGCAATACTCTATAACACAAAGCTTGTTAGGCTAATTTTAAATAGGATGTAGAAAGAAGGAAAGCTATTGATTTACTTGAAGCTGGTTTATTAACTGGCTTGGGAAGAAACGTACTATTTGGTTATTATTTATGACCAATTGGGAACGATCTACGGATATATATGGTATATGCCTCAATTAGTCGAAACGGAACTTTGGTTTTTGCCGTTTGTCCCAGATAGTCCTACTGCTAGTTTATTTTTTACCATTACGTTGCTGTCCTTTTTAGTAGGGAAAAAATGGCCGCTAATAGAAGCGTTTGGTGCTGTTACTTTGTTTAAATACGGAATATGGGCAGTTGTCATGATTGTGGCAACAAATTTTACTGGAGGAACCCTTCATTGGACAAGTTATATGTTAATTGTTTTTCACATTGGAATGGCAGTTCAAGCACTCCTGTTTAGTCGATACTTTCGTTTCAAATTAAAACATTTGTTAATTGTAGCACTGTGGACTTTAACAAACGATATATTGGATTATTCACTGGGGATTTTTCCGTGGTTATATTCAGGACTTCATCCCTATTTAACTAATATTTATATGTTTACTGTAAGTCTAAGTATTACGAGTGTTCTCGTATTTCATGTGTTGGTTGCAAGGAGAACTGGACAATACAAGAATGATATACCTGTTTGATTAAATTCGATGTGTACTCCTAAACATGACCATAAAGTAGAGGTCATGTTTTTATGATGGTATGTCTTTAAAAATGGCGGTTCAAAATGGGAGTGGCACTGTGATGTTGAACATTAAAATTCATTTCCCTTTGTTTTACATGAGTTCTTCATGAAAAAAACATACATTGAGGGTAATGTAATTATCTAATCTAAAACAAGAAGAAATATGAGGTGTTGTCAAATGTGCGGTTTTGTTGGATATATAAATGAACAAAATGAAATCGGAAATATAGAAAAAAATCAAATAAATAATATGCTTAAGTTGATTCATCATCGTGGACCAGATGACACAGGTTTCTTTAATGATGATCATATCGTTTTTGGATTTAAAAGACTAAGTATCATTGATGTGGAAAATGGAAAACAACCTATCTCATTTGAAAATGAGCGGTACTGGATGGTATTTAATGGTGAAATTTATAACTATCAGGAACTGCGTAAAACCTTGAAAAATATAGGTTATACGTTTCAAACTTCATCAGATTCAGAAACGATTCTTGCTCTTTTTAGTCATAAAAAAGAAGAAGCTTTTTCTGACTTAAGAGGAATGTTTGCTATTTTGATTTGGGACAAGCAGGAGCAAACGATGTACGGAGCACGAGACCCCTTTGGTATCAAACCATTGTATTATACGAATGGTGAAAGTGAGCATGAACTATATTTCGCGTCTGAGAAAAAAAGTTTAGTAGCACTTGAAAACAAAAGATCTTTAAATAAGGAAGCATTACATCATTATTTAACTTTTCAATATGTGCCTGAGCCATTAACGATGACAACTGATACGTTTAAAATCGAGCCTGGCCATTATTTCATCAAAAGGAAAGGAGAGAATTTAATCCAAACAAAATATTGGGAGCCAACCTTTAAACCAAGTCAAGGTGATCTGGATGCAAGTTCTAAACAGATCGCACGAACGTTAGAGGAGTCTGTAAATTGTCATATGATAAGTGATGTTCCATTAGGAGCTTTTTTATCTGGAGGAATTGATTCCACTTGTATAGTAACATTAGCAAAAAAAATTAATCCTGACATTAAGACATTTACTGTTGGATTTGAGCAAGAAGGATATCATGAACTAAACCCTGTAAAGCAAACAGTGGAAGCTTTGGAGGTTGAAAATTCTTATTATCAAGTTTCAGTTACCGAATTTATTGAGGAACTTCCTAAAATCATTTGGCATTTAGATGATCCCGTGGCTGATCCAGCAGCTATTCCTCTTTACTTTCTAGCAAGGGAGGCTACCAAACATGTAAAAGTTGTTTTATCTGGAGAGGGTGCAGATGAACTTTTTGGAGGCTACCGAATCTATAAGGAGCCTTTGTCACTTCGTCCTTTATCTTCACTTCCGGATAGTGGTAAAAAAATGATGAATTTCATTCTTAATCGAGTTCCACAAAAAGTAAAGGGCAGAAATTATATAGAACGCGGGCTTACACCGATCGAAAAGCGTTACATTGGGAATGCAAAAATGTTTTCGGAAGCCGATAAATTTAAGTTGTTAAGCCAGTATCAATCAGAATATAACTATGAAAAGATTACTACGCCATTTTATGAACAAATTCAACACCTTGATGATATTACGAAGATGCAATATATCGATCTTCAGACATGGTTACGAGGTGATATTTTAGTGAAGGCTGATCGAATGACAATGGCGCATTCATTAGAACTCCGTGTTCCATTTTTAGATAAAGAAGTCTTTAAAGTGGCTGCTAACCTTCATCCCACTTTAAAGGTAGATAAATCACAAACGAAAATTGCTCTTAGAAGTGCTATGAAGCACATTGTACCAGAGCATATTGTCAATCGAGCTAAGCTAGGGTTTCCGGTTCCAATTAGACATTGGTTACAAAATGAATTGTACGATTGGGCAAAGAATTTGATTATGGATAGTCAGACTGACTATATATTTAAGAAAGAAGAGATTCTTCAGTTGCTTGAACAACATCGTAAAATCAATTTGCATGAAAGTTCAATGTTTAAGAGCAAAGGGGATTATAGTCGTCCATTATGGACAGTACTGACTTTCATGCTTTGGCACCAAGTCTTTATTGAAAAGGTCTATGAATTTGATACTACTATGGAGCATAGTAAACAGTTTTAAGTTTTTTCATTGAACATGTTGAATAACTTTATTCAACATGTTCGGCTATTATTGTTGTATGTTAAACGCTTTCTAACAATGCTTGTCCCGCCTTAAGGGGCTTACATGTTAACAGTTTTAATACATATCCTTTTCTCTAATCTTTTAAATAAGCAAGAAAAAATATAGAACTAGAAAAAGGAGCGAGAAATGATGAGAAAATATCTTTTACCTTTAAGTTTTATCGTTGTAATAATCATTTCAATTGCAATTGTTATTAATCCATTCCAAACAGCTACCGTAGAAGAGGAGCCGATAAGTCAAAAATGGGATGATATTGACCAAGAGGAAGTTCTGATGGAAGTTGGTAACGAATATGTAGAAATAGTAGATTTACGAGAAGAGGAGCTCTATAAGGAGGGGCATATATCTGGAGCCATTAATATCCCCTATGAAGAGTTTCAAGACCGCTATAATGAATTAAATCAAGAAAAACGAATTATTCTTATTTGTCATACAGGTAGAATGGGAGTTGAAAGTGCCGATTTTCTTGTGGAAAAAGGATTTGATAAAGTAGCTAACTTCGGAGGTGGCATGGCTGTTTGGGATGGACCTCTTTCAACAGAATAAGTTCGTTTCCTTTTTAAAATAACAAAGTTCCCCTACTTAGTCTGAGCGAAAAGTAAGTAGGGAAACTTTGTCTTATAATTCCGTAACGATTATAGTAGCTTTCATTCCAGCTGCTTCATGTCCAGGTATGGTACAAACGGCTTCATACGTACCAGGTTTCGGAAAAACAACTGACATATTTTCAGAAGTACCAGGCATCGCATGGAGGTGAAAATCCAACCCTTTAATCTCAAAATCATGTTCCTCTATTCCGTTATTAACTAATGTTAGTGATACCTCCTCACCGGGTAACAATTGAATTTGATCTGGACCAAATTGATATTCATTCGCGCCTACTACTATTTCTTGATTATTTCCATGATTGGCATGATGGGCTGGGCTGTTATTAAATTCAAAAGTGAAATTGTGAAAACTAAAAATAAACAAACAAACAAGAGTAAAGTATGGAAGTGGGTGTGAAATCAATGAATTATTGTTTGATTCCTTATTAATTTCATAAACTAAAAGTAAATAAATTAGAAAGAAAATCCCAACAGTCCAAAGACTCATTATGTTTAAAAGTTGGTTATAATGTTCAGGGGAAATCATAACACCTAACATCGTTCCCATCATTCCCCCCATTACTCCAGAAATGAGTCCATCAATAATCGCGATCAAGGAGTAAGGAAATCCTGCTATTACACCAACGAACCCGCCAATTAACATGCTTAGAACAGTAATTTCAAAAAACAAGTCAGGAAATAAAACTGCAGAGAACGTACCTATACTTAATCCGGTAATCATTCCAAGAGTCATTGAAACAACCATTCCTATCATATTGCTTAATTTCTTTTTAAATAGATAGGAAAGACATATTAACCAAGTTAATAAAAGGATAAAAACAATACCGAGCAAAACTGGTTGTAGCAATTTATTCTCTCCCTTCATGTTCATACTGTTAGTTTATTAACGTTAAAGATTAAATATGTACAAGGGTTACTATTTCGTATCTTCACACATCGGGAGAAAGTCGATATAAATAATTTTAACGAGGTAAGGGATAAGTACGTGAGGTGAGACAGGGGCTCATAAAATTAATCATTTTTATTTAAGACGATGTAAACTATAATTAAGTAAATTCTCTTCTACTTTTTGTTTTTTGCGTACTTTTTAAAGGGTATACAATTATTGTTATTGAAGGTCCCAAAATTATGGGGTCCTTCAATAACATGTAAAAGTCAAGTCATTTCAATATTTTTCATTAGATTACGTTTGTCAAAATTCAAAGTAGAACTAGAGTAATTACTATTAAGAAATAATGCTAAGTAAAATTAGTTATTCACCTGCTCAGCGGAGTTCCAGTAATACTCACTAATAATTTCTGCTAATGCCTCAGTTGTCCGGTAACTTTCCTCTAATGTATTATCTACACCGCCCATTTCAATAAGTATGGAGTTTTCCGAAAGATCCTGATTATATCTACCGTTAATCCCGGTTCCGTCTTTAACTAGTACCCCTCTACTTAACCCTGGATATTGTTTTTCGAGTAAATAGTGCAAGTCCTCAGCTAGTTTTTGATTCTTCTCATAGTTAGGGTTATTTTTCCCAATAACAAAATAAGTTCGTGCGTATTCTATCCCGTTAATTGTAACGGTTGTTATATCTCTGCGTAATGCATCGCGATGGATTTCAAAGAAAAATTCTAAGTCTTGATTGTTTTCCATGGCTGTTTTTATAAGATCTCTTGACGCTTCATAGGACTGAGGATAGCTCCATCCAAGTTCGCTTAACATACCACTAATATCAGTTTTGTCGACCTCCGTTCCGATACCTCTCTTTTCTAATTCTTTTCCTAATCTCTCGCCTACTAAAGTGACATTTACATCTGCATGCCAAGCATCGTCCGGTTCAGATGCGTTTTTTAATTCAGGAAGGAATGATTCCCGACTATGTGAATGGATAATATGAACAACTTTATTCTCTGTTGATTGAGATTCGGCGCTCATATCATTACGTTCATCAGAAGTTTCTTCGTTTATATTTGGTAACCCCTCAGAAGCCGCCTCTCTTTCAGCAAGTATCACATCCATTGGGGGAGCTGATTCAGAAGTAGGCATGTTTGTAAAATCGGATCCTTCTCCAGCAACAACAATCGTTCCATCATAAAAAGAAAACCCAGGAAGTTCTCTTCCTAAAAAAGTTCTAGGATCATCAAAATTTATATTAGTTATAAATTCAAATGCAAATTTCCCTATTGAGGGATTTTGACTTTCGGCTGGCAAAACCTCCGAAAAATATTGATTCTCCATGCTCATAAAATAAAAGAGTGATTCAACGGAGATGTCATAAGTTGTTCGTTTTAATGCGTCACTTGTTAGAGATGTTTGAAAGGTCGTTAATGCTCCAATAATTATAAAGATGGAAATCATACTTAAAATCAACATAGTTATCATATTTTGAATGGTTGCAGCACTATGAGTTTTGCTAGATTTCAATAGCGACCTCTCCTTTCACTCGTTAATAGATATGATGATAAGTTAAATATTAGAAGAATCAAATTCTATAAAACTCTATTAATTTAAGCGGAACTTTTTATTTATAATAGTAAAAGGGACAAGAGATTAGTTCATAGCAAAGTGGATATAGAATAAAAATGAATCTTTTCTGATAAGAAGTTCATTGTTTTTACATACTTTTAAGTTAATATGACATTGGATTGTTAATATTAAAAATCTATGTCGAAGGTAATATGTTTAAGAAATAGATTAAGTATGAGGTGAGATCAATGAAAAAAATACTTATAGTTGATGATGAAAAACAAATGCAATCATTGCTCTGTGTATGTATTGGTTCTAGTGAATTTGAGTTAACGACAGCGGGTTCTGGAAAAGAAGCACTTGAATTAATAAAAGAGCAACAGTTTGATTTAATGTTACTTGATATCATGATGCCAGAAATGAATGGCTTTCAAGTATTGAAGGAATTAACGGAGAAAGAATTATTAGTCCCTACTATTATTATTTCAGCTATTGGTGAAACAGATCAGGTGGTAGAGGGGTTAAACCTTGGGGCATCTGATTATATTACGAAGCCGTTTGAACCGAAAGAACTAGTGGCCAGAGTTAATTCTGTACTTCGACGTGTAGAACCTTTACAACTGGTAGAAAAAAGGAAGGGGATTTTTGGAATTACCATAGATCAGTCACAGCAAATGGTTTCCTACAATCAGAATGGGATTCCACTGACGAAAAAAGAGTATCAGCTTTTTAGTACCCTTCTATCCAACCCTGGACGTGCTTATACAAGGGAACAACTCTTTTACCTTGTATGGGATGAGGCAGATGATCGTGATTTCCGAAATATTGATACCCATATTAAAAACATCCGTGACAAATTAAAAAAAGCCGGGCTTGACAACACTGTCGTGGAGACAGTATGGGGGATTGGTTATAAAGTTCCTCAATGTGAGGGATTGAGTATATGAAATTGTCGACTAAAGTGAGCTTGCTTGTACTTTTGTCCGTGGTATTGATTATAGTCATGATGGGTTTCTCTTTTTACACCCTTTCGAAATCATTTTACAAAAATCAACTGCAGGTGGAAATTGAGCATAGACTTGACGCACACCGCGAAGTAGTAGAACTGCATACGGTGCCAGAAACGCTAGAACATGTGATGATTATGGAAAAAAGAAATCAAGATAATTCATTTATTGTGTTTGATGCGAATTTCAATGTTCAAAATAGTACTCAACAAGTTTCAAAGGAAATGATTGATCGATATCAAAGTTGGATTGTTAGCCTTTCTGAACGCTCGAATGAAAAAACAGAACTTGTTAACACCATGACTGAACATATTCCCCATATCTGGTCATACGAACCGTTTGAAATCAACGGAGAGTTGGGAGGGTATCTATTTATTGACCAAGATACTGGTAGCTTTGAAAAAGCTAGATTAACTCTTTTAGGTATTACAATGTCAATGGGATTGATTACACTATTATTTTCAGGTATGTTAACAATTTTCTTGTCAAAAAAGATTACGCTTCCACTTAAGAACGCACGGGATTTGACAAAGCAAATAGCAAAAGGGAACTTTGATGTCCAACTTTCTAGTAGAGGAAATGATGAAATAGCTGATTTATTAAGACATATTTCTACTATGGCAAGACAACTTAAAGAATATAAAGATACAAGACAACAATTTCTAACCAACGTCTCCCATGACATCCGAACACCACTAACATATATTAAAGGCTATGCTGCATTGTTAAAAGATCAGAAGGTTGAAGCAGACCTTGTTCATGAGCAGGCAACAATTATTCACCAAGAAGCTGTACGAATGGAAAGTTTAGTAAAGGACCTGTTTCAATTAATGAAGTTAGAGGAAGGGAAAATCCCGTTGAATATTCAGGAAATCGATCTTGTAGATTTCATTCAAGAAGTTAAAAAGAAAGTAACATTAGCTACTGATGATAAGAAAATAGACATACTCTTTTCATACGCCTACCCAACTCTTCTTGCTAACATTGACCCAGATCAGTTTGAACGAGTCTTACTTAATCTTTTGAATAATAGTATAAGACACACAAACCTAAATGGGAAAATACAAGTTAGACTAGAGAAGAGAAACAAAGAAATAATAATTGAAATTGAAGACGATGGCGAAGGAATTCCAGCAAAGGATCTTCCCTATATATGGGACCGTTTTTATCGAGTAGACAAATCGCGTTCCACGAAATACGGTGGTAGCGGATTAGGGTTAGCCATTACTAAGCAAATAATTGAACTGCATGGTGGAACAATACAAATCAAAAGTATGGTTAATGTAGGAACGGTCTTCACCATTAGATTAAACAATTCTTGATATATTGTTATCAAAAATAGATGGACTTAACAACCAGCGAGCAGAGTAAGCCCTTTTTTCATAAATGAAAATCGGCTCAAAAATAAATTTTCCAAAGAAAGTATTCTAATCTTTTGTACTACTTCATATTTCCATCAAATTCTTTTGTTACATTTTTTATGAGAGGTCCTTAAAGCTCTGTAGGGAACCGAATTGCTGAAAGGGGTTTTGCGAAATGGATTTAGTTACATTCCTTTTACTTGGTGTTCTTGTGCTCTTAAGCCTGACTTGTGTTAAAGGCATGGGCAAGCATGGTGGAAGTTCTACCTGTTGTTCGCCTAAAAAAAACATAACTGGTAGTCCAGTAAACAACGAAGATTCAGTTTCTGAATCGATCGAGTTACAAAAAATGTATTCACAAATGGAGAAAATGGAAAAGGATAATCAAAAACTATTGAAAGAAATTGACGGATTACGAAAGGAGTTGAAATAATTGAACATATTTTTAATAGTATTTATTGCGATTAAAATCGTTTGTCTGTTCTTCTGTTGGAAAGCCGTCAAGATGACTAAGCAGAGTACCCCTAATAGGACGCAAAAAAATAAGAATGAGAATGTAATTAACTCATCTGAAGATTGGCAGCGAGCACATAAACAAATGAGTAAATTAATGGAAGAAAATAAAAAGTTGACGGCATCTTTAGAGGAACTAAAAAAGTCAAAGTCATCATAAGAAAAATGCTCACTTTATAGAGAAATCATTGTTGAAAAGGTTAATATAAAATGAAGGTAATTGAAGAAAGCATATGACGCATGAAAGAATAATGGCATTGACTCCTATCAATTTGTAGGAGTCTTTTGGATTTTATAAAAGGTATGCAAAGTTACTTTAGTGATAATAACCAAAATTTGAAAACTTCATATTTTCTACATAAATGAACGATAGAATGATAGTTCTTGATCAGAGTAACAATACAAGAAAAATTAAGCGTCAGGGTCTATGGAGATCTCATAAAAATACAAGATCATTATGAAGACAAATAGAGGAGGGGAAAATGGAAGATCGGCTTATATATTACTTTCAAGAGTATGAACACTTTGCAATCTTAATTAGTATTGGAATTAGTATTATTGTTGCAGTATTAGGAGTTATTCCAAGTTTCTTTGTGACTGCAGCGAATCTTATCTTTTTCGGGTTCTGGATGGGGACATTTATTTCTTTTGTTGGAGAGTCGCTCGGAGCCATCATAGCATTTTATTTGTATCGAAAAGGGTTTAAACAATTTTCTCAGAAGCCATTGGACAAGTACCCGAAATTAAAACGGTTAGTACATTTAAAAGGAAAAGATGCCTTTTATTTAATTTTATCCCTTCGCCTTCTTCCTTTTGTTCCTTCAGGTCTGGTTACTCTTGCTGGAGCCATTGGGAGTGTTTCATTTATCACTTTTGCTATTGCAAGCTCAATAGGTAAAATACCTGCGCTTTTGATTGAAGCGTATTCGGTTTATCAGATTACTCAATTTGAGTGGCAAGGAAAAATGATCCTTAGCATTGCAGCGATTTATTTAATTTTTGTTGTTTGGAAAAAAAGGAAGCAACCCACTTCTGTATAATGAGTCACTTACTAATAAAGCTTAAGACCTGAAATCTCGCTAAGTTGTAATTGCAGTAATAACACAGAAAGGATAGGTATTTTATTAAATGAGGTATTTTTACATTGCTGCACTAGCAGTCGTATTTGTAATCTTAATTGTAATTTATAAAGAAAATTCACTATTAACAAATTCTACAAAAGAAGAAAATAAAGAAATGTTATTAAGTGACTACTTATCAACAGACGACGGAAAAATGAAGAATAAGAACGGTGATATAGATAGTGCTCCAATAAAAAATAGTATCGATAAAGGCGAACAATCCCAAGAAGATCTTGCTAAAGATAAACCATGGGAATCTTACACGGAAGAGCAATTAGATGATGTTCTTTTATTGGTAAATAAAGAGCGAAATTTACCAAAAGACTATGTACCTTCGGATTTAGTTGAGCCCAATGTACCTTTTCCATTTATAGAGGATCTGCCTCAACGGTTAATGCGCCAAGAAGCAGCGGAAGCACTTGAAGACTTATTTGAAAAAGCCAATGATGATAACTTAAATCTTTATGCTCAATCCGGGTATCGCTCTTACGAACGACAGGAGAGTATTTTTGCATATTATGTTGAGAGAAGCGGAGAAGAAAAGGCAAGTCAAGTAAGTGCGAATGCTGGACATAGTGAGCACCAAACTGGTCTAGCAATGGATGTTACTAGTCCGGAAGTGAACTTTCAATTAGTTACCTCATTTGAAGATACGCCTGAGGGGCAATGGATTAAGGAAAATGCTGCGCAGTTTGGTTTTATAATACGTTATCCAAAAGATAAAGAAAAAATTACAGGTTATCAATACGAGCCATGGCATCTTCGGTTTGTAGGCAAAGAGCCAGCCAAAGTAATTTATGAACAGGGGTTAACGTTAGAAGAATACTTAGGATTTGAGTAAGATACGAAGAGTAAATTTTAATTAAAGTAAATACTAATATTTTTTTTCTAAGCTCCCTTCTCAAGGGGGCTTATTTACGTTTTGGTGTCATGATAATAATTAAAATTTTGAACAAATTTCCTATAATACTTCTGCCTTGTGTGACTTGGTAATATTTACTAGATTTGTGTAGAGTGGTCTATTAAATAATAAGAAAGAAGGGAGGAGATGTAAAATGACCAATTTGATTGATTCAACTATACAACAACATCAGGCCTGTATTGATGCTTGCAACAAATGTATGCAAGCATGCGAAGAATGTTTGTCATCATGTCTAAAAGAGCCTGATGTACAAGCTAGAACTCACTGTATCAGTATGTTAAGAGACTGCGCAGATATTTGTTCAATGGCATCTCAATGGATGTCTCGTGGGAGTATGTTTGCAAAACAATTTTGTGAAATGTGTGCTATGATCTGCGAAGCCTGTGCTACTGACTGTGAGAAGTTCCAAGACGCTCATTGCCAGGAATGTGCTACTTACTGCCGCAAGTGTGCAGAAGAATGCCGTAAAATGGGAGCTTTAAATCGAGCAAAAGCAGGTGATCAAGGTTGCCTGTTTTTGTTCAATACCTGTTAAAGAAGGGATCAAATGATTATACAAGACATTAAAAAATTAGACCGTGCCATGCTGATTTTATTATTAGGAGTCTTGCTTTCACATCTAGGAACATACTTAGTGATTCCTATGTTACCGATTATGTTAAAAATAGATGCAGCATTATCTCTAGCGCAAGTAGGAATGGTATTGGCAACGAATGCCATATCATTTCAATTTGGGAGTTTACTCGGAGGATTTTTGGCAGATCGTATTGGAAGAAGGTTCATTATTGGATTAGGAGCGATGATTGGTGCAGCTGGATTAATCGGTTTTGGGCTCTTTAATGTATTTGGATTGTTACTTGTAGCCTCACTGATTACAGGTCTTGGCAATGGATTGAACGCTCCATCAACCAAGGCGGCCATTGCGGCATTGGCATCAGAAGAAACGCAAACGACAGCCTTTTCGATGCGTGGGATTGCCGCTAATATCGGAACAGCAGCAGCTGGACTTATTATCTTCTTTGTTGTGACAGGATCCTCTAAGTTGATTTTTTGGATTGCGGGGATTATTTATGTGGCACTCGCATTAAAGAGTTGGTTTTTCCTTCCGAAAAATTGTGGAGATGCAAATTGTCCTGTTATCCCATCGGGTGCATATAAGGAAGTGTTTAAGAATAAACCTTTTATTGTGTTTGGTGTAGTTAGTGTTATTATTTGGGCTTTATATGCTCAGTTGGCTTTGACCCTTCCAATACGGGCAACGGAGGTCTTGCCCGATCCAAGTAATGTGGCCCTAATTTGGACGATCAATAGTGGGATTGTCATTTTGGCTCAAAACGTGATGACAGGAAAAGTTATTCAGAGGTTACATCCGTTAACCGCACTTGCATTCGGGATGTTATTTATCGGGTTTGGAGTCGGTTCTCTTTACTTTGCTACATCGTTTTTTCACCTTGTGTTAAGTGGTGCCATCTTTGTTTTAGGTGAAATGCTTATCTTACCAACTATTGATAGTACAATTTCACAGTTATCGACAGCTGGATTGATCGGTCTCTTCTTTGGATTGGCGAATGTGATGTCAGGCTTAGGTGAAGCTGGTGGAAACTTTATTGGTGGTCAATTACTTCAAATCGGAACAGAAGTTAGTTATTTGCCGTGGGTCGTGTATGCAGCAACAGGGGTAGCGTTATTCTTGGTTGTTCTATTACTCAAAAAGTGGCAGCCGCTTGAACAATTATTACAAAAGGCAGCGACACAAGATGATAAGCCGAGACACGCACCAAGAGTTCAACCGGGACCTACGAAAAACCGCTCTCATCCGTTTAGTGGTTGGGAACAAGAAGTATTTTTCAGAAAAAAAAGTCATCCCCAGAGATAGGCGAATAATCAAATGGAACAACATCATTAGCATCATGAATTGCAATATCATATGTACAGGGGTGCAGACGAAAACGATATCATCACAACCATTACGTATCAAGATTCTATTTTGAAAATTCATTTAGAAGATCGGGAAGGAAATTCACCAGAGTTTTTACCAACACATGAGAAATATATGCACCTGATCGTAGTTAGTGATGATTTGCAAGAGTTTTATCATTTACATCCTGAACAAATTGATTTGTATACGTATGAAGTAACGCTTCCTCTTCGTGATCTTACATCATATAAGGCTTTTGTTGATATAAATTCGAAAGGGAAACATTATCTAATTGAACCGAATGCAATAAAGGGCAATATACTTTAACATACTAATATGAATCTAATTCCTAACAAAAAAAGATAAAGGAGATTAATGGGAAGCAAGTTGAAATGACTCAATCGGAGAAGATGTTACATTTCATTTCGATTTCAAAGGTGAGAAACCTGAACCTTAACGAGGGGCTCTTGGACATGTAGTAATTATTGATGATGAAGTAAAGCAATTTATTCGTGTGCATCCTAATACTATGGGTTGAGTTTAAATTTGCAGATCAAATAATTGCTTTTCCTTTCTGGATAGAAGTAAAGGAAAAGTAAAAGTAAAAGCATGAAATATCAAATCACACCTATCAGAGACTTGAATCTCAAAAATTCTTGTCTTTTTATTTTTGCTTTTAATTCTACAAAGGCTAATGTAAATATTAAACAAATACTAAACAATCTAGTGATTGGATAGAATTAAAAATAATAATCAGCAATGAATTAATAATTGTCTCCATGTACAATATTTGGTTTCTTTTTTGAATCGAAGTTAAATATGAACACAACTTTGAAAAAGCAGCAATCACTCATAGATAGCTAGGAATAAATCAGATGAGGAGGTTTTTGAATATGTTTACTGTATTGTTTGAACTTCTCTAATTTCAAACGATGTAATACAGATAACGACTTTTTTATTACAGATAATTATATAGAAACTATGAAGAAAGCAGGGTAATATATTGAACAAAAAATACTTATTATTTGCTTTTGTGATTGGAATCACATTTGTCCTAAACCCCCTCCTTTTATACTTACATTTATAAAGATCTAGGAGGGAAATAGATGAAAAGAAAAATTTGCTTCATACTTATGATTTTGACGTTTTTACTTTTGCTTGCTGCTTGTGGACAGAACGCTGAAAGCATGATGACTAACGAAGAAAATGCTAATGCAGAAAACAAGTTAAACGATGATATGGAAGAAACAGTAAAAGAAGTGGACGAAGGGGATAATGATTTCGAAGAAGAGTACAATGTTGTAGTCGGAAATGAAAAGGATGGGACTATGTCTGTCATTTACTATCCAGAAGAAAGGCAAGAGCTTGTTTACCTTGATGGGGAAGCACATAATCTAGAAGTCAATGTTGAGTCTCAATTAATTTGGGTAACCATTAATCCGCCACATGGCGATAATGAAGATGAGGAACATAGTCATAGCCATGAAAATGATGGTAACGAAGAAGAAGATAAGGTAAAACAAGAAAAGGTTGTAGCATATGATATAAACACACTAGAAAAAGTCGAAGAACATCAGGTAGGGAGCCACCCTGCTCATGTAACGGCCACAGAGAATGGTGAGATCGTTGTCGTAACTAATTCAGGTGATAATTCTGTCACGGTTATTAATAGAAAGACAGATGAAGTTGTTAATGTAGAAGTGGGAGAATATCCGCATGGAGTAAGGATATCACCCGATCAGCAATATGCTTATATAGCGAATATGCAAAGTGCTGATGTTAGCATTATTGACTTACAATTGAATGAAGAAGTTAATCGAGTACATGTAGGAGAGGGTGCTGTTCAAACTGGATTTTCCCATGACGGAAAGTATGCCTTTGTTGGATTGCATGTTGATAACCAACTAGCTGTTATTGATACTTCATCACAAGAAGTAATCAAACACATTAATGTTGGAGTAGGTCCGGTACAAATGTTTGCTAGTTACAATAATCAATATGTCATTGTTGCAAATCAAGGAAGTGAAGAGAACCCATCAGATACGATCTCTATTATAGGACTTGATACATTAGAAGTTGAAAAGGAGCTTTCCTTAGGAAAAGGGGCACATGGTATCGTTATTTCTAAGGATAGCAAATATGCCTTTGTAACAAATATGTTTGAAGATACGGTTTCCGTTGTTGATTTAAAAAAGTTAGAAGAAGTTAAACGATTAGATGTAGGGGAATACCCTAATGGAATTTCTATAAACTAGAGGAATAGCCTTAAGAAGTTGTAGGTAAACTTTTTAAGGCTTTTGCATTGTTAAATTGTTAATATATATGGCCCCCTAAATTCGGCTGCCAGCGCAAAAGCAGGCTTTACAATGGTTCCCGTTTTCTTACTAGAGAATTTGTCTGACAGTTCTTGAGAAGCTATTTCTATACCTTTAATAGAACCTCTAATAAATAACACCTCGACGATAATCCTTTCTTCGAGGTTCTTCTTGCTTACTATACAATTTTCATTGTCACATGAAAGAATTTTTTCTCGGTGCTTGTCGAAAAAAATCTATATAAATTTCGCATTTTTAAAATTTTTTCTTCATAGTTTCATCACAATTCTTCGTTACAATTGCAAAATATTGAATCATTTTTATCAATTCTTACGGCAGTAATTAAGTGAAAAAGTGAAAATTCTATTAAGGAAGCTTCATGAAATTGTTGTTTACTATAAAGCGAGGTTCGTAATATGTATGATGTATTTAATTCTATTAGCAGATTATTATATGATCCTTTGATTCAACTAACGTATGGTTTTGAACATATTCCGATATTAGCAGCACTTGTTATAGGAATTCTAGCAGCCGCTGCTCCGTGTCAATTTACCGGAAATGTAGGAGCCATTACACTCTATGGGAATCGGTCTATCCAAAAAGCTATTCCATGGTCAGAAGTCATATTCTTTCAACTTGGGAAAGTCGTTGTTTTTTCGGGGTTAGGATTACTAGTGTGGATATTAGGTTCTGAATTTCAACAAGAACTAATTGGTTATCTTCCATGGATACGTAAAATACTTGGGCCCATTTTTATCGTAATCGGTCTTTATTTAGTTGGACTCATCACATGGAAATGGTCTATCGGTCTAAAACAAAAAGAAGCTGGTGATAAAAGAAGAGGCAAATGGGGGGCATTTCTTTTAGGAAGTAGTTTTTCATTAGGGTTCTGTCCAACCATGTTCTCAATCTTTTTCTTTTTGCTAATGCCGCTAACCCTTTCTACTTCATACGGATTTATTTTACCAACTGTGTTTTCGTTTGGTACATCGATTCCTTTGTTCATTACGATGTATCTCATCTGGACTTTTGGATTAAACGGGACACTTTTGAAAAAAGGAAGAAACATCGGAAAATGGATCCAGCGAGTTGCAGGTTTTTTTCTGATCATCCTTGGGATTTTAGATACGATAACTTATTGGGGGATTTAAGAAAGTATGTGCATTTTTTAAACCATGATCTTAACCTAAAAGAAAAGTTTATTTGAGGTTTTTTCTTCAAAATTTCAACACATTTACCCTTTACAATATAAGTAGTTTAAAAATAAGGAGGTATTGTCTATGGAAAATTTAACTTACTATCTTCCACTATTATTATGTCCTTTAATGTTAGTGATGTTATTTTTCTTTATGAAAAGAATGTCTGATGGAAATAACAATAATAAGAGTGAACCGAATGCAAATGATTTACAAAAAGACATGAATCACTTAATGGAGCAAAATCAAAAATTGATGAAAGAAATTGATACTTTAAAAAGGTCACCATAACGGAGGGGATTAGGTTTGAAGGAATTATCAATTTTTGTTCCGATCATACTTATATTCTTACTAATAATTGCGATGATGATTCACTCTTATGCTAATATCAAAAGAAATCCAGAAGTTTTTAAACTATGGATTAACAAACCGGAAGATCCCTTTGGTAAACGGGAAAAAAGAACCTGATATTGTTGAAAGAATTTTATCGTAAGATCAATCAGTGGAGGAGACTTTTAATTGAGTACCTCCATTTTCTTCTTTTCAAGTAGATTTGTGAGTATAAGATTATATTCTTTTATAAGAGAAGAGGCAAAAACATGAATACTAAAATTCTAATTGTTGATGACGAATGGAATATGAGAAATTTAATCCTAATTCATTTATCCAAGCAAGGTTTTCACATAGTGGAAGCTATTAATGGGAAAGAAGCACTTAAAGAAATGAAATGTCATTCATTTCAACTTGTTATTTTGGATGTTATGATGCCAGAGATGGATGGGTGGGAAGTGTGTGAAGAAATTCGAAAAGAAAATTTGTCTATACCTATTTTAATGTTAACAGCTAGGACGGATACCACAGACAAGGTGAAAGGACTCGATATTGGTGCGGATGATTATTTAACAAAACCGTTCAAACCAGAAGAACTTATTGCGCGGGTGAATGCATTATTAAGAAGATCCGTAATAAATCAAACAACGCAAACAAAACAACTCCACTTCCACGAGCTGAAAATGGATGTGGATGATCATAAAGTTTTTGTTCAAGACAATCCCGTTCATTTAACCCCTAAAGAATTTGAGTTATTAAAATTTTTACTATTAAATCCTAAGCAAGTGTTTAACCGAGACCAGTTACTTTTGAAAATTTGGGGAGTGGATTTTCTCGGAGATGAAAGAACGGTTGATTCTCACATAAAAAGTATTCGTTTAAAATTAAAGAAAGAAGGGCTGAGTTTTACTATCATCGAAACGGTTTGGGGTGTTGGCTATAAGTTGAAGGAAATAGACACATGAGATTGAATCGAATTGATGTAAAATTAGGGCTGACGATGATTACCGTTTTTTTATTAGTTTTCGCACCTTTTGTTTATGTCATTGATCAGGTTTTTTGTAATTATTATTACAATAAGGCAAAAGAGGAAGCTCGTCAATTAACGTCAAATTATGCACAGATGATAGCGAATAATCAAATGTTAATGTCAACGCCAATGGTCGAAATGGCAGGAAATATTACACAAAAAATAATCTTCTTACTAGACAAAGATGGAGATATGATCATGTTTACAGGTACGGATGATCTGGAAATAAACATTAAAGAGTTCGACTTGCAAAACCTTTTTGAAGGAAGGCCTGTTTTCTACGAATACGTAGAACCGCTCACTGACAATCCTTATCTTTTGTATGGTCATCCGATAAATGCTGATCAATTCAAAGGTAGTCTGTTCATGTTATTTCCACTTAATGATATGTATGATTCGATGTCTAAGGTAAGACAGTTGTTTCTTCTAGCTGGTGTTGGAGGTTTCTTTCTAGCTCTTGGATTTACATTTATTGCTTCAAGAAAGCTCTCGTCACCTTTACTTGAAATGCAGGCTGCAACGAAAAAGATTGCCAAAGGGGATTTAAATACAAAAGTGATTGTACGATCAAAAGATGAAATCGGTTCTCTAGCTGTTGGCATTAACAACCTAACTCAGGAACTAAAGAGACACCATGATACAAGAAGTGAATTCTTTGCTAGTATTTCTCATGAATTAAAGACACCGGTTTCATATTTAATGGGTTATTCGGAAGTCTTGAAAGAAAAGCTGTATCAGACGGAGGAAGAAAAAGAACAGTATTTATCAATCCTTGAACATGAAGCAACTCGATTAAATTCTCTTATATCAGAACTATTTGATTTATCTAAGATGGAAGAAGGGAAGTTTGAAATAAAGAAGGAGTGGATCGATTTAACAGAACTTGCCGATAATCTCGATATGAAATATTTATTAAAAGCAAAAGAGAAAGGGCTATCATTTATATTTAAAGTAGATGAAAACATTTCCTTGTTTTATGGAGATGGGAAACGTATTGAACAAATTCTTACCAATTTATTGGATAATGCGTTTAGGCATACGACTAACGGACAGGTAACGTGTGAGTTCAAACAAGGTGAAAATCAAGTTTTCGTTATTGTTAAGGATACCGGAACCGGTATTCCTGCCGACGAAGTTCCATTTATTTTTGAACGGTTTTACCGTGTTGAAAAATCTCGTTCAAGGGAATTTGGAGGGACAGGATTGGGGTTAGCCATCGTTAAAATGTTAGTCAAATTACACGGTGGTACAATAGAAGTAACTAGTAAGGAAAACGAAGGAACCCAATTTACCCTTTCTTTTCCTAACGAATTTTTGAAAAAGGAGAGGGGAGAACAGATATGAAGTGGATAGACTGGGTCATTGTTAGTCTACTTTTACTTATTGGGTTAGTTTGTTTAAGTATGTCCTTAACATTAACGACCGACGAAAATTTTATCATCTCTCTCCTGAAAATTTGTCTTTGGGTAGGTATACCATCTCTAATGATCGGACTAATCTTTCTGATGTTCAAAAGAAAGTAAGCAATTCAAGGAGAAAAAACAGGATGTGTGTAACTAGTGTTGACAAAAAAAGATAGATTTACTTGGGGGGCTTATTCTTTTTATGACAATATTCATTTCATTGGTAAACGGAACTGTTGTTGAAGCCCATTCAGAAATAAAAGAAATAAGTCCGAGAATCAGTGAAATATTGGACTTTTCACCGGAACATATTAGTGTCATGTTTGCTAAGCCTGTAGAGGTCTATTCAGAGTCTTTATTTGAGGGAAACCATATAGTTGAAATAATTGGAGGTGTTTAATCATGATGATGAACTGGGGAATAATGAATATCGGTATGATTTTGTATATGGTCTTAGTAATTCTTATATTAGGTTCAATCATTTATGGTGGATTGGTATTAGTCATGAGACTCTTAAAGAAGAACAATTCAACCGTTGTCATTCAAGATCATGAACAAGATACATCACTTGAAATCTTAAAAGAGAGGTTTGCAAAAGGGAATTTAACGCAAAATGAGTTCGAGCAAAAATATACGTTCTTAAAAGGAAAAAATTAAATTATATCAGTAACTATCACAATTTCATCAAAATTATAGTTTAAACTATAAATGTAAATAGATAATACACTTTTAAAGGAGTGAATAACATGCGAAAAAAAACGAAAATGTTACTTTTTTCATTCGGGTTATCTTCTGTCTTAGTCGTAGGAACAATGGGGTTTTCAGGAGTATCTCAAGCTAATGAAGACCATGGTATGATGAATATGATGAATGGTAATGGCATGATGAATATGATGCAAGGTATGAATTCCTTAGAAGGTGAGGAAATGATGGAAGCATGCAGTAACTTTATGGAATCATATGGAAATAAAGGGGCTGAAACAAATTAGGAGCTCTAATAAAAGCTTTCAAGTATAAGAGGAAGGAGAATCCGAGACTGCTGAAAATATAAGGTCTATGAAGTGCAATAAAATTAAAAAGATTAGGGAATGATTTTAAACATTCTCTAATCTTTTTTGAGTCTTACAAGAGCAAATTAATAGGTCATTTCTAACTCATTAATGTGATGATTCGTTTCATATTCACTACGAAGATCGTCGTTGCAATCTGTATGTGCGTGGCAAAGAGACCTTGGGAATGACTTTTTTCAAAGCCATGGCGATTCTTTAGTTAGTAAGGATGCTTCTCATCTATTCAATTAATTTTCACATTTAAATAAGCATTCGGGTTTATTACCGTAGGGGGGTATGGTAAAATTAATTTGAAAAGAAAAAAGATTTTGGGAGGATGAAAAAATGGAACAAAAAACATTAAAAGTTAACGGAATGTCATGTGGGCATTGCATTAGTACGATAGAAAGTAATATTGGAATTTTAAATGGTGTCAACTCAGTAAAAGTTCTACTGTCTGAAGGAGAAGTAAACCTTAATTATGATTCTGATGTTATTTCATTAGATCAAATTATTCATGAGATTGAAGACCAAGGATATGATGTAGAATGAAATAGTTGGATAGAATCATAGAAGTGAGGTCGCACGATTTTAGTACGACCTTCTTCACTATTTTCATTAGCTTTATCTAAATAAAGATACTTATAGAAACAAAGAAGAATTTGTGATGTATCTCACATATTTTCTTTACATTCTTTTGGTAATCTATAGGGGAAATATGATCACAATAACAGTATTATTCGAATTGTAAAGGAGGGGAATCAGGTGAGTAAGATGATATTTTCGGTAAAAGGAATGACATGTGCCTCTTGTGTCAATCGCGTTGAAAAGATGATCTCAAAAGTAGAGGGTGTTCGATCTGTTAATGTAAACCTGGCAGCCAATCAAGCTCAAGTTGAAGCGGATGAAACAATAGAAATGTCTGAGGCAATTATAAAGGCTATTGAGAAGGCTGGATATGATGCTAAGCCTATTGATAACGATGGTCGAAGAAAGGTTCTGTTTTCTGTCAAGGGAATGACATGTGCCTCTTGTGTTACTCGTGTGGAAAAGGCTATTGCAAAAGTAGAAGGTGTACAATCTGTTAATGTGAACCTCGCTGCTAATCAAGCTCAGGTTGAAGGAGAAAAAGGAATATTAGATCCCGAAGCTGTTATAAAACGAATTGAAAAAATAGGATATGAAGCATCCATTATCAATGAAGATGAACAAAGAGAAGAATCCGATGAGCAAATGGAAGAAACGAGAAAGCTGTTTAAAGATTTTACAGTAGCAGCTGTCTTAACAACTGTTGTGTTAGTTGGTAGTATCCCTCATATGATGCATGGCTGGGGAGCATGGGTACCGACATTTTTGTCTAATCCCTTATTCTTACTTGTGTTAACGAGTTACATCCAACTCGTACCTGGTTGGAGATTTTATAAAAATAGCTATAAGGTATTAAGAAATGGCTCAGCAGATATGAATGTACTAGTAGCAATGGGTACGTCAGCTGCGTGGCTTTATAGTGGTGCGATGACGCTATTTCCGGATCAGCTTACGGCAATGGGCTTCCCGTACCAACTTTATTACGATGTCACAACCGTTATTACGACGCTTATCCTCTTAGGACGTTACTTTGAAGCGAAAGCAAAAGGGCAAACCTCTACTGCAATTAAGAAATTAATGAGTTTGCAAGCAAAAACAGCCAGAGTGATTAGAGATGGAAATGAACTCGAAATTTCTGTTGATGAAGTAAAGATTGATGATGAGATCATTGTAAGGCCAGGCGAACGTATTCCTGTCGACGGAGTCGTCACAAAAGGTAGATCTACGATAGATGAATCCATGTTAACCGGTGAGTCTATTCCTGTAGAAAAGGCAGCTGGAGATGAGGTTATCGGTGCGACTATTAACAAATCTGGAAGTTTCCGTTTTCGGGCAACAAAAGTAGGGAAAGAAACGGCACTTGCACAAATTATTCGAATGGTTAATGAAGCTCAAGGTTCGAAAGCTCCGATTCAACGTGTCGTGGATTTAATTTCTGCTTACTTTGTACCGGTAGTCTTACTAATTGCGGTAGTCTCATTTATAGTTTGGTATTTTGTTGGTCCTGACCCAAGTTTGATTTTCGCATTAACTACTTTTATTGCGATTCTTATTATTGCTTGTCCTTGCGCATTAGGTTTGGCAACACCAACAGCCATCATGGTTGGTACAGAAAAAGGAGCTGAAAATGGCATCCTAATTAAAAATGCTACAAGTTTAGAACGTGCCCATAAAATTAAGACCGTTATTTTAGATAAGACCGGTACCATAACGGAAGGCAAGCCAAAACTAACAGATATCATTACAACTGACATAGTAAGTGAACAGGAACTATTGCAAGTCGCTGCATCAGTTGAAACTGCATCAGAGCATCCATTAGGTGAAGCCATTGTGGAAGCTGCCAAAGAAAAAGACCTTCCTATAAATCACCCTGAATCTTTCGAAGCGATTGTTGGTCACGGATTACTTGCCTCATTAAATAACAAAGAAGTCTTAATTGGTAACATCAAACTGATGAATAAATACAATATTGATTTGGGGTTATACGAAGAAAAAGCAATTGCATTAGCTGATCAAGGGAAAACACCCATGTATGTTGGGATTGACGGGGAATTTGCAGGGATCATAGCAGTAGCTGATACATTGAAAAAAGGAACCATCACAGCTATCAAAGCCTTAAAATCGATGGGCATTGAAGTGATTATGTTAACAGGCGATCATAACCGAACGGCCAAAGCGATAGCAATGGAAGCCGGAATCGATAACTATATTGCTGAGGTGTTACCTGAACATAAGGCAGAAGAAGTAAAAAAACTACAAGGAGAAGGAAAAATGGTGGCTATGGTCGGTGATGGTATCAATGATGCTCCTGCACTTGCTCAAGCCGATGTAGGAATTGCGATTGGAACAGGGACTGATGTTGCGATGGAAACCGCTGATATCACTTTAATGCGTGGTGATATTAAGAGCGTTGTAACGGCCCTCAGACTCTCTAAATCAACGATGAAGATGATCTGGCAGAACCTTGGGTGGGCGTTTGGATACAACATTGTTTTGATTCCAGTAGCAGCGGGTTTACTATATCCTCTATTTGGAATTTTACTAAATCCGATGTTAGCTGGAGCGGCAATGGCATTTAGTTCTGTTTCAGTTGTGTTAAACACTTTAAGACTTAAAAAATTCAAGTCAACGATTGAGTAGAGTTGATTTGGATAAGATAACAACAGGAGATATAAATGAAGTTAATGATTAGAAAGGAATGGATAAATTGAAAAAAGCAAAAGCTACTAAGTTGATGTTAATTGTATCTTTCTTACTTTTAAGTATGCTCCTTGCAGCGTGTACTCAAGACAGTGAGGATCATGCAGGGCATGGAAACGATCAGAATATTGAGCACGACGAAGAAATGGACCATATGGACGAAGAAATGGATCATGATGGTCATCATGACGACTCAGTTGAGGTAGATAGATCCAATTTAGAACAGGAGGCTGCAAAAGCTCCAGAAAACCTTAACGAGTTAGCAACCGAAGAATTAAAAGTCGTAAATACTAAAAACATTACTCGAATAAATGAGGATGATCCTATCCAATTCTCCATTCACGTATCACAAACTGTTTGGCCAGCAACCCATGTGGGGAATCAACCTGGAACAGTTATATTGGCTCCTTTAAATCAATGGCAATATTCCTTAACCGCCCTAACGTTGGTTCACCATCCTAATGATGGTCCATTGCTGTATTGGGACGGAGAAATTTCTGATGATGTCTTAAATGAACTTAATCGACTACAACCAAAAGGCAATAGTGAAGACATTCAAGTGCTTGTTGTTGGGGATCTTCCAGAAGCTGAATTGAATAAATTAAACGCATATAATGTTGAACAAGTACAAGGTGAAAATGCAGCTGATTTCGCTAGAAACATTGAAGAAAAATTCACAGAAACTATTAACGAAGTTCATCCAAATGTAATCATTGGTTCTTCAGAGGAAGACGCAAAAGAATATACAATTTCTGTTGGGAATTGGATTGCTCATATGAATGAATCTTTACTTTATGTAGACGATGATGGTATTCCTCAAGAAACAATTGATGCTCTTAATGCAAGAGAGGACGGGGTAACGATTTATCTTGTAGGCCCAGAAGACATTATTTCTGAAGAGATTGCTCAAGAGTTAGAAACGTATGGAACAGTCCATCGAATTGAAGGCGATAATCCAGTAGCTCAATCCATTGAATTCGCGTCATTTAAAGATGCTGAAACAGACTTTGGTTGGGGAATTACTAGTCCTGGGCATGGTTTTGTCTTTTCGTCAACGAATACTCCTGAACTTGCCATTGTAGCTGCTCCTTTTGCTCATTTAGGAAAGCATGCTCCAATGATTTGGTTAGATGAAGGGGAACTTACAGGTGAAATATATCAATACCTAGCAACTGTTAAGCCTGCTTTTAGTGAGGATCCTACAGAAGGACCATATAACCATGGTTTTATAACAGGAACATTTACAGATATTTCATTTACCACTCAAGGCATACTAGATGAAAAGCTAGAAATTGTCTCCTTAGGTGGAGATGACCACGGAGGACATTAAAAAATGGAGGAGAGGTTGATATGTCAACCTCTCCTCTTAATGGTGCGCCCAGCATGAGTGCAATCTCTAGGGTGAAAGTCCTGATCCGTGAAGGCAGAAGTAACGGTTAGCTTAACGCAAGGGTGTTCACGGCGACGTGAAATCTGAAGGAAGCAGGCGGGAAACTTCCGGTCTGAGGAACACGAACTCATATAAGGCTAGGTACCAGTGGGTGAGTTTGCCATACAAAACAAAGCCCTTTCTGCCTAAGGTGGTACAGAGTAAAATGGGAGTAGAAAACCCATCGAGATTAAAAGCCAAGGATTATTTTCAATATTACGATGAAAGAATCCAGGAATTTAAAGAAGGAAATAACAGTATTGCGTATCATCTTCGAGCATTAGACGATGCGATGCATGCCTTTAATGAATCTATGGTCGAATCTGGTGAATATCAGTACCAGTTTAAATTTCCAAAGAAAGAGAGACTTTCAAAGAAATTAAATGATGAAAAAGTATATAGAAAAGCTAAAGAAACAACTGTGGAAGCAGCAAGTAGAAAAGACGTAGAAGAGGTGTGTGCAAGATTAAGAGAAATGAAATCGCATGCGGCTCAAATAGCTGCTGATGTATTATGGGGAGAATTTGTATCCGGTAGGCGTATAAACGCACAGTTAAGACATAAAGCAGGAGATTTCAACAAAGAAGAAGGAAGTTTGACCAGCTATGGTGATAAAGGAGGGAAGGATAATTTTGGATTCTTGCGTCCTGAAGCCATTGACCATTTTACAAAATTAACAATGAAAGTAAATGGCGATAGAAAAAGTGCAGGAGCACCCATGATACATTTGCCGTATCAATTTGGTGACAAAGCTGGACAAGATAAATCGATAGATAATATGAGAAAACATTTATCTGGTTTAATCAAACAAGTCAGTGATGAACTATATACGGAAGGGAATATTGATAATCGTGTTACTTCTCATGGAGCTAGAAAAGGATTTGCTCAAGAGGAAGCATTCTATCTATTGCATAAGTCTAAAAAAGAGCTTCAAGTTCATTTAGATGCAATAGCAGAACAAGACCCAAAACTTAGAGGTAAATTCGGTAATGTTTTAAAGCATATTAGAAGCAAGTTTAAAGTTGAAGCCAATGGGAAAAAACGTAAATTTACAAAAAAAGAACTGGTTTCTCTAATCGTCAGTACTTCCATCAATCATTCAAGAATCGATGTAATGAGGTATTACTTGAATAAGAAGTTTTGGGAGAATATAAAGAAGAATCATAGCGAGCTTCTAAAAGATAAGCCTATTTACTTGTCAAATTGTATAGCCACAAGGCAGTCCAGCATACCTCGACAGAGTACAGTATTATAACATCGAAACAAGTCCAGCATGCCTCTCGATAGGAGTACAGTAGTTTTAACCTCGGTACAGGTACAGTATTATCGATAGGAATTACGTTAAGAAGATGAGTATAAAACGGATTGAATTATTCAATTAAATTAGAACTAAGAAAATATCTGAATATCACTCTCTAGTTAAATAATCCTAAATTCTGATATGTATATAATATTTTCTAAAAAAGCCACTAATATAGGTGGCTTTTTGTGTTTTAATCTCATAACTTTTCAAGATAATATCCGATTATGTGTGAATTTTTAAAATGTTAATACAATCGTCCTTTTTCTTTTTTCTTCATAATAATACGAAGTATCTTAAGTAGTATAAACGCATTTCATTAAAATAGATTATTTTTATTATGATGGAGAGGTACAGTGTAATACGCTGTGGCTCTAGGTTATACTATAAAAGAAGAGGTTTTTACATAATTGTAAAAAAATGGTTGAATGACCTTATGTAGTTAATCCTCATTTCACTTTATAAGGATGTGAAAATTTGAATAAAGGTGATAAATCAAAGTACTCATCCCAGCAGCGTATTGTTGATATATATATTCGCCTACTAACTGGGGAAAACATAAATATCTCTAATTTATCATTTGAATACGGTAAGCACTCAGAGACAATTAAGGATGATATAAAGAATCTTCGAATCGTACTTGAGCAGCAACAGAATGCTATTACCTATAATGTGAAAAACAATACATATTATCTTGAGAAAGAAAATGAGTTTTTAAAGTCGGGTGACATCCTAATTTTACTAATGTTACTTTACCAAAGTCGTTCGTTAGTTAAGGAAGAAAGACTTGAAATTGAGAAGAAGTTGATAGGTCTGTTTCCTTTGGAGGAGCAACAGAAGCTTAACAAATTCTTCCGAAGTTATAACTACCATTATTCAACAGCTCAGGAAAAAAACACAAGAGAGAAATTAAATGATTTATTTTACGCAATTCTTGAACAAAAACAAATTACATTCCTTTATAAAAAAGCTAATGAAATAAAAGAGAGGAGGGTAAAGCCCTTAACTATTAATTTTCACGACCATCAATTTTACTTATTGGCTAATTTTGTAGGAAAGAGTTTTGACCAGCCTACACCTTTTCGCTTAGACAAAATAGATAAAATTCAGATTTTAGATGAGAGATTTCAATTGAATAAGTCTAGTGATTATTTTAAACCCGGTAAGCATAGTAACCAATCCTATAATATGTATAGTGGTAAGGAAGTAACTGTTAAGTTGAAAGTTGATAGGTCTGTAGATGAATACGTTTTTCGGACCTTTCCTATTGTAAACAAAGTAAATTCTGATGACGAGGATATGAGCATTTTTGAAATTAATGTACTTGGAACTAAAGGAATTTTGTTTTGGATTTTAGGACAGCGAGATAGGGTAGAAGTACTTTCACCCAAGGTGCTAAGGGATGAGGTCAAAGAAATTATTACCAAAATGTTAAAAAAGTACCAGGAGTAAATTATTAGTGATGGATAATCAAAAGTTGTCTGGCTGAAGCACATTAAATTTTAATGTATTTTAAGCCATGACTTGGCTTGGGAGGTGGAAGAATGAATAAGTACCACTTGGACTCCGTTGTGGCTTTGAAATATGCAACGGAACCCAATTCCTATATTTATAGACCGATTGTAAGGTATCTATACAACAAACATATGGGTTTTGAGCATTACGACACGACTCTATTGGATGTTTTTCGTATGCTCAAAGAAAATGAGGTTGTTAATGATGAATATACGGAGACTAACTTACAAGAGGCTTTGAATCAATTAGAGACTTGGGAAGTCATTAAATCCAGACAAGAAAAGCAAAGTGGTATGACGATTGAAGAATTTAAGAAGAAACGCTATCTATATCAAATTACCGATTTAGGATTAGAAGTAGATGCATTATTGCTAAGGATTGATGATTTAGATGAAAAACTTATGGGAAGTTTGGATAGCAGACAGTTTAGTAGACTGTATAAGTTTTTAGAAACATTTAAAGACATTGATGCAGTGTACGCTCCGCCAGACAAGGCTTCAGAAATATGGATGAATGTTTTTGAAACGCATAAAACCTTGCGGACAAACGCAACAAATTACTTATTTCATATTCAGGAAGCGGAAAGAGCTAATTTGTTTAATACAGAACTATTCTTGAATTTTAAAGACACGTTTATGCAGTATTTAGGAACGTACATTTCGGAATTAGATAGAGTGAAGTATAAAATTTATAAACTAATAAATGAAATCAATGATGCACATGTTGAAAAGTACATCGATGTACTGATTGAAGCAAATAAGCCGAATAGTATTCTATACGAGGATTTCTCCGAGGGAAAATTAAAGATTTCTCTTAAAAATAAATGGGTGGAGCTTAAAACGTGGTTTCTAGGTACAAAGGGCGGGACAAGTGATATAGAAGTTCTAAGTGACAAAACGAAAGAAGCCATTCGTCTAATCGTCACCTATGCAAATAGATTATCTGATTCCATGACCAATACGCAAAATAGAGTTACCGATTATCAGGCGTTGGCGAAAAAATTTATCGATAGTTCATCTTTAAAGAATGCTCATGAATTGTATGCTGCTGCTTTTGGAACTTCTCATTCCCGTTCATTACATGTAACGGAAGAAATATCACTGAATGAAGATGGTCAATACTCTAATGCGGATGAAATTTGGAATACGGACATTAAACCCTATCAAACCCCTAACATGAGTAACCGAGGACCAAAAGGAAAAACGAAAGCTTCTGTTATAAAAAACAACAAATTAGAGCGTCAACGAAGGGTCATGGAGAGCTTAGAGAAAAAAAGAGCAGAAGAGAGAAAAATGAAAGAGTTAATTAAAGAAGGAAAAATTATACTCTCTGAAATAAAAGAGCCTTTAGAGCCTTTCCAAAGAAAAGTGTTATTGAAATGGATTATGAGAACAACCAATATGAGGCTAGGTAAAACAAAGAAAAACACATTTCGAACGGAAACAGGGTTAACGCTTAAAGCTAATTATCGTTCAAAGGAAGTTGTGACAATTCCTTGTAAGGATGGAGCATTAAGAGGATTCGATATCGAATTTGTCGTTGAGGGTGAAAGATATGATGCGTGAAGAAAATAAGGGGTTACAACTAGGTATAGAAGCCTTGTTAGAAAATTTTCTAGTGCAAAGAAAAGATAATCCGGAAGTATTTCGAGAGATATTAAGTAGTGAAAAAATGATTCGTAAGTACATGGTAACTAATTTTGGTTATCAATTAAAACTTGATAGTGAAACGGCTAAACTTGAGAAGATTCCATTTTTTAGTCGAGATTGGATGGGTATCCAATCTTTTAAAAACGAGTTAGATTACGTCTTTTTAATGGCGTTGTTCTCTATACTAGAAACAAAGTCATTTGAAGATGGTTTTTTATTAAGTTCCATAATTGAGGATGTAAAAATATTTTTGTTAGGCAAAGACGAAGGAAATCTTATTTATGAAGTAGATTGGAAGGTCAAGCACCAGAGAGAAAGCTTTTCAAGAGCGTTACTTCGGGCACAAGAAACAGGGTTGATTAAATTATTGGACGGAGAGTTGTCTAGTTTTGAAAAGTCAGAAGAAGGAGAGGTTCTTTACCAATCAACTTCCTTGATACGTTATCAATTCCGAAACTTCTCTAAAAAAATTGATTCTTTTGAAACAACAGAAGAAATGTTGTTGGATGGTTTGGATAAGGAAAATGTAAGGCATTCTTTGTTTCGTAAATTGTATTTTGAATCCGTACTCTTTTTTGATGAATTGTCAGAGGAAGAAATGCAGTATTTAAATGATAAATACAACTACGAAGATGTAAAGCAACAGATTGAGTTATATACTTTTTTCCGACTTGAACGCATGTATAATTGCATTTGTTTAGTTCAAGATGTTAGGCGATTAAACCTTCAACAACATCCTAGTAGAAAGCACGAATCGTATATCGTGTCTCAGATTGCTTATAGAATAGTAGGTCTTTTAAGAGAAGAAAAACCTTTTGGATTATTAGTTTTGGAGAATAGTCGATTTGAAGATTTATTAAAGGACGTTATCCAACATTTTAGTCTAGGCTGGTCTAGTTCTATGCGAGACAAAACGCCTTTCTCTAAATTTAAACAAATTATATTAGATTATATGACAAGCTGGAAGTTGGCATCGTATGATGATGCAACGATGAAAATAACCATTTACCCATCTATGATACGAACTGTAGGAGAATACGACGCTGACTTAAGGGATTATATCGATACAGAAAACATTAGGGGGAAATAAAATGGTAGTAGAAGCACATGACAGAAGTAATCGTTTAGAACCTTACTTGGTGGGTTTTGTTAATTTTTGGGTGTATGAAAATGAGGTTTATCCATTTCATAAGGGGAACATTCTGTTCGGTGGACAAAATGGGCAAGGGAAGTCCGTTTCTATGCAGTCCATTATACCTTTATTATTGGATGGAAATACGCATCCATCGAGAATTGACCCGTTTGGTTCAGGGAAAAGAAAAATTGGAGACTATTTAAAGACTAATGATGAGCTTGACAAAGGTAGGATTGCTTATTTGTATCTGACGTACAAAAAGATGAAGACGGGTGAAATTATAACGACAGGAATTGGATTACGAGCTATTGATGAGTCAAGAAATGACTTTTGGGGATTTGTTATTAAAGGAAAAGAGATAGGAAAGGGTTTTTCGTTGACTAAAAGCATTGGATATAATGCGGATGGATTAGAAGAGTTTGTTCCTCTCTCCAAAGAGGAGTTGAAAAATCAAATAGAAGAATTGAAATGCGGTAAGTTTGTAACAACACAGAGAGATTATGCTGATGAAGTAAATAAGCAAGTGTTTCAATTTAATAACGTAAGCCAGTTAAAAGAACTTACCAAGTTATTAATCCAAATCCGTTCTCCTAAGTTATCCAAAGAAATGAAGCCGGATGTTCTGTATGATGCTTTAAAAAATTCACTGGAAGAGTTGCCTTCCTCTGAATTTTCTATGATATCCAACACTATTAAGGATATTGATGACCATAACCGTAAACTGGAGAAAACAAAAATTTCACTAGAATTATCTTCTTCCTTACTAGAGGATTACCTTGGTTATCAAAAAGCCATGTTAGGAAATGCTGCGAACCGGTATCTGGAGGCGCTACACGAACAACGCGAAATGATGGTAAAAAAAGATTCAGCGGAAAAGAAACTCATTACGCAAAAAGCAAAGTTAAAAGGTGTTGAAGAGCGGTTAACGGATATAGATATAGAACTACGAACAAGCAAGACCAAGTTAGATTTGTTGGAAACATCTGAGGTCCGTTCGTTAAACAATGAAAAGCAAAATAAAGAGCAAGAAAAGAAAAGAAAAGTAAGTGACCTCAAAGGAAAAAATGACCAGTATGAGAGAAATCAACAGAAATTGAATGCATATAAGAAAGATATAGATAAGGCAAATGAATTATGTGACGAGTATGAGAAAGAAATCAAAGAAATCATTGATGAACTTGGGGATTTGGCAACAGAAGTCCAATTTTTTGAAGGGGAATCCTATTTGTTGATGGCGAAGGAAAATCTCTCCAACTATAGGAAAGATAAGGGATACTTTGGTGTTTGGGTTTCAAGATTAAATAGTCATGTTCAAAGCTTAAAAAACGTATTGGAAGCTATACAAGAAGAAGAAAGAGTTTACGGTTTATTGAAAGAAAAGAAAGAGGAAATGCGTGAGGTAGAGTCAAATATCGAACAAATAGAGAGAGAACTGACAAGGATTAGTGAAGAGTTCGCTTCCATAAAGAGGAAGTTCAAGGAAGATTTTCGAGAATGGGTGCAATCCAATGAGGAATACTCTCTTTCTCAAAGTGAGATAAGTGACGTTATGGAAATCGTGGAAAACTTATTTGATTTCAAAGATATGACACCTAAATACATCGAGGAAGAGTTATATGAACAGAAAGAGCGTTTAATTGAACCGTTAAAAGAAGAAGTTCTTAATAATAAAGTGAATATTGAGCATTTAGAAAATAAAATAAAAGATTGGGAAAGCGTACTGGAAGAATTACAAAAACAGAAAGAAGTAGCACCCTTTTTCCGTCGGAAAGAGACGGTGGAAAATCGTTTGGCTTTGACAGAAAAAAATATACCTTTTGTCCCGTTTTATGAAGCTGTTGAATTTAAGGATGTGTTATCCGATAAGGAAAAAGAAAGAGTAGAGTCGGCTTTGTTGGATGCAGGACTGTTGGATGCATTGATAATCCCTGTTGCTGAAACGAAAAATGTAGGGGAAAACGATGCCGTTGTTATGCCCAAGGAGAATGATGGAGAAACGAAGACACTATTTAGTGTTCTGAAGCCAGTAGTTCCGGAAAATTCCGAAGTTGCAGAAAAAGATATTTGTTCTGTATTAAAAAGTATATCTTTGGAAGAGTTAGAAAATACAACATATGTAACTACCTCTGGAAATTATCAACATGGGTTGCTTAAAGGTAATGCAGTAAAACAAGAACAATCTTCCTTTATTGGAAAAGAAGCAAGAAGAAGGCACAGAGAGAATAAAATGGCGGAAATTCTTCTGGAAATTGAATTGTTGAAAGAGGAAATTGATTCGTGGGAAATGCAAAACGAAGAAGTAAAAGGTAGAATGCAAAAATTGTTAGAAGAGTATGAAGGCAGACCTACAATGGAAGGTTTAGATGAAAATAGAACGTTGAAAGAACAAAAGCTAGTGCAAAAAAGTGAATCTGATAAGAGAAAAGGGAAGTTGCAAGAAGCTCATGAAGATTTAGCGAAGAGTTATGAAAAACAACGCATAGAGAGAATCCAAATTAGCGAATTCTTAGAAGGTACAAAGGATGCAAAAACCATTAAAGAATTAATCGAAATAGCTACGAATGAATATGGTGGAAAAGTTCAATCTATGGAGAAATTATTTTTAAAGTTTGAACACAAGAAATCGGAATCAGTATCTGCCCAACTAAACTACGAAGATACTGAACAGGGTTTAATAGAATTAAAAGGAGAAATAAATGTCTTGGACAGTGACATTAAAATCCTTGTAAAAAACTTAGAAAACATTGAAGAAATGCTAAAGGAAGCTGGCATTGAGAAGATTGAAGAAGACATTAAAAAGTTACGAAAGCTTATACAAGATTTGGGGGATGAACAAAAAAAGAAAATCGGAGAACAACCAACCGTTGAACAGGCGATAAATCGAACCAATGAAGTGATATCTGAGGCAAAGGAAGAGTTGCTCTTTTTACATAGACAATTGATTATTCGGGAGGAAGTATTTGGTTTCGATTTGAAAATGAATCATATAGAATACGAGGGTACGCTGGAATCTTTGGCTAGTAAGTATGCAGAAGAAACGGAAGTGTTAGAGGCATACAAGCAACTACACAATGCAGTCCACGATTTTAAGTCTAAAGATTTAGAGGGCTATCCGCCAACCTCTCGTGAAATGGTGTCTGGAAGTACCGAGTTGTCATGGGGAGATTTCGAAGGCAAAAAAGACAGAGTGCAATTAATTAATTCGGAGAGGAAACGTTTAAATGTTATTATTCCTGTACAAGGCTCGAAGAAAAACCCGAAAGAATTCCACAACTATTTAAGAGAATTAGAAGAAAAACAACGTTCTGTATTGAAGAAGGATGAGGAAAACTTAATCAAAAACGTAATGATTCAGGGAGTAGGAGAAAAAATAAAGTATTTAATCACTAAGGCGAAATCATGGAAAGACGATATTAATGCTTTCATGAAGTCGCTAAACAACTCCATTGAATTACGATTAACGTGGGAACCTATAGACAAAACAGATAAAAATTCTGAGGACCATTTAACTACTACAAAATTAGTGGAGCTCTTAGGAAGAGACTTTGGTACTTTGAAAGATATTGATATCGAAGCCTTGAGTAAGCACTTTATGAGTAAAATAGCCTTAGCGAAAGAACGATTAGACAGAAAAAACAATAAAGACGACTTAGAAAACCTGGAACAAGCCTTAAAGCAAGTACTGGATTATCGCGATTGGTACAAGTTTAAAATACTGTATACCCTAGAGGGTCAAAAGGAAAAAACATTGGATGAGAAGAACCTCAACATCCTAAGTGGTGGAGAGAAAGCGATGGCTATTTATATTCCATTATTCTCTGCTGCTTATTCTAAGTACAGTGCTTCTTCGCCGGATGCTCCTTATATCATTGCCTTAGATGAAGCATTTGCAGGGGTGGATGAAGAAAACATATCGGAAATGTTCTCTTTGATGGAGAGGTTAGGTTTTAATTATATTCTCACATCACAAGCGTTGTGGGCAGATTATCCTACCGTTTCAGGAATCAACATCTTTCGTTTAAGCTATGATAAGGTAGCGAGGTTCGTGTGTTCTGAGCCTTGGAGATGGGACGGAAAAACACTGGAAATTAATGAGGAAGTTTTAATCAGTAAAGGTGTCTTGATAGATGAAGATGACAAGTTGAGCGGAGACCCGATTCAAGATTCGTTGTTTGATTCGGTTAGAACATAGGGGGTATGGTGATGGATAAAGGTTTTATAAGGGAAGTAGAAGAGTATTTTGGGAGGAGGGCGTTTTCTCGCCTTTTCTCTCTTTTTAAAAGCAAAATAGAGTCTTTGGGATATGTAAGCGGGTCTGTGAAAATAGCCCCTTCGGATGAGGAAAGGACCGCAATCGAATCGTGGATGGGGATAGCTTATGGTGGAAAAACAATCACCATTTCTTTATCAAAGTTTGAAAATAGATTGATTGGTTCAAAGTTCGAGGAAATTACATTATACGAGATGGTTGAGTTAATAACGAAAGAATCTATTATACCAAAAAAAGAAAGAGAACGTCGGGAAGAAGAAAAGAAAAATGCGTTCTTCAGGAAGTTAAGGGAAGGGTATCCTCATCCTTACGCGCAAGTAGTTGTTAGAAGAATACTAGAAAAGGAAAAGGGCTCCTCTAGATTTATTGCTTTATATAATGAGCAAGAATACGATTCAATTGAAGTGATACTAAGAGCAATATCAAATTTACCGCCGGATGGGGAATTTGAAAAGTTGCCTTTATTTGCGGAAAGAATCACAGGGAATCCCCATTTTTTTGATAAAAATAAGAAGCTTTATCAGGCGATTGAGATGGTGCTTTGCGAAAAAGAAGACCGAGATTACCGAAGCAATTTAAATGCGGAAGACGAAGTGAATTTGTTGGCAATGGTAGGCTTAGAAAAGGATGACTTGCACAGTTTTGTGACTTGTTATGGGCTTGTGGCTTTTAGGGAAGATGTAATGTTGCAACAGTGGTATTGGGCAAATCAAGAAGAATCTGTTCAAAATATTCCTTTGCGTGCTTTGCGTCATATTGATACAGTAAAGCCGGTAATAGGAAAGAAAGTATTTGTCTTAGAGAATAGCGGGGTGTACTCCAGCATTTTAGATAAAATAGATGGAGTGTATCCTATCGTCTGTACGCATGGGAATTTTAAACTCTCTGGAATGTTGCTATTAGACAAGTTAATTAAAAGCGGTGCGGAGATTTACTATTCTGGTGATATCGATGTGAACGGTATAGCAATTGCAAAGTATTTAAAAAATAAATACAAAGAAAGTGTTCGTATATGGAGAATGGGCTTGGACGAGTATCGAAAAAGTGCTTCAAAGGTACCTTTGACCAATGCTGGGCTAGAACGACTAAACTTAGATGAAAGTGATGAGTTTTATGAAGTTGTTAACGAGATGCAACATTTAAAGGTAGCAGGATACCAAGAGCCACTACTAAATTTGTTTGTATTTGATATTACGGAAGGAATTAATGAAAAGGTATAAAAATCAAAATATCCGAAACTTTTAAGGTGTTATCCAACTGGGGTAGCATTTTTTCTAGCATGTAAAAGATATAAGGGAGTTTTTTCCCTTTTTCATGTTTTATTATGTTTTGGAATATGTTACAAGTATTTTCCAAAAAAGTGGAGACGGTAATCGTATAAAAAATCATCAAGATAACATCTCATTATCTTTATTAAGATTAGTATTTGGGGATTTGGGACGAATCATAAAATTATATTAGGAAAGGAGATACAAATAGAAACTGAAATTGAATCTATCTATTAAAAAAAATTGATACGTTACTCAGAAAGAATATATTGACAAGAATATAAAAGAGGAGTAAATTCTCTTTTATAAATAAATACAATTTTAACCTTTTATTCGCTTAATCTTCTTTAGAGCGGGGGAACCATTTTTGGTGGTTAAAAACCACCTTTGGGGTGAATCTTACTAAGTAAGAGGGGATACTCTCAGTCCCTAATCCGACAGCTAACCTCGTCAGCGTTATTTTTGGAGAGAAGGGTCTTTTTTAGACCATTCTTTGTGATGGTCTTTTTTTATTTGGGAAAAGGAGTGGAAACAATGGCAGAAAAAAAGAAGCAATTTGCAGTTATAGGCTTAGGGCGTTTTGGGGGAAGTGTTTGCAAAGAGTTATATAGAATGGGGCATCAAGTGTTAGCCATTGATAACAATGATACTAAGGTTAACGAATTTGCATCCCATTCTACTCATGCAGTGATAGCCAATGCAACCGATGAAAAATCATTACAATCTCTTGGCATTCGAAATTTTGAGTATGTGATTGTAGCCATTGGTGATGACATTCAATCGAGTATATTGACTACCCTCGTATTAAAAGAAATGGAAGTTGAAAATGTCTGGGTGAAAGCACAAAACGTTTACCACCACAAGGTTCTTGATAAAATTGGAGCAGACCGAATTATTCATCCTGAACAAGATATGGGCATTCGTATCGCACAACATATAGTTTCTGAAAAAATTGTCGATTATATCGAATTATCAGATGAATATAGTATTGTGGAGCTGCTTGGAACAAGAAAAATACATAATTCAACACTTATCGATTTAGATGTTCGTGCTAAGTTTGGATGTACAATTTTGGCAATTAAACGTGGTGAGGATATTAATGTATCTCCAATGCCTGATGATACGATTTATGAAAAAGATATACTTATTGTCATTGGACACAAAGCCGACTTAAAACGTTTTGAAGAAGAAGGGATGTAACGATGTTAGATAGAAGAGGTTTTTTACATCGAAACATTCAAATGTCACCTCCGCAGATATTGGCATTAAGTTTTTTTATAGCAATTGTAATTGGTACTTTATTATTAAAGTTGCCTATTGCAACAGCAGAACCTATTAGATGGTTAGATGCTTTATTTACTGCTACTTCAGCAACAACAGTAACTGGTCTTGTTGTACTAGATACGGGGCTGGATTTTACGGTTTTCGGACAAGTAGTTATAATGATTCTTATCCAAATTGGTGGATTAGGGTTGATGACTTTTGCTGTATTAATTGTTGTTGTCTTAGGAAAAAAATTGGCTTAAAAGAGCGAATGTTGGTACAAGAAGCATTTAATCAGACATCTATAGGTGGTGTCATTCGCCTTGTTAAAATATTATTTATTTTTGCTATCTCAATGGAATTTATAGCAGTAATCTTGTTATCTATGCGCTGGGTCCCAGAGTATGGTTGGGCATTTGGAATATATACAAGTGTTTTCCATACGATTTCTGCATTCAATAATGCTGGATTTTCGTTGTGGTCTGATAGTTTGATGGGGTATGTTGGAGACCCTGTTGTTAATATTCTAATTACTTTTTTATTTATTACAGGTGGTATTGGATTTACTGTTTTATCTGATTTATGGCATACAAAAGTATTTCATCGTTTATCGTTACATACTAAATTAATGCTTACAGGGACTCTAGTTATAAATGTTGTTGCAATGTTATTGATATTTACGCTTGAATACACAAATTCTGCTACGCTCGGCACTCTGGAAATGGGAGAAAAACTATGGGCATCCTATTTTCAAGCTGTTACACCGAGAACAGCTGGCTTTAATTCGTTGGACATTGGTAGTATGAATCCAGGCTCGATAGTTTTTATCTTGCTTTTAATGTTTATTGGAGCAGGGAGTGCTTCAACAGGTAGTGGGATTAAACTTACAACCTTTATTGTAATTGTGATGGCGGTTATAACGTTTTTAAGAGGAAGAAACGAAACGGTAGTGTTTGAGCGAACAATTAAACACCAGATGGTAATTCGTTCGTTAGCAATTGTTGTTATTAGTTTATTTGCAGTGTTTTTAACCATTTTAGCGCTAACGATTACGGAAGATGCACCGTTTATCATGATTGTGTTTGAAGCTTTCTCTGCATTTGGGACGGTTGGTTTGTCTATGGGATTGACTGGAGAATTATCGGATGTAGGTAAGCAACTGATTATTGTTTTAATGTTTATAGGAAGAATTGGTCCATTAACATTAGCCTTTTCATTGGCAAAAGCTCAAAAATCAAGTATTCGTTATCCAGATGGAGAAGTTTTCACGGGGTAGCGGTAACTTGATTCAATACAAGGCTATATCTTCTTACTGGAGATGTACCTTATTGTCTAATGAGTAAAGCTACCTTGTTGAATTTTATTCAAATATTTGTTTTTCTTTAATTCCTGAGTATTAAAAGCTAACTCCTTTTCTTTTCCGAAGTCGTGTTCGCTTTAAGAATATCAATGCAGGGAAATATTTCTTTAAAGACCATGAATCTGTCAAACATCACACTTAAGGAATTAGCCTTCGATTGGTTGGGGTTTCTCTTACTGGTTTTACTCCTAGAGTATTTTCTAATCCTTTTTTGTTCGTGATTTGCCATAAAAAAACCTCCCACATTTTGTATGTAGAAGGATACAGGTTGAATAAATATGTAGACGAAACCAAGCGGTCTTGCTAAACGGTCTGCCACGGTTTCGTCTAAAACCTAACCGAGACCGTTTGATACCTAAAACCCTTAGAACCGTAAAAACCTTAATTTGGCGGGACTGTGTAGGAATCGAACCTACCGGAGACGGCACGCGCCTCCCAAGCGGTTTTGAAGACCGTGGCGAACACCAGTGTCACAGCCAGCCCCTTGATAGTTAGTTTTATCATTGTTTTTTCGCACGGTTTTCATTATGCACTAAGTATGAAACTTTTTCAATAGAAATGATTAGGTAATTTTTTGAAAATAAAGGGCTCAGTTTATTAAAAGCAGTGGTTCGAATAAATTACGTGAATGCATGAAAATGAAATCATTTTAAATCCCCTTAATAGCTTTACAACACCAACCTAAATAAAAGATTAAAATTATAGCTAACAACCCGAAAAAGCTATATCGATCGAATACTGGAATCTCATCTTTCTCTTTATCCTTGTCCACTCAAATCACCCCTTCTTATGATTACCAATTTATTTACAAATGATTACAGGATTAAAACGAACTTGATTTTTACCATCATGAGGATTTCAGGAAAGGTAGGCCTATAACCGTAATAATTTGGAAATTTTTATTGACGCTTATTGTTAAAGCGCTTACAATAAAAGTAGTTAGTAGACATTAGAGCTTTTAGAAAAGTGAAAGAGTTGTTGTAAAATGGCATTAAGCAGTGATAATCGTATTGGACGACACGCCATTCTTCTGTTGCTTTCGGAGGATTCAGAAGGTCAATTGAAGAGACTGGAACAGTCGAATTGGAAAGGTTGTACCGGAAAAGTCGGTTCAATGGAAGCTCATAAAGTAGTGGCGGCAATAGAAACAGCAGCGAAGAAAAATGGGGTTATTCAGTCGAATGTTTACCGCGAATCTCACGCACTTTATCATGCTATTATGGAGGCGTTACATGGTGTAACGAGAGGCCAAGTTCAGTTAGGATCTGTTTTGCGAACAGTTGGTTTATCGTTTGCGATATTACGTGGGAACCCGTATGACAGTGAGTTAGAAGGAGATTGGATAGCGGTTTCCTTGTACGGCACAATCGGTGCACCTGTTAAGGGGTCAGAGCATGAAACAATTGGTTTAGGTATTAATCACATATAACTGCCCATAGTTATTTTAGTTAATAGGGGGCTATATCTTGAAATCAAAAATTTGATTTCAATGATATAGTCCCCTTTTCTATTGCTCCTTTACTTTGCTAAAGACATGAAGGGAGAGAAGAAGATGGTTATTTTGAATGGTCAGACTCTTACGTTTTCTGACATGCGTAAAGTACTGTTTGATAACGAAACAGTAACATACTCAGATGAAAGCATGAGGAAAGTGAAAAAAAGTCGCAAAGCGGTTGAGAAGATTGTTGATGAAGGGAAAGTAGTTTACGGCATCACAACAGGATTTGGGAAATTTAGTGATGTTTATATCGGCAAGGATGATGTCGAGACTTTGCAATTAAATTTAATTCGATCGCATGCTTGTGGTGTTGGAGATCCTTTTCCTGAAGTGGTTTCACGGGCGATGGTTCTGCTTAGGGCAAATGCATTGCTTAAAGGTTTTTCGGGAGTGCGACCGGTTGTCATTGAAAGATTATTAGATCTAGTGAATGCTAACATTCATCCTGTTATTCCGCAGCAAGGATCGCTTGGAGCTAGTGGCGATTTGGCTCCATTGTCACATTTGGCGCTCGTGTTAATTGGTGAGGGAGAGGTTTTTTATCAAGGTGAGAGGATGAAAGCAATCGACGCTTTAACAAAAGAGGGGATTTTTCCGATCACGTTAACCGCAAAAGAAGGCTTAGCTCTTATTAATGGAACGCAAGCGATGACAGCAATGGGAGTCGTTGCTTATTTAGAAGCAGAAAAACTCGCCTTTCAATCCGAGCTTATTGCTTCCATGACGATCGAAGGGTTACACGGAATCATTGATGCTTTTGATGAGGATATCCATTTAGCTCGAGGTTATAAAGAACAGATAGAAGTAGCAAAAAGAATTCGCTCGTATTTACATGATAGTCAGCTTACGACAAAGCAAGGAGAAGTAAGAGTGCAAGATGCATATTCCATTCGATGCATCCCACAAGTGCATGGGGCCACATGGCAAACATTGAATTATGTGAAGGAAAAGTTAGAAATTGAAATGAATGCAGCAACAGATAACCCTCTCATTTTTGATGATGGAAAGAAGATTCTATCTGGAGGGAACTTTCATGGGCAGCCAATCGCCTTTGCGATGGACTTCTTAGCAATTGCAATGGCTGAACTTGCTAACATTTCCGAGCGTCGAATCGAGCGTTTAGTGAACCCACAGTTAAGTGATTTGCCGCCATTCTTGAGTCCAGAACCAGGGTTGCAATCAGGAGCAATGATTATGCAATATGCTGCAGCGTCACTTGTGTCAGAAAATAAAACATTGGCCCACCCAGCGAGCGTCGATTCGATTCCATCATCAGCGAATCAAGAAGATCATGTTAGCATGGGGACAATCGGCTCAAGACATGCCTACCAAGTGATACAAAATGCACGTCGTGTTCTTTCTATTGAAACCATTTGTGCGATGCAAGCAGCAGAATATAGAGGAATAGAGAAGATGTCGAGTGCCACGAATTCCTTTTTAAATAAAGGAAGAGAGCTAGTTACATCGATCACAAAAGACCGTGTGTTTTCTAAGGATATAGAAGCCATTCATGACTGGCTGAAAGATAATTCCCATCATATTGACCAAACAGAAACGAAAATTTATTCATAAAAGGGAGAGAGAAATATGACAACTAAACGAATGATTCAAGCAAAAACAGGGGTAGAGAGAGAATGTAAAGGTTGGGAGCAGGAAGCTGTTTTGCGGATGCTTTGTAATAACTTGGATCCCGAAGTAGCCGAAAAGCCTGAGGAGTTAATCGTGTATGGGGGAATTGGAAAGGCGGCTAGGAATTGGGAGTCGTTTGATGCGATTGTTCGCTCTTTGAAAAAGCTTGAAGCAGATGAGACATTACTTATTCAATCTGGAAAACCTGTTGGTATGTTTAAGACGCACCCGGCTGCGCCAAGAGTATTGTTGTCGAATTCTGTGTTAGTTCCAAAGTGGGCCAATTGGGATCATTTTCATAAACTCGAAAAAGAAGGACTAATGATGTATGGCCAAATGACGGCGGGAAGCTGGATTTATATTGGGACACAAGGCATTTTACAAGGAACCTATGAAACATTTGCCGAGATTGGTCGAAGACATTTCTCTAATAGTTTAAAAGGAACCATCACGTTAACAGCTGGACTGGGAGGAATGGGTGGTGCCCAACCTTTAGCGGTAACGATGAATGGTGGAGTGGTTATTGCGGTTGATGTAGATGCAGAACGAATTCAAAAACGAATGGATACGAAATATTGTGACCGGATGACGGATTCACTAGATACAGCACTTGAATGGGCGCAAAAAGCAAAAGAAAATGGAGAGCCTCTTTCCATTGGGTTAGTTGGAAATGCCGCTGCGATTCATCATGAAATACTCGAGCGAAAAATTCATATTGATATTGTCACAGACCAAACATCTGCCCACGATCCTTTACATGGCTATGTTCCAGAAGGGTTTTCAATAGCGGAAGCTGCCGAACTTCGTGAAAACGATCCGACTAGGTATGTAAAGCTTGCAAATGAGAGCATGAGAAAGCACGTCGAAGCAATGGTTGCATTGCAAAAACGGGGATCAATCGTTTTTGATTATGGGAATAATATCCGCCAAGTCGCTAAAGACGAAGGGTTTGAAGAAGCTTTTAGCTTTCCTGGGTTTGTTCCGGCCTATATTCGTCCATTGTTCTGTGAAGGAAAAGGACCTTTTAGATGGGTGGCCTTATCAGGGGATCCAGAAGATATTTATCGTACAGATGCCTTGATTAAAGAACTGTTCCCTGAGAACGAAGCTCTTTGTCGCTGGATTGATATGGCTCAAGAAAAAGTCGCATTTCAAGGTCTTCCTTCTCGAATTTGTTGGTTAGGATACGGTGAGAGACAAAAGATGGGACTTGCGATTAATGAGTTGGTGAGAAAAGGAGAATTAAAAGCACCGATTGTTATTGGACGGGATCATTTAGATTGTGGTTCTGTTGCTTCTCCAAATCGAGAAACAGAAGCGATGTTAGATGGAAGTGATGCTGTAGGAGATTGGGCGATTTTAAATGCACTTGTTAACACATCAGCTGGTGCAAGCTGGGTGTCCGTTCATCATGGTGGAGGTGTGGGGATGGGATACTCTCTTCACGCGGGGATGGTTGTTGTTGCTGATGGGACGGATCTCGCCGAAGAACGTTTGCATCGAGTTCTGACGACAGATCCTGGTATGGGTGTAATCCGACATGCAGACGCAGGTTATGAACTCGCAAAAGAAGTGGCAACAGAGAAAAAAGTCATCATTCCAATGAATGAAAAAGAGTAAGAAGGAGGGAAAACGTATGAAAGAATATGTAGATTTACTTCTTATAAATATAGGTCAGTTACTCACGATGGAATCAGTTGGTCCAAAAGCAGGTAAGGCCATGCAGGATGTCGGATTGCTTGAAGACGCCGTTGTCGGCATAGCAAATCGCAAAATTGTTTTTATCGGAGAAAGAGAGTCAGCAAGTGGTATTCAAGCAGGGCAAGTAATTGATTGTCAAGGCAAACTCGTGTCACCGGGATTGGTGGATCCGCACACTCATGTTGTCTTTGGAGGTTCGCGTGAACATGAAATGGCACTAAAACAACAAGGAGTTCCTTATTTAGAAATCTTACAACAAGGGGGAGGCATTCTTTCGACAGTGGAGAGTACTCGTGAAGCAACAGAGGATCATTTATATGAAAAGTCACGTTTTCACCTTGACCGGATGTTGTCGTATGGAGTTACAACTGTGGAAGCAAAAAGTGGCTATGGACTAGATGTAGACACCGAGTTAAAGCAGTTGAAGGTGGCCAAACGATTGCAGCAAGATCATCCTATCGACCTTGTTTCTACTTTTTTAGGTGCGCACGCCATTCCTCATGAATATAAGGAAGATCCTCAAGCTTTTTTAACTGAGATGATCAACATGCTTGATTTGATTAAAAAAGAGAATCTTGCCGAGTTTGTTGATATTTTTACCGAGACGGGTGTCTTTACAGTCGAGCAGTCTCGAGAGTATTTAAAAAAAGCGAGTGAAAAAGGATTTGGACTGAAAATTCATGCGGACGAAATTGATCCACTAGGTGGTACCGAACTTGCAGCTGAATTGGGAGCTATATCGGCTGATCATCTCGTCGGTGCATCGGATCATGGAATTCAAAAGCTGGCTGAGACCGGAACGATTGCTGTACTACTACCGGGAACGACTTTTTATCTTGGAAAAGAAACCTTTGCACGGGCGAGAAAGATGATTGATGAGAACGTTATAGTCGCATTAGCAACCGATTTTAATCCAGGTAGCTGCCCAACTGAAAACATTCAACTGATCATGACGTTTGCGGCACTAAAACTAAAAATGACACCAGAAGAAATTTGGAATGCGATGACCGTTAATGCTGCTTATGCGATCGGACGTGGAGAGCAAGCTGGTCAACTAGTGGTAGGGCGTCAGGCAGATTTAGTAATCTGGGATGCTCCGAATTATCACTATCTTCCTTATCATTATGGCGTGAATCATGTGAATACCGTTATAAAAAATGGTGAGGTTGTTTCAAAAAGGAGAGAGGTCAGTGACACAACTTCCTTATCTTCAAAAAGCTAACTCATCTTTTATTGATCGTGAAGTGACAAAGATGGGAGATATAATCAAGCGGTGGAACGGAGAAAAGATCAAGGGAGTTGGGTTAGTTGGAGCCCCTCTATCAAAGTCTTCCATCAGTCATTCAGGAGCATGCTTTGCACCAGGAACAATCCGAAAAGCATTATCAAACTATTCGACTTATTCAGTGGAAGAGAACGTTGACTTGCTCAATTGGGCCATACAAGACCTTGGAGACATCTCGATGCATGTTACTGATATTATGCAATCCCAGAATCGAATTTATGAAACGATTCATCGATTGAGTAAGGAGAATGAATCTTGGCTACCGATTATACTAGGTGGTGATAATTCTATCACCTACCCAAGTGTGAAAGGATTCAAGGAAGCAAATGGAGAGGTAGGAGTCATTCAGTTTGATGCTCATCATGATGTTCGAAATCTCGTAGACGGGGGACCTTCTAATGGTACTCCATTTCGAAGTCTACTTGAAACTCAAACGTTAAAAGGCACCAATTTGATTCAAGTAGGCATACGTGATTTTTCAAATAGTAAACCATATTATGATTATGTAAACCAACATCGTGTGACGGTATACACTATGAAACAAGTAAGACAACAAAGTATGAAAGAGATGATGGAAACATCGTTAAAGAAGCTAGAACAAACAGTCGACAGTATCTATGTTTCTGTAGATATGGATGTACTTGATCAGTCACAAGCACCGGGTTGTCCAGCGATTGGACCAGGTGGAATGGATGCTATTGATCTTTTTGAAGCGATCACCTATTTAGGAAAACACCCGAAAGTAAGGGCTCTAGAAATTGTTGAGGTCGATCCGACGGTTGATTTCCGTGATATGACGAGTCGAGTAGCGGCTCATGTTATTCTTCACTTTCTAAAAGGCAAACATTTAGGAACTTAATCAGGTTAAAAGGACCACCGTTGTTGTAGTGGTCCTTGTTTATTTACCCATTATGAGAGTTTACATTTCTATGAATGCCTGAATTCGAATAACTTTGTACCATTTTTTGTAAGTCTTTATGAGCTTCCCGTAATTCTAGCGTTGCGTCGACGATTTTTTGAAAACCTTCTAAATCTTTTTCTGATGCATTTAATAGTGACTTTGTCATTCCTTCAGCGATTTGTTGTAAGCTTAAATCTCGGTTCACAAACAATGACCACCTTTCTTTTATTTTAGTATCTTTTGTCTTTATTACTATTTTTTGAAAGAGGATGCTTTTTCCTGCAACAAATTATCAACATATCTCACCACAATGTTATAAATGTAAACAAATAACGAGGAAATGTTTCATTTTATATGTAAATTATGACTGAAAAAGCGTATTCATACTCATTCAAACATAGTTTACTAGATACTTTGTGGAAAGGAAGAGCATCCGCAACTTTCTCATTATTTTTTAAGAACTTTAGATTTTTTTTCGGTCCAAAGGTATAGTACCACCGTTTCATTAGCACTTCTTTTTAGAAGTTATGTTAAAATAAGGAAAATGCAGATGGGAGAGGTGGAAGTTTGGTGAGTGAAAGAAACGAACAACCGATAGTAACACTTGAAGATGTAACCATGTCTTTTGATGGGAAAATGGCATTGCGAGCGATTAATCTAGAAGTACTTAAAGGTCAAATTATTGGTTACATAGGACCAAATGGAGCCGGGAAAAGTACAACTGTTAAAATCATGCTCGGACTTGTTTCGGGCTATTCTGGTAAGGTGTCCATATTTGGCAATGATATTTCCGATGGAAAAGTCGACTATAAGAGAAGAATTGGCTATGTCCCGGAAACAGCTGAGTTATATGATAACTTAACAGCCATTGAATATTTATCGTTTGTTGGGGAGTTATACGGGATGGAATCGGAACTTGTTGAGGCCAAGGCTAAACGACTTATGGGTAAGTTTGGGTTAGAGGAAGTCTTTCATTCGAGGCTTTCGAGCTTTTCAAAAGGAATGAGGCAAAAGGTATTGCTCATTTCTAGTTTATTACATAATCCCGATTTATTGTTTCTAGATGAACCATTAAGCGGCTTGGATGCCAATAGTGTTATGGTCGTAAAAGAAATATTAGCACAGCTTGCAGCACAAGGGAAGACGATTTTTTATTCGTCTCATATTATGGAAGTGGTCGAAAAGATAAGCAATCGAATTATTTTGATTTCTGAAGGACGGATTGTGGCAGATGGTAGCTTCGAGGAGTTAAAAGAACAAAACACGGAAGGTACGTTAGAAGAAATCTTTAATCAATTAACGGGTTTTCATCAACATAGAGAAATTGCCGAGGATTTTGTCTCTATCGTTCAAGAGGTGTAAAATGGACAACTTTCAATCTATTAAACTATTAGATATGTTTAGAACTGTATTTGTAAAAATGGGTGTAGATTATGACATAATGAGGCAAATTCTCCGAGTGAAATTAACAATGGATCAAAGAAGAGTTCCAACGATTTTCACACAGTCGAATTCGAAGAAAAAAGAAGGAAACCAATTTTTAAAGTCACTATGGCTGTATGCTCTTTTTGGTCTAATCCTCATTCCTTTTATTTTATTAGGCGAGCATTATTTATTTCAAATGAGCATTGTGTTTGGGATTGCGATGTTTATCATTATGACTTCAATGATCTCGGATTTTTCTTCTGTGTTATTAGACATTCGAGATAAGCCGATTCTTCAAACGAAACCAGTTGATAGGAAGACAATTAGTGCATCCAAATTTGTTCATGTACTAATTTATTTGTTCTTTTTGACTGCAGCCATCATGACAATTCCTCTGATTGTTAGTTTATTTGTACAAGGATTTCTGTTTTTTCTCTTATTTCTTGTGGAAATGATCTTTCTAAATCTTCTCATTATTGTTATGACAGCGATGATGTATTGGGTTATTTTGCGTTTCTTTGATGGAGAGAAATTGATGGATTTAATCAATTATGTTCAAATTCTGCTGTCATTAGGAACGATTATAGGATATCAATTAGTCATTCGATCATTTGAATTTCTTGATTTGAATATTGAGATTACGATGAGTTGGTGGCAATTTCTTCTTCCTCCGATGTGGTACGCAGCTCCATTTGAGTGGCTCTTAAATGGGAATGGAAATGTTTATATCCTCATTCATTCTGGTCTAGCCTTTGTTATTCCCGTCATTTGTATGTTTTTATATATAAAAATGTTGCCTTCGTTTGAAAGGAATTTACAGAAGCTTAGTAATCAAAAAATGAGTAAAAAGAACCGGAACCAGACAAACGTGTTGGAGAAGTGGATTTGCCGTTCGAAGGAAGAGAGAACGTTTTTTCGATTTGCAAAAGTGATGATGAAACAGGAAAGAGAGTTTAAGTTAAAAGTGTATCCATCACTAGGATTAGCAATCATACTTCCTTTTTTGCTGTTTTACAATGAGTTTCGCTATCGTACGGTCGAGGAAATCACTTCTGGTCATTTGTATTTAGTTATTTATGTTTGCTTGATTGTTATTCCAACGATTATTATGATGTTAAAATTTTCGGGTACGTATAAAGGAGCTTGGATTTACCGAGTGACTCCGTTGCAGCAAATGGCTCCGATTTATAAAGGAACATTAAAGGCATTTCTAGTAAAATTGTTTCTGCCGATCTTTGTCATTGTGAGTTTGGTATTTGGAGTCATCTTTTCTACTTCAATCATCCCGCATCTTGTTGTCGTGTTTTTGAGTTCGCTCATTTATACAGTGATTTGTTATTTATCATTGGAGAAGGCTTTGCCTTTTTCTGAATCTTTCAGAGCAGGTCAGCAAGGAGAAGGATTGGCTATTTTCGTTATGATTCTATTAATTGGACCTTTCGTTGGGTTACATTATCTTAGTTCTCTGTTGCCATTTGGAGTTTATGTTTATCTCGTTATTTTGTTTTTCGTAAATTATCTTATGTGGAATGATCGTATCTTTAATCGCGGTCGGATATAGGGAAAGAAGAATTCTCAAAAGCGTATAGGGCTTTTGGGAATTCTTTTTTTCTGTTGACACATATTGGTGTTATACTGTATATATTAATATATACAGTATAACAGTGGGGAGAGGGTATTATGAGTTTTTCAGAATTATTGTGGGCGTATTTGCTTGTGCTTTTGTTAGCGGCTGTTCCTTTTCTTGAGGGATATGCGGTTGCACCGCTTGCTATCATTGCTGGACTAGCAACGGTCCCTGTTTTTGTCCTAGGTGTCATTGGAAATGTGGTAACCGTTGCTTTAGTTATTGTATTTGTCAATAAAATTAAAGAATGGCGCACTAAGAAAAAGAAAGAAACGGAAGAGAAAGCTGAGAGCAAACGCTCGATTCGGGCACAAAAGATCTGGACGAAATACGGTCTTCCAGGGTTAGCGATGATTGGTCCTTTGTTTGTCGGAAGTCATGTGACTGCTTTTATGAGTGTGTCGTTAGGAGGAACAAAAAAGAAGGCGTTAATTTGGATGACAGCAAGTATTACGATTTGGACGGTTGTCTTTGTCATTTTAGCTCATTTAGGAATTGATTTGTTAGGCCATCAAGAAGATGGATTATCCAATCGGTTCTTCAATTAATGTCATAAGGAGGGATGAGAAGTGGTTAATCAGGCGTTCTGGCTTGTAAAAAAAGAACTGAAAACTAATTGGACTGCGTTGTTATTAACGGTTCTTGTAGTTATTTTTTTGGGGTTATTTGCTACTATTTTCTTAGAGCAAGCGGCCCGAGCATTGTTCGGTCAAGAAGTGATGTATTATAACAATCCTGTTTTAGATATTCTTTTTGTTGCTCTGCTGCCGTCGTTATCAACGATTTTTATGTCAGGTCCGTACTTATCCTTTCAAACGATTAAAGATGACCCGTATACAAAAAGGATGGCCTTTATTCGGACATTGCCGATACCTGTAAAAATTGTAGCACTTAGCCGTACATGTTTAATGCTACTTATCTTACTACTGATGTCGATTGCATTCTTTGGAGCGATTGTCTACAAACTACCAAGCGATTTCTATCAATTCGTTTCTGCGAAAGAGCTTATCATTTTTATATTTGCTTGGTTTGGATATTCACTAGCTTTAGGAGGTATGAATCCGTTTATTGAGTACGGAACAAGTGGAAAAGTGTTACACCTCGTACCGCTTTTCTGGATTGGGTTAATGATGGGATTATTTGTTGGATTTCATTCTATTGTTGGCTATAGTATTGTGGAATGGAGCTTGCTTCTCATTAGTCAGTACGGTTGGATTGTTGCTGTTGTTTCAATCATCTTTGGGGGAATAGGTTCTGCATTTTGGCATAAATTGCTCACTCGTCGCCTAGCAAAGAGAGATTATATGTAGTGGAAGGGAGGAGGATCTATGAAGTTACCTATTCGAGTTTCTGAGGAAAGCAGAGAACCCATATACCATCAAATCGAAGCACAAGTCACATCTTTAATTGTTGGGGGACAGCTTCCGCCAGGTACACCACTTCCTTCTATACGGGTTCTTTCTAATGATTTAAAATGCAGTGTTATTACGACGAGAAGGGCATATCAAAATTTAGAAAGCAAGGGCTTTATTAAGACCGTTCAAGGAAAAGGGACGTTTGTGAAAGAGATGGAGACAGAAAAAATGGAGGAGACGAAGCAAAAAGTAGTCATGGATGCCTTTGAAAGGGCCGTTACCCAGGCAGAGCAAGTAGGTCTTACGGCAAAAGGCATACGAGCCATTTTTGATAATGTGATGAATAGAAGAGAAAAGGGGGAAGAGGAGGGTGACTAAATCAATTGTTTTGACGAAGTCTCTTACTAAGCATTATAAAAAATTCACTCTTGGTCCGATCGATTTTCAAATTGAGGAAGGGACCGCAGTTGCTATTGTTGGCGCAAATGGATCCGGAAAAAGTTCGTTTTTTCGTTTGCTGATGAACCTTCTGCAGCCAGACGAAGGATCCATTACATTATTTGATCAATCAATGAATGAAAGTGAAGCGGAAATTAAAAGGAAGATTGGTTATTCAGGTGGCATGCTTGAGCCACTTGGCTATTTAACGGTTAAGGAAATATCAAGCTTTTTCGCTTATTGGTACCCTACGTGGGATCAAGAGTATTATGTGAATTTAATAAACAGGTACGAAATAGACACAGGGATGAAGTTCGGCAAATGTTCAACAGGAATCAAAAAGAGAGTAGAGTTTATCTTTTCGCTAAGTCATCATCCTACATTATTGCTTCTAGATGAACCATCTTCAGGAGTCGATATTGTCTCCCAAAAGAAAATGAAGGAAGATCTTATTGACTTTATGGAGAAGGGGGAAAGAAGCATTGTCATGGCCACACATTCGATCGATGAAGTAAATTCGATTTGTGATTGGATCACGGTGTTTGAAAAGGGACAAATCATTCAATCGTTTAATAAAGATGAGATATTTGAAAAGTGGGCAAGAGTATGGGTAACGGATATGACAGAAACGATCAAACAGCACCCGAATTTCTTGGAACTAGACGTGGAGCCGCTTCAAATTGTGACGAATAACTGGAGTGAAATGGAAAAGGAATTAGAAAAAGAGGGAATTGCTATTTCGCACTTCCAAAAGATGACCCTTGAAGAGGGATTGGAATACATCATATCTTCTGAGTCGCGTAACAGCATAAAAAAGAATTGAAACGTGTGAATGGAGCTCACACGTTTCTTTTTTTCTATTTATTCTTGTGGACGTGTCCCTGGCTCCATTCCTGATTCTGATGCTGTCATAACAGGTTTAACTGTTAGATCCGATTGGACACGGATTTGACAGGAAAGACGGATGTTTTCTTCTCTATAGCCTTTCGCATCTAAAATGGCTGCTTCAGCGTCTGAGATGGCACCTGCATCTCCACTAATAATCTCGACACGACAGGTCGTACATCTTGCATTCCCACCACAACGATGTAAAATATCAACGTTATTGTCTTCTAAAGCAAGAACTAATTTGGTTCCTTCTTCGACTTGAAATGAACCTTTTCCTTCGACTTTGATGGTTGGCATGAGTAATTCCTCCTTTTATTTGTTACGATTTACTAAAACAACACTACCATAAATTGGGTTGAATGTGTACTTGTCCTTCAAATGACCTTAGAGAGGAATCGAAGATAAAGGTCGAAACCATTGACATAAATATAGTATAATGATGAGGTAGGTACATACTGAATGGATTTCATTCAAGAGATTAGAATGAGAAACATTGCGAGAATATAGATATAAGCTGAAAGTGAGTGTTTGAACATGGGGCGTAAATGGAACAATATTAAGGAAAAGAAAGCGTCAAAAGACGCAAATACGAGTCGGATTTATGCTAAATTCGGACGTGAAATTTATGTAGTTGCTAAACAAGGAGAACCGGATCCAGAATCAAATCGAGCGTTAAAGGTCGTGCTTGAGAGAGCGAAGACATACAGTGTTCCAAAAGCGATCATTGACCGTGCTATTGAAAAAGCAAAAGGCGGTTCGGAAGAGAATTACGATGAACTCAGGTACGAAGGGTTTGGACCAAATGGTTCGATGGTGATCGTAGATGCATTGACAAACAATGTGAATCGAACAGCTGCAGAGGTACGATCGGCTTTTAAAAAGAATGGGGGAAACATGGGAGTAAGTGGCTCTGTTTCGTTCATGTTTGATGCAACAGCTGTTTTTGGTCTTGAAGGCAAAACAGAAGAAGAAGTTCTAGAGCTTTTGTTAGAAGCCGATATTGATGTTCGCGACATTGTTGCCGAAGAAAATTCGGTGATAGTATACGCAGAACCGGATCAGTTTCATGAAATTCAAGAAGCTTTGAAACAAGTAGGAATTACTGACTTTACTGTAGCGGAGCTAACGATGTTGGCTCAAAATGATGTAACATTGCCAGAAGAGGCACAAGCACAATTTGAAAAGTTGATTGATGCTTTAGAGGATTTAGAAGATGTTCAGCAAGTGTACCACAACGTTGATTTAGGTGAATAATGTTTAAAATGAGTCTTACTATTATGGTTTGAACTCTAAAGATGAAGGCTACTCCATGATGAGTGGTCTTTTTGCATAGAGAAAAAATGCGATCGTGAGTAAAAATTGGATACATCTGTATTTGATGAGAGGTCAAGATTGAAGCTAACAGCACGTAAAGTTAGATGCTCTTAGCTCCTGGGTGCTTTTTAATTACTTCAAGCATGCCTCTAGAAATGACTTTCACAACAAATACAAGGAAGAATGAGTAGAGCCATCTCCATTTCCCTTTAAATTTGAGTGCATCTGTTTTTCGTTCAAGGACAATTTCATAAATCGCTTGAGGTGTAGCGAAAAGTAACAATTTTCCTACTAATCCAGGGAACTTAGAATGATATGTAGATTGACAATACCAAATAGACAAGAAAGGACAAACTAAGAAATCATAGACAACATTTATCTTAAACATTTTTGGCTGAAACCTTACGGGGTATGAAACTTGCTTTGTTTCCACTAAAGATTTATCGAATACATAATTAACAATACAATTTATTAAATAGAGGGGGAACCAAATTTTAACAGAAGGCTTCTTGAACAGAGTTATTGTTGAGATCATGCCGAAAATAATTCCCAATTTGATTATTGAACGTTCAATCATAGTTCATACCCTCCTTTTCTCAATGTATTTTCAACTAGGAAGGGAAAAAATATGCATTTGAAGATTGAAATAAATTGGAATAAAGGTATTATGGAAGGTTGTACAACGTTTATTTAGGCGAATATGTTTATGGCAGACCAGTATGTGTGGTCTGCCAATTTTTATGTCGTTTTTACTCTTTGCTGCTTCTGTGATTTAGTGAATCTGTTTGAAATTGTCTTAAGCGTTTCATCGTTAGTTTCCAGTCACGTTGTTCACGCTTTTTTTTCTTTCTAAGTAGAAGTTTAAGTTCTTTTTTTCTAGAGTCATCTTGGTTCATGGTTTCGACACACTCCTTTCTTTTGGTAGTTACAAAAGGTAACTACGCTAAATACGTATGTCGATTATTGCCTGACCTATGACGCGAATAAGCCAATTGAAGTTGATTCATTGCATGTTTCTGCCAAACGTAACATTCCTGATTTACTTTTCGTTCGTTTGCGTAAGCTAACTGTAATCGCAGGAGCAGGAGGGAAATTAGAGATGGGAGAACCATGTTTTTATTGTAATGATGATGTGAAAGATGTATTTAGCCATGGATTGTTTATTCATCAAAATGAACATGTAGACAAAACACTTTGTCAAGACTGTTACAAAGAATGGTTAGAAGGAATTAAAGAATAAAAGAAGAACCCCAAAACCCGAACAAGTTGTTCGGGTTTTGGGGTTGGAAAGGAAATCAGCAGCGCTAGTAAGGGGTACGTGGATCCTTACTTACCTGGTTCATTTAAGTCAAGGTCGATATAATCTTGTTGCTTATTTTGTTTTTCTACTTTTGGTTCGAGAACGGTTGAAATAAAGAAGTACGTACTATCTACATCAGGTAATGTTTTTTCCGTGAAAACCTCTTTTGTGTCGGGATCAAACACTTTAGCCGTAAACGTTTGATCAGCTTCATTGAAAAAGAGCTTTACTCCATCTCCAAATTCTTCTGGAGGGCGCGGGAGGACAAAGATTTCGTAATCATCCGGGTGAGCTTTGATGTTTTCAATCTTCTCTAGAATTTTGATTTTATCCATCGAATTCTCCTTTGACTAGTTTGCATGTAGCTTTTGCTGTTTCTATTTTTCGCATGCACTTTCCTTTGTTTCGGTAGAATGGTTATAGTATGATTAGACGAAAGAATTTGGTGATGGTAGAGAGGGATTTACATATATGAATCATTACACAGTTGGAATGGCAGGTCATATTGATCATGGAAAAACAACGTTAACGAAAGCATTAACAAATATTGATACAGATCGTCTAAAGGAAGAAAAAGAGAGAAGCATATCGATTGAATTAGGATATGCACCATTACAGTTACATGAGGATATGGAAGTTTCTATTATCGATGTTCCTGGTCATGAACGGTTTATCCGGCAAATGATTGCAGGGGTGGCAGGAATTGATTTAGTCATGCTTGTTGTTGCGGCAGACGAGGGGATTATGCCACAAACACGAGAGCATATCGATATATTACGTTTACTTGGAATTCAGAATGGCCTTATTGTTGTAACGAAAACAGATCGAATTGATGAAGAAATGAAAGAAATTGTTGAACTAGATATTCGTGAAACAATCGAAGGCACATTTCTAGAATCAAGTTTATTGTTTTTTGTCGATAGCCATAGTCTGATCGGGATAGAAGAGTTAAAAAAAGGGATTGAAATGGCACTGGAAGGGAGAGCTAGTCGTGACGCAACAGGTGCGTTCCGATTGCCGATTGACCAGGTATTTACGATCCATGGTCAAGGAACGGTTGTTAGAGGTACTGTATATGAGGGGATTGTCAATGAAGGCGACATACTAGATTTATTGCCACAACGAGTTTCCGTTCGTGCTAGACAATTACAAGTACATCATCAAAGTAAAAAAAGTGGTAGAGCAGGACAAAGGGTTGCGATTAATGTAGGTGGTGTTTCAAAAGAGGATATCAAACGAGGAGATGTCCTTGTGGCGACAGGGCACTATGAAACAACTGAAACGATTGATGTAGGGCTTACGACGGTTTCAGAGTTGAAATTTCCTTTAAAACAAAGAGGGGCCATCAAATTACATATTGGCACGGCAGAAGTGTATGGGAAAATTGTGTTTTTTGATAGAAATGAGTTGGCAGAAGGCAATGATGATTTAGTTTGTCAAATTCGATTAGATGAACCAATCGTAACACGAAGAGGAGATCGCTTTATTTTGCGACGTCCGACTCCGATGGAAACAATTGGCGGAGGAACTGTCATTGATCCGCATGGAGAAAAATATCGGTTTGGTGAAGATACCGTTCGAAAACTCGAGCAAAAGATGGACGCTACTCCATTGGAACGGCTCTATCAAATAGTGACTGAAAAGAAATTAATTTCATTGAATGAAGCTAGCAAGGAAGCTAGTATAGACGAATCTGATCTAAAACAGTGGATCCAGGATGAAAAAGGGCTAGTCCAACTTGGAAGTGGGGAACTGACAAGTGAAAAGGTAATTCATTCGCTAAAAGAGGCGATGGTGAATGATTTAAAGCAATACCACACTGAATTCCCGTTTCGTGAAGGGATTAAGAAAGCAGAATTGGTTCAACACTATATTCATACGTATCCGAAGCGGCTTGTTGAACGGGTTTTAGAAGAGGAGACTATCGTGCGAGGACCTTTTATCTCGCTTTCTACTCATATCCCTCACCCACCAGAGCAATGGAAAAAACGAGTGGAGCATGCGTTGGATAACTTGAAAAAGGAAGGCCTTCAAGTTTCAGCAGTAGTCGACCATTTAAAGAGTCAACAAATTCCAGACACTCTTTATGAAGAAGTTATTCATTATTTTCATCAACAAGAGATCTTGTTTTCTTTAGATGATAAACTCTCGATTCACCGTGATCCTTTTGTAGCAGCCGTTAAGAAATTACGTAACGAGACCGAGGATGTTTTTGAGTTAAAACAGGCAAAAGAATCTACAGGTTTATCTCGTAAATACTTAGTTCCTTTTTTAGAGAAACTAGACAAACTTAGCTTGACGATGCGACAAGAGCAAGAGCGAAAATGGAGGGTGACAGAAGTTGAAAATTGGCTCGGTAACAAGTCCTAAAATTATTCTGTTTACTCCATACTATAAAGAAAACCGTGGAAATTCAACAACGGCTAGACGTTTAGTGAAAGGGTTACAAATGTGGGATGCAACAGTTCATGTTTTTGCCTATGAGGAAGAGGAATGGACAGCAGATTGGGACGTATTGTTTCAAGAAGTGGATATTTATCATGTCATTCATTTAAAACGTTTTACACAGTGGATAAAAAAACATTCCCATTTACAGTTGAAAAAACCGTACATTTTAACATCTGGAGGAACAGATGTGAATGAAGATTTAAAAAGTCCGGATGCTGTCCGGTTAATGGTGTCGGTAGCAGATCAGTCTTGTGCGATAACGGTTTTTAGTGAAGATGGAAAAGAAAAAATTGTACATGTATATCCTGATCTGGCAGATCGAATTTATGTGATTCCTCAAAGCGTAGATCTTCCTGTTGGAGAAGAAGCTCCTTCTTCGGTTAAAAGTATAGGGGGTAACCCAACTTTATTACTGCCAGCTGGGTTACGTCCGGTAAAAGATGTATTTTATGTTTTAGATGAATGTGAGGAAATGCGTAACAAATGGCCAGATTTAGCGTTTATTCTTATTGGTCCTGTGTTAGATGAACAAGTTTATCACGAAGTAGTGCAGTACGAAAAAAAACATGAATGGTTTCATTATGTGAAAGAAGTTCCACTTGAACAAATGCGAAGCGTTTATGAGCGAGCGGATGTTGTCTTAAATACATCGATATCTGAAGGACAGTCTTCTGCCGTTTTAGAGGCGATGGCAGTAGGAAAGCCTGTTGTTGCAAGGGAAAACTCTGGAAATGCCAGTGTAATTCAAGATGGAGAAACAGGTATTTTGTTTGATTCGCCTGAGCAGTTTCGAACGAAAATAGAAGAGATGATCATGTCCGAGAAGAGCATTAGCAAGCTTATTGAAAAGGCGAAAACGTATATTGAACTGAATCATTCTCTCGAAAAGGAAATGGCCCAATTTATGGAAGTATATGAACATTGTTTATTTAGAGCCTATGAGTAAGGGATATCTCTTTACAAGCTATAGATAACAATGGTAGATTCCTCAGTAGATTGAAAAAAAGGTGGAGAAAAAATGAAAAAATGGATCATGACAGTAGGATTAGCTCTAACATTAACAGCATGTGGAACAGCTGATGAGCCAGATGAGGTCGTTCAATCCCCGACCATTGATGAAGTAGGGGAAGAAGAGGCACCAGCAACTGACCATGATGAGGTGTTTGAAATTGCGGTTATTCCATCCCAGTCTATGGGAGAGATGCAAACCGGTTTGGATAATTTAGAAGCTCATTTAACAGAGCGTCTTGGAAGAGAAGTGGTGGTAGAACAGTATCCTAATTACAACGCAGTCGTTGAAGCAATTAATTACAATCACATTGATTTAGCGTTTCTAGGTCCATTAACGTATTTAATTGCTCACGAGCAAAGTGGCGCTCAAGCGATCATTACACAGGAAGTGGATGGAAGTCCGTATTACTATTCTTACATAATTACGCATCAAGACCGTGAATGGGATAGTCTTGATGATTTGTTAGAGGATCGTTCAGAAGTTGACTTTGCTTTTGCTAGCATTTCTTCCACTTCAGGTCATTTAATTCCGGGTCTGCATTTGCGCCAGCTTGGTTTTTACGAAAGTGAAGACGAACATGAGTTTAATCAAATTCAATTTGCTGGATCACATGATATTGTAACGAACCTTGTCCGTGATCAAGCCGTTGATGCTGGAGCAGTGGATAGCGCGATCTTAGAAGCACTGATGAAAGAAGATGATCAAAACGGCGGAACATTACGTGAAGAGATAAAAGTATTATGGCAATCAGAGGAACTTTATCAATATCCATGGGTTGTCCCAGCTGAGATGAATGATGAGTTAATTGCCGAAGTTCAAGAAGCTTTTTATGAAATTGCAGATGAAGAAATTTTACGCATTTTCGGCGGTGCTACGCGTTTCGTTGAAGCGGATGATAGTCAATATGCTGATGTTTTAGAAGCAGCTCGTGAATTCGATATGCTTTCATTAGAATAGGAGTTACGTAAATGGTTTGGTTTCGTAGGCGATACATCATTTATGTGTTACTGATCATAGCCGCTCTATGGTGGAGCATGGATATGACGGGATTTGAATGGAGAAAGCTTACCCAAATCGGAAATATTTATCATATGGTGACCACTCGTTTTTTCCCAATTGAGTGGTCCCTTTTTCCGAGAATGGCGTATCACAGTCTCGTAACATTGGCCGTAGCCTTTTTAGGAACGTTTCTTGCTTTATTAGTGGCCTTGCCACTTAGTTTTCTGGCTGCGAAAAATACAAGTGGATCATTAGCGATGTACAGTTCCGTTCGCGGAGGGTTAAGTGCGTTGCGCTCCATTCCAGAGATTGTCTTTGGACTCATCTTTGTGTCTGCTTTTGGACTTGGACCTTTTGCAGCTGTATTAGCCATTATTTTGCACAATATTGGGGTATTAGGAAAATTAATTTCGGAACTGATTGAAGCAGCCGATCATGGACCACAAGAAGCGATGCGTTCTGTTGGAGCAACAAAATGGGTAGGACATCTATTTTCGATTTTGCCTCAAATCTGGCCTAATGTGTTATCTCAGTATTTTTATCGTTTTGAAGTCGCTATCAGAACGTCACTTATCCTTGGGTTTATTGGTGGTGGCGGAATTGGTCAGCAGCTCTTTAATCACTTCCAAAGTTTTTATTACACGGCAGTTGCCCTAGATATTGTTCTGATTATGATCATGGTGATTGCGGTCGACTTTATTGGTGGGCGTATTAGGGCGAGAGTTATCTGAATCGAGAAAAGCAAAGGCGGTGTATAGGAGGGAAAGATGCTTACTATTTCAGACTTAGTTGTACGATATCCTAAAGCGAACGAAAATGCATTAGATCGGATCAATGTAACGATCAATAAAGGTGAGTTTGTTTGTGTACTCGGGAAAAGCGGAGCAGGCAAATCCACATTCATTCGTTCCATTAACCGATTACAACAACCTACATCGGGCCAAATTTTGTGGAATGATGTGGACATAACAACCCTTTCAGAAGCAAAAATGAGAAACGTTCGATCAGATATCGTCATGATTTTTCAACATTTTAATTTGATTCCACGCATGACCGTTTTTCAAAACACCCTTACTGGCTCGTTTGGAAGGCGTTCACCATACAAAAACATTTTAGGCTTGTTTTCTGAAGAAGAAAAAGAACGGGCTTTAAAAGCTTTGCAAGAGGTAGAGTTAGAAAAACATATCGATAAACGAGTAGAAGCTCTTAGTGGAGGTCAGAAGCAACGAGTAGGGATTGCAAGAGCCTTGTTACAAGATCCAAAAATGTTGTTAGGAGACGAACCGGTCGCAAGCTTAGATCCGTCTACTTCAAGAAGAATTTTTGAGATTTTAAAAAGAATTCACGAGGAACGAGAATTGCTATCGATTATCAATATTCATGATGTTAATTTAGCAAAAGAATTTGCAACAAGAATCATCGCTCTTCGGGATGGTCAACTAATATTTGATGGGCAACCAGAAGAGGTTGATGAACGTATGTTTGCTGATATTTATCAATAATATTTGAAGAACCTCCTTACAAAGGGGGTTCTTCTAGTTCTATAGTCATGGTATTGGGCGATGATAGCCTTTTCTTTTCCGAATAAAAATAGATCCATTAGCATAGATGCTTTGTGATAAAATATCGTTTGATCACATAATTGTGTGGGTCTTGAAAAAGTATAGAGGGGAAGAAACATATGCGATATACCCAAAAATCATGGAAAAATAAAGTAACTGATGGCGTACTTTCCACTTGGTCAAAAAGCAAGGGAATGAAACTACTCGTTATTTTGCTATCGGCACTAGCCATTTATATTGTTATTCAACATGAGGTATTATTTAGACTTTTTGTCATTTTATTTTTGGTTAGTTTGGCTTTTACTATGAATAGAAAAATAAGTCGTTTGCCTATCGTTCCTGAAACGGAAGTAAAAGCAGAGCAAGTTGTAGATAATTCCGATAACGATGAAACTCAAATATTTGAGAAGGCAGTAATGGAGAAAGAAGAAGCTCTAGAAAAAATTGATTTAGACCGTACTCAATTGTTAGAAGAACTTTTTTCAAAAGCGGATCTAGATGATTTAGAAAAACAAACATATCGCGATAAGATTAAGGAAAAAGAATCCGAGAGATCGAATATGATGCAGGATCTAATGATTGTTAAAGGGAAGTGGCAACAAGCTCTTTTAGGTACGAAAAAATACTTCATGAAAGAGGATCCTATTAAAGAAATAGCGGCTTCCTTAGAGTCAGAAAAAATCCAACATTCGTCTATTGCTGCTTTAAATGATGAAGTGTATGCGATTGTAAAGAGATTAAGTGAACATACGATTCAGTCGTTAAAAAAGAACCATTATATTGATGAAGACCATAATTTAACACGTACGGGATACAAAGCTTTAATGAAAACCGTTGAAAAAGAGTAGTAGGAAAAATGAGAGGCGCTGAAAAGATTTCTTTTCAGCGCCTCTCGTGCCAATATGGGTATCGCATGAGTTCGTTGATAGCTACATTATGAAGGACAAATCTATAGTGATTCAACTTGGATTTGTCTTTCATCGAGGTGATGAAGGACAAACCTATAGTGATTCAATTTGGATTTGTCTTTCATCGAGGTGATGAAGGACAAACCTATTGCGATTCAATTTGGATTTGTCTTTCATCGAGCTTATGAAGGACAGATCTTTAGCGATTCAATTTGGATTTGTCTCTCATCGAGGTGATGAAGGACAAACCTCTAGCGATTCAATTTGGATTTGTCTTTCATCGAGCTTATGAAGGACAAATCTTTAGCCAGTCAATTTGAATTTGTCTTTCATCGAGGTGATGAAGGACAAATCTTTAGCGATTCAATTTGGATTTGTCTTTCATCGAGGTGATGAAGGACAAACCTCTATCGATTCAACTTGGTATTGACTTTCACGAGCCATATAGCATACGAAAAAGGAGGGTACAAAAACTCAGGAACTTTCACTTAAAAACGTAGCTGTCTGTAACATAAAATGTAAAAACCATTGATATACAAATGAAAATAACGTACCAAATCTTTGCGAAATGGTACGCTATTTTTATTGCTATTTGTAATTCTTTCTTCCAAAATTAAATCCGTTCAATTTTTCTAGAGTCTTTATCTTTTTACAATAATAGGCTTTTCTTTTTTCTCGGTTACATTCCCGATAATGGCAGCAGAAGCACCAGCTGAATGCATAGATTCAACATACTTTTTCGCTTCTTCAGGAGACAAACTTATGAGCAATCCTCCGGAAGTAATGGCATCGCATAAAATACTTTTTTCTACATCGGTTATGGTGTCGTATTCTACACAGCCTTGAAGCCAGCGTTCGTTTGCTTTTGAACCACCAGGAATAATCCCTTTTTCAGCAAGTTCCTTCGTTCCTTCTAGCATTGGAATTTGTTCGAAACTAAGCTCGAATGTAACATCACTGCCATTTGCCATTTCGTAGCTGTGACCTAATAGTCCAAATCCAGTAACGTCAGTAACAGCGTTTGGATGCAATCCTTCAAGCAGTTCAGCTGCTTCTTTATTTAGTTGGGCCATCGTCTCTGTGACCGCTTTTTCTTGTTCGGCTGTTACGGCCTCGCGTTTGATTCCAGTCGTGAGAATTCCAACTCCAATCGGTTTTGTTAGAACGAGGGAATCACCAGGTTTCGCTCCAACATTTTTAAAGATGCGATCAGGGTGTGCTAATCCCGTAACAGATAGTCCAAATTTAGGTTCTTGGTCGTCGATTGAATGACCGCCAACGATAATGGCTCCTGCTTCTTTCGTTTTGTCTGCGGCTCCGCGCAAGATATCGGCAAGAGTCTCAGGCGGCAATTTGCTAATAGGGAACCCGACTATGTTCATAACAGTGGTTGGCTTGCCACCCATTGCATATACGTCACTTAAAGCGTTCGCTGCAGCAATTTGACCAAACATATAGGCGTCATCAACAACAGGGGTAAAGTAGTCAACCGTTTGTATCATAGCTAAGTCATCTGTCAGGCGGTATGCCCCGGCATCGTCTGATGTATCTAAACCAACGAGTAAATTAGGGTCATGCGTTTGTTTTGGTAAATGACGCAAAACTTGCGCCAGGTCTTCAGGACCAATTTTGCATCCTCAACCAGCTTTTGTAGAGAAAGATGTAAGTCGAATTTGTTCTCTTTTGTCCATATGGGACACCTCCTACATATACAATCAAGCACGTTATAGTGTGCGTAGTGTGATCATTTTTTTTGCATCATTCACCATATTATCCTACAATATAGTTGAAACCAAAGTAAAGGAGTTTGATTTGCAATGGAATTTAAAGTATCTGTAGAATTTTGCATGATGTGAAACTACGCACCAAAAGCCGTGAGTTTCACGGACGAGATTCTTGATCATTTTCGTGGGAAAGTAAAAGAGGTTACATTACAAACGAGTAGTGGTGGTGTTTTTGAAGTAACTGTAAACGGTCAGTTGATTTATTCTAAAAAAGAAACAGGAGAATTTCCTGATCCTAAACTAATTATTGAAAAAATGGAAAACATGAATGTATAAATGAAAGGGTGACAATGAGTCACCCTTTTTTTGAAGAAGGGTGGTTCACAAAAAAGTGCATCAATTATTACGAAAAATACCAGCAATTCATGAATTGCAACAAGACCAATCGTTTCTAACATTACTTGAAACAAATGACGTATCAAAAGGAAAGTTAACAGAGTGGTTACAAGAGGCGGTTTCTGATTTGAGAAACGACATACTTGCTGGAAACTTCCAAACAGAAGACGATGTGAATCCATTATCAGATATCGTCTTTTCAAAATTATCAGAGCGCCTTAGTCACCATTCAACGTATCAGTTACGACGGGTTATTAATGGGACTGGTACAGTTCTACATACCAATTTAGGACGAGCCAGGTTAAGCGATCAAGCGGTAAAACAAGTTGTGGAAACAGCTTTTTCTTATTCAAATTTGGAATATAATTTAAAACAAGGAAAACGCGGTTCAAGACATGATCTTATAGAAGAACTCGTCAAAGAAATAACGGGAGCAGAAGCGGCAATGGTAGTTAACAACAATGCGGCAGCTGTTTATCTTGTTTTGAAAGCACTAGCAAAAGGAAAAGAAGTGATTGTCTCAAGAGGAGAATTAGTTGAAATAGGAGGATCATTTCGAGTTTCTTCGATCATGGAAGAAAGTGGCGCAACTTTAGTTGAGGTAGGCACAACGAATAAAACCCATCTATATGATTATGAAGACGCGATTTCAGAAGAAACCGTAATGATGATGAAAGTTCATACAAGTAACTTCAAAGTGATAGGTTTTACAAAAGAAGTTTCTGTTGCAGAGTTACGTCCGCTTGCTCAAACACATAATGTCATCCTTTATGAAGACTTAGGGAGTGGAGCGATTTATGACTTAAAAAAAGACGGAATAGGAAATGAGCCTACTGTCTCAGAAGCTCTAAAGAAAGGAGCAGATATCGTTACTTTTAGTGGAGATAAGTTGTTAGGTGGTCCACAAGCAGGGGTGATTGCAGGAAAGAAAGAGTGGATTGATCGATTGAAAAAGCATCAACTTGCACGAGTGTTACGAGTTGATAAGATGACGCTTGCTGCGCTAGAAGCGACATTAAAAGCATATGTGAATGAAGACTCTGTTCGTGAAGAGCTGCCTACGTTACGAGCAATTCTATTGAAGAAGGATGAGGTTGCTTCAAGGATTGAGGAATTTACACGTAAGTTATCATCGCATTGGAGAACAAATGTAAAATCTGATGTTTCCCAAGTTGGAGGTGGGACAATGCCTGATGTAGAACTTGATACCCTCTTGCTGTTATTATCATGTGAGAATCATACAGCACAGTCCTTGCATAATAAATTAAGGTCAGGAGAACCTGCAGTCGTTTCTCGCATTATCAATGATCAAATTGCTTTTGACTTTCGTACAATTGAAACACATGAATTTGAAGATTTGCATAAACGGTTAAAAGAATTTGAATAAACGTCAGAATTTGAACAAACTGGAGAGATTGAAACAATGGAAGCAAAAAAAACATCACAATCAAAAACAATTATGACCGATCTGGTATTGCCACCAGATACGAACTACCATGGAACGATCTTTGGGGGAAATGTAATGGCCTATGTTGATAAAGTGGCAAGCATTGTTGCCATGAGGCATTCTCGTGCAATGGTCGTTACAGCTTCTAGCGATAGTTTGGACTTTATTTCACCTATAAAAACGGGGGAAGCCATTTGTCTTGAAGGGTTTATTACCTATACTAGAAAAACATCAATGGAAGTGTATGTGAAGGTTGAAGCGGAAGATTTATTAACAGGAGAAAAGCGCCTAACAGGAACATCGTATCTTACGTTTGTTGCCTTAGACGAAAACGGAAAGCCGACAACGGTGCCACCCATTATTCCAGAATCAGAAGAGGAACAATGGCATTATGAAGGAGCGATAGAACGATTTGAACAACGAAAAAAGAGAAGGGACGCAAGAAAAGAAAGGCAAAATCAAAAAGGAGAATAAATCTTTGCTAAAAAGGTAATACCAGCCTTTTCAAAGCCTAGATTAATCCCCTTTTTGATGGAAATTTCCTTTTAGCCTTCTCCGTTTGTTTGGCTCACTTGGTTACGTTTTTTTACCTTTTTCGAACCGCTCAATGGTTCAGGTTGGCCAGATTGTGCGTTTTTAGGCTGGTTTCTACGTTGGTCCTTATACGTATTATGTTCTGTCATGTTAATCATCCCTCCTCGAGTGTAGTATCTCTGGAAATGGACGATGTATACGAATATTGCTGTTCGTTTATCGCACTCTAGAAAAGAGCTTTGTTCAAGGGGGAATAACATGCTACACTCCAGTAAGCAACAAGCCGTTGAAGCTGGTCGTAAAGCGGTTGAGAAAGCTCGAAAGGCAGTGGGGAACATAAATGCTCATGAGGCAGATTACCGAGCAAAGAGAAAAAGAAATAAAAATCGTTAATACTATTCAAAAGGGTGTCTCCGCAACGGAACACCCTTTTTGCATTTATTGACGCTTCTTTGTTTTTTTGTTGTGTTGGCGTTCCATTTCCGTTAAAGGTTCATTCGCAGTTTCCTCTTGGTGTGCAGCGTTATAGGAAAGGACTCGCTTGTCTTTTTCGTCTGGTTGTTGCTTAGCCATCATAACACCTCCCATTGATGTAGGTTTTGTGATTATTTCTTCATTTATTCAGTGAATGCTGTTCAAGTTTATAAGCGAATGATTAGAGTTTTTATACTTTTTTAAATTTACTTTCAAAAGAATTAAAAAAAACATTTATTCTTCACACAAGTTTTGATATTCTAAAGAGGGGCTGTTTTGTCGAATCGATTAAAGCGCTTTCTATTTGTCTTAAAATAGACGGTCTAGTCGGTCTGATTTAGACAATTTTGACAGTTTGCGGTATGATAGTCTTGTAAAGGGAGGGTATACATATGTCAACGAAAAAAGATGTATTCAATGCAAAAACATCCTTTTCTTTGGATGGAAAGACAATTAATTATTACTCTTTAAAAGCACTAGAGGATGCTGGTCTAGGCAATGTAACGAAACTACCATATTCAGTAAAGGTTTTACTAGAATCAGTTCTTCGCCAATATGATGGTTATGTTATTAAAGAAGAGCATGTTGAAAACTTAGCGAAGTGGGGAACAAGCGAGCTCAAAGAAATCGATGTTCCATTTAAGCCATCTCGTGTTATTCTTCAAGATTTTACAGGTGTACCGGCTGTAGTAGACCTTGCTTCATTACGTAAAGCAATGGCGGATCTTGGTGGAGACCCACAACAAATCAATCCTGAGATTCCTGTAGACCTTGTTATTGATCACTCAGTACAAGTTGATAAAGCTGGTACAACGGATTCTTTAGATTTCAATATGAATTTAGAATTCCAACGTAATGAAGAGCGCTACCAATTCCTAAGTTGGGCAAAGAAAGCGTTTGATAATTATCGTGCTGTTCCACCAGCAACAGGGATCGTTCACCAAGTAAATCTAGAGCATATTGCTAATGTCGTCCATGCTGTTGAACAAGACGGCGAAACATTAGCTTTCCCTGATACTCTTGTTGGGACTGACTCTCATACAACAATGATTAACGGTATTGGTGTACTTGGTTGGGGTGTAGGTGGTATCGAAGCCGAAGCTGGAATGCTTGGACAACCATCTTATTTCCCTGTGCCAGATGTAATTGGTGTTAAATTAACTGGTTCCCTTCCAAGTGGAACGACAGCTACAGACGTTGCATTAAAAGTAACGCAAGTATTGCGTGAAAAGAAAGTAGTTGGAAAATTTGTTGAGTTCTTCGGTCCTGGACTTGCAGAAATGCCACTAGCTGACCGTGCGACAATCTCAAACATGGCACCTGAATATGGTGCAACTTGTGGTTTCTTCCCAGTTGATGTTGAGGCACTTAACTACATGAGATTAACTGGTCGTTCTGAAGAACAAATTAAGCTTGTAGAAGCTTATTGCAGAGCAAATGGATTGTTCTATGTAGCTGGTGAAACTCCTGATCCAACTTATACGGATACAGTTGAAGTCGATCTAAGTGAAATTGAAGCAAACCTATCTGGTCCTAAACGTCCACAAGACTTAATTCGTCTTTCAGACATGCAAAAATCGTTCCGTGATGCAGTTGTTGCACCACAAGGAACTCAAGGTTTAGGCCAAACGGAAGCAGAATTTGATAAAAAAGTACCAGTTAAGTTTAAAGATGGTCGCGAAACGGTAATGGAAACAGGTTCAATCGCTATTGCTGCGATTACAAGCTGTACAAATACTTCAAATCCATACGTTTTAGTTGGAGCAGGTCTTGTTGCCAAGAAAGCTGTGGAGTTAGGTCTTGAAGTTCCTGAATTCGTTAAAACTTCGTTAGCTCCTGGTTCGAAAGTCGTTACTGGTTACTTGACGGACTCAGGTCTTCTTCCATATTTAGAAAAACTTGGTTATAACCTAGTTGGTTACGGCTGTACTACTTGTATCGGTAACTCGGGTCCACTAGAGGACGAGATTGAAGAAGCTATTTCTAACAGTGACTTAACTGTAACTTCAGTCTTATCAGGTAACCGTAACTTTGAAGGGCGTATTCACCCATTAGTGAAAGCAAACTACCTTGCTTCTCCACCTCTTGTTGTTGCATATTCTCTTGCGGGAACAGTGGATATTGATCTTCAAAATGATCCAATAGGTCAAGATAAAGACGGTAAGGATGTTTTCTTTGCAGATATTTGGCCTACTGCAGATGAAATTTCTAAAGTAGTTTCTGAAACGGTTACACCTGAATTGTTCCGTCGTGAGTACGAGAATGTATTTAGCAGTAACCCTCGTTGGAATGAAATTGAAACAACGGATGATGCTCTTTATAAGTGGGATGCTGAGTCAACATATATTGCTAATCCGACATTCTTCGAAAATCTGTCTCCAGATCCAGAAGACATTAAGCCATTATCTGACTTGCGTGTCATCGGTAAATTTGGCGATACGGTAACAACGGACCACATTTCACCAGCTGGTGCAATTGGTAAAGATACGCCTGCAGGAAAGTATTTAATTTCTAAAGGTGTTGAGCCAAAAGACTTCAACTCATATGGTTCACGTCGTGGTAACCACGAAGTGATGATGAGAGGTACGTTTGCAAACATCCGTATTCGTAACCAAATCGCTCCTGGTACAGAAGGTGGTTATACAACTTACTGGCCAACTGGCGAAGTAACGTCTATCTATGATGCTGCAATGCAATACAAAGAAGAAGGTACTGGCTTGGCAATTTTAGCTGGTAAAGATTACGGTATGGGAAGTTCTCGTGACTGGGCTGCCAAAGGTACGAACTTACTTGGTATTAAAACAGTTATCGCTGAGAGCTACGAGCGTATTCACCGTAGTAACCTTGTTCTTATGGGTGTTCTTCCACTTCAATTCAAAGATGGCGATAGCGCTGAATCTCTTGGATTAACAGGTGAAGAGTCATTCTCAGTACAAATTACAAACGATGTTAAACCACGTGAAATGGTTAAAGTCGTTGCTACAGCTCAAGATGGCAAGCAAACAGAGTTTGACGTACTTGTTCGCTTTGATAGTGAAGTGGAAATGGATTACTATCGTCATGGTGGTATCTTACAAATGGTACTTCGTAACAAGCTTGCTAACTAATAACTAAATGTATAAAACCTTCTCTTACTTTCTTGGTAAGAGAAGGTTTTTTTTGTCTTTTCTCTAATTTCATGTACCGTACAGTTTTTCAATTTTAACTAATATAGATTAGGAAGTTGTGCATCCTAAAACTGATAAAAAGGAAAGTGAGGTTGAAGAACATGGGACGTCAGAAAAAAGGCAATGCGAACGCACAAAGAAATAATAACGCTAAGAAATACGGAAAAGAAAATCATCCTGAATCAGGATATGAGACATATGCCGAACAAGAAGCGGCAAAGATGAACCGCAATCAACATTCCTAATGGGAATCTCACTAATCTCAAAATAGTAGGGCTGTCTCAAAGACTGAACCTATCCATTTTTGTAGTGTTAGGATAGAATCATCGATCTACACCTTGTCTTTGAGACAGATCTTTACTTTTCTTAAGGTAGAGAGGAAGAACGGAGGAATTTAGATTGTTTGATTTTTGGCAAGGGGCAGAAGGATTACCGGTTTATGGATATATGATTCGAGCAACAATCGTGTACTTTTATATTTTTCTTATTGTAAAAGTGTTAGGGCAACGTTCCATGAGTTCAATTGATGCACTTGATTTTATTTTTGGTGTCGTTATTGGGGACATTCTGGGCGAGCCTTTAACAGATGGAGAACTTCCGCTTGCGGGTCCGGTTGGAGCGGCAGCAATGACAGCAGGATTACACTTATCCTTATCGTTGTTTGCGCTAAAGGCTCCTCGCTTTCGGAGAGTCATTGAAGATGAACCGATTATTCTGATGAAAAATGGGAAGATTCTTCATAAAGAATTAAGAAAAGCGAAGATTACACTTGAAGCCTTTTTAATGGATCTACGTTTAAACAATGCAAGTGACTTAAATGAGGTCGATTATGCGATTCTAGAAATGAATGGGTCCATTAGTGTGATAAAAAAATCGAATTACGACAGTGTAACATTGAACGACATGAATATGAGTGTTCCGTCGAAGGGATATTCTTCTGTATTAATTGAAGATGGACGAATTATAGATGCAAATGTAGAAAAATTTGGTACACTAGATTGGCTGAGAGAACAAGTCCACAAACATGGATTTGCCAATCCGAAAGAAATCTTTTTGATGACTGTTGATGAATCAGGACAGATTTACACTAGTCCCAAAGTAGATAGCCAAACATAATGAATGTATAAAAACACTCCTTATTAGCCATAATGGTAAAAAGCTAAAGGAGTGTTTTATCATGAGAAGAGTCAGAAAATTATCATTTGAAGAATTAGTTAGAGAAAACAAAGAAAAGCTGTTACAGGATAAAGAAGCGTTAGACCGCTTAGAAGAGAAATGGGAGAGAAAAAGATCAGCTGTCAAACAAGTTGAAATGTGAATAGGGATGCTTTTTAGAGGTAACCTATATATAGGGAGGGGTTACTTATGAAAAGCACAAAGTCAAATTTTGCTCAGTATAGACCTGATCATTTAGGTATGCAGCCTGTTAAATCAAAGGCGAACAACGGCAAGAAAATGGCTCAAAAAAGTAATGAGCAACCTAATTATGTTCCTCCTAAAGGATAAATAGGAATTCGGCCCTAGAGACCATAGTGTCTCTGGGGTTGTTTGTTATGAGAGCAGAAAGATGTCGATGGAAAAAGCTTGTCATATTGGGGAATAAACGAAATAATGGAAAGGGATGTGCATGAGAGGAGTGTAAAACATGAGACATCAAAAAGCAATTCTTTCCATACTATTTCTGATTTATATTGTCGCGCTGTTTTATGTAACGTTATTTGCATGGAATTATGGAGCATCCCTTGGTCCCGCTGGTCCAGGAGGACGAAATTATAACGTAATTCCATTTCGAAGTATATATCGTATCGCTGTTTTTAGTCCTCAATTATCCGATCCAATTCGAATACTCGTTGGCAATGTTATCTTATTTCTTCCATTAGGTTTTTTGCTGCCCGCACTTTGGAGGAAAGCCCAATCATTCGTTGTCATGCTGACGATAAGTTTTTCCGTTTCGTTCGTAATTGAAACGAGTCAATTTCTGTTTACTCAACGTGTGGCGAATGTGGATGATCTTATACTGAATACTCTTGGAGGATGTATTGGATTGCAACTTTTCTTTTTCGTAAGGTGGGTGAAACGAAGGGTTGTTTATATTCATACATAGAGGGTGTCCAATCTATATGAAGCCACAGACTCACCTTGCTCAACGTTGACGTTGGTACAAGGTGAGCCTGTGGATCATTTTACTAGAAGTGGTTTGTTATTGTTTAGCATGATGTGAAAATCGGTTGAACAGGCGAAAGAAGACATAGACAAGTAATAAAAAGGATCCATAAAAAAGGGCAATGAATACGAGCTCACCCGGATTGGTCACAATTGTACTTCCAACAGTCGCAAATAGAATCATAGAAGGAACTTTTCCTAAAGACGATGCAATGCTATATCGTAAAAATGAAACACGACTTAAAGCTGAATAAATATTAACAACAATCGATGGAATGATGGGTATAAGCCTAGTTAAAAAAATCGTCATAAATGCGTTGCGCTCAAATAAAACCGTAACTTTAGATAAGCGGTCATAACGATAAAGCCACTTTCGACCCCAATCTTGATATCCGTATCGGACAAATGCAAACATAAGAATGGAAGCGAGTGAAGATCCTATCCATGTAATCAAGCTTCCACCTAATGGTCCATATGCTGCTCCGAGAACACCTCCGATAATCGGATACGGAATAATGGGAAATAACGCAAAGATAGTAGCCAAGATAGATGTGACAATCATATATTCTGTTCCGCCTTGACGGATCCATTGCAATAGAGATTCTCCGTATACATACATCAAGATAGCTATTCCTACATAACCTAATAAAACGAACACTTTCCTCATTGTATCCTTCCTTTCTCTCTGTATATTTTCTCATATTTTTACACTGATTGTCCCTTTTTGTTTTGTCACTTTTTTGAATAATTTTCGTAGTCTATAGAAGGTTTTGACATCGTAGTCCTTTTATAAATAATGTATATCTGCTAAAATAGGGAAAACAAACTGGAATACTAGGAAAAAGGTGAAGAAATGAATCGATTTAAATGGTTATTGTTTGGTAGTGTTTTGTTTTTACTGTTCCCTTTACATGTTGGAGCGCATTCATATGTAACGGATTCGACCCCGGCAGATGGGGAAGAACTAGCCGAAGCAGTTACAGAAATAATGTTGCATTTTAACGCAGGAATTGAGAGGGTAAGTACAGCCACAGTTTACTTTGAAGATGGTGAGGAAGTTTCTGTGGAAGATATTACAGTCGAAAGTCCGGATCTAACCATCTCACTTAATGAGCCTCTTGCTCCAGGCGATTACACAGTTGACTGGAGAGCTTTAGGAGAGGATACACACCAAACTGAAGGAACAATTGCTTTTCGCATTTTAGACTATGAGGAACATGGTGAAATAGAAGAGGATTCTATCAATGAAGAGACAACGGTGGTTGACGAGATAGAGGAGCCTGCTAGTGAAGATGAAACGACAACAGGTGGTACAGATGAGGTCGTAGAAGCAGAGAATGTCGTTGAATCGTCAATGGAACGGTTTTTATTACCCATTGTTATGACGGGCGCAATCGCTCTACTTTTTCTCCTTCTGTATGTAATAAAGAGGGTACGTAAATGATTGAAAGTTTGGCCAATATTCTCCTTTATATTTGTTTTTCTCTTCTCATGGGATATTTCGTCCTACATGCGATTCCTCAAACCTATCGACCGAGAATAGTGGTTTCAACTAATGGAATGAGGTTTCTCCTTATCCTTATTCCGTTTCTTCTGTTAGTCCCTGTCATACGAGTGATTATTACATTGTATCAGCAATTTTCCGTGCCATTAGGTGAATCTATTGGCACGGTTGCTTTGGAATATTCAATCGGACATGCTTTTGTTCTTTCTGTGGTCGTTACAAGTTTCATGTTTGTATTTCTATCAAAATTAAAGGGAAGTTGGGTTGCTGTCTCCCTTGTTGGGTTTCTCGTTGTTTTAGGAAGTTGGTCTAGTCACGGTGCAGCCGTAGCCGGGACATTTGGCTTTGTGGGGAACTCTCTTCACTTACTCGCTGTTTCTGTATGGATTGGAATTTTAGCTGTCGTTGCATGGTTTGGAAAAGACGGGGCAGAAATACAGTCATTTACCAAATGGTTTTCGATCGTGGCCGTGTGCTCCGTTCTGGTTATTATCATTTCAGGATTTATGCTTATGGGAGCGATTGTTCCAGAGTATGTTCAATCCTGGCTATTAACTTACGGGCAACTTCTTTTTATTAAACATTTGCTATTTTTGCCATTGCTTATTTTTGGTTTGCACCATCTGTTGTTAGGATTGAAGAAGAAAGTTGATCATGGGAACGTGGTGGCTTCATTTCAAGTTGAATCCATTCTAGCTTTGTTTATATTTGGAATTTCTGCTTTTATGACTGAACAAACCCCTCCTCATGAAGTGGCACAAACCTTACAAACAGAACAGGTATCACGGCTCATGGATGCGTTTTTGAGTGATCACATTAGTGTCGGAGCCATTTATCTTTCTGCATCTATAGTGACAATCATGTTGTTTGTCACCGCTTTATTGCTATTTATATACGCATCATGGTCGTTGTTCAAGCCAATAAAGGTGATGAGAGCCACTGTCATTTTCGCGATTAGTATCGTTTTAATGTATATCACCGTTATGTTAAGTGTGGATATGAAAGGCTATGAACAGGACGATACAGTTTATTCGTCAATCGAAGAAGCTTTGTCACAAACGTATGATGAAGATACAATGATTGATATACTCGTTACGGAGCAACACGACGATCAAATGAATATTGTGTACATGGTAAATCAACATGAACTAGTTGCTGAGAGACTTGAGCAGGTAGAAGATGGGTACAAACGATTGCCAGCCGCTATGTTAACGATTGGTGGAACAGCCGTTTTAGATGAAAAGCAAAAAATTCGAACGTTTCGTGTGCAAAGTGGAAACTGGCATAATGACTCGTTTGCGTACACTTATGTGACATTTGGTATGATTCAAGAACCTGTTGATGTTGCTCGGGTTCAAATTCATTACGAAGGTGGATCCTATATTGCCGGTCTAGAAGAAGAAACGTTTATAAATGTTGTTTCAAGCAATGAAAATTGGGCTGATCAACATCCTATTGATTTCTTAGCTGATAATGGTCAAGTCATTGAAACGTATGCGAGAAATGTAATGGAGGAAGGAGTTTACTGCCACTAATGGTTGTAAACTTTTTTCTTTTTGAAAGAAAACTATTTCGTTCATCGAAAGAAAGCCGTACAATGGAAACTAAAAAGGGGAAGAGAACATGGAGAGAAAGAAACAATGGATGATTTACGGAATGTTAGCTCTTGCTACGAGTACATGGGGAAGCGCCTTTATCGCTGGGAAAATCGCAATCCAAAGTTTTGAACCTGCAACGATTTCGTTTTTGCGGTTCTTTGGCGCAGCATTATTGTTATTTCCGATCATGTGGTTAGTTGAGAAAAATGTGCCAAAGCCTACGAAGAAAGATTGGATGATGTTTGCATTACTCGGATTAACTGGAATTGCAATTTATAATATATGTTTCTTCCTAGCGAGTAAGCATGCTCCAGTTATAAAAAGTTCATTGTTTATCGCTACAAATCCGATGCTAATCATGCTCTTATCAGGATTGTTCTTAAAAGAAACGATTACAAAAAGAAATATAATAGGCCTTCTACTAGCTTTTGTCGGTGTTGTCATGATTATTACAGAAGGCAATATCATGGTGTTGCTACGTTTTCAATTTGAGCCGATTGATTTTGTCTTACTAGGAGCTGTTATTACATGGGCACTTTACAGTGTACTAGGTCGGGTCGTTCTTAGGAAATATAGTTCGATTGTTTCTACGACATATGCAGTTGGATTTGGAACGTTATTTCTTTTGCCTTTTATGTTGTTTGAAAAACCATGGGACCATTTTGCTTCAAGTACGTGGTCTGCTTGGTTAGCAATCGCTCATATGAGTGTATTTGTAACAGTCTTAGGATTTATTCTTTATTATTATGGTATTCAAAAAATTGGTGCAGCTAAAGCTTCGATATTTATTAATGTTATGCCTGTTTCAGCCGTAATCATGGCTACCATTTTTCTTGATGAGACATTAACAGTTGCTACGATTAGTGGAGCCGTTTTTGTTTTATCGGGTGTTTATGTTGGAACGTCAGTCAGGCGAAGAAAGAAACAGTCGGTCCCACATGCAAAGACGGGATAATGATGATAAAATGATGTACGTGGCGAGAAGTTACTGAAAAAGGCTAGAACAAGCTTATTTTAGTAACTTCGTTTTTTAGAAAGTGGTGTGGATAATGTTACAAGGTCGATGGACGAATGAAACAATAGATAAATGGTTTAAGCAATTGGAACACGGAGAAGTACAGTTTCAGGAGGGAGTAGCTTGGGAGTTACTGGAATTGATTGAAAAGCTTGATTCCGATATAGATCAAGTCAGATACTACCGGGCTAAGCTAAAGTCCTTACTTGCCAATGCGCGATTTGAACGCATTCAGAAGATAGATCACTTAGTTGAACGGTGGGTAAGAGAAGCATTAGAAGATGACCAGGAGAATGCGTTAGCTCATCAATTAAACGTAAAGTTATTTTTGGGATTTCTAGATCAAATTCCGGTCCCTGAAAAGTTTCCGCCTATCCGGGAAACCGATCATGGTTCAGCTAAGAAAAAAACAGCAACAGAATACGAGCATGTAGCTAATAAGTTCTTTCGTTTTGTTGATGAATTTGAAAGTCACAAGTCAAGTGTGGGAAAGTCATTTCATTATATAGACGATGCCCAAAAAGAGAAGGTACAACAACTTATATCGTTTGTAGAGGAGTTGCAAAAACCGTTTCAATTGATTTTATCTGCGACCTCTGAATATTCAAATTCGGTAACAGGGGTCTATCATTCAGCATCTCAATTTACGCAAATAGTGAACGCGACCAAACAAATCGAACAAGTGACGGAAAAATGGATTCAACTTTCTCCGGCCAAAAAAGGAGAACGTGTCAAAACGGCTTTAGATGAACTAAATAATATGGTTGGGTTGGCAGATGTGAAAGAACGCGTAAAACAACTTTATCACTTTTTGCATTATGAAAAAGAGCGCGTAAAGCAGGGGTTTCATTCAAAAGATGGAATGAATTTACATATGATTTTTACGGGGAATCCCGGAACAGGAAAAACACACTTAGCGAGATTAATGGCCAAAATTTATTTTGAGTTGGGACTTCTAGAACATGATGAAGTTTATGAGGTCGATCGGACTCAATTAGTAGGATCGTATGTAGGGCAAACGGAAGAAAATACAAATAAAGCAATTGAGCGTGCAGTTGGTGGAGTTCTCTTTATTGATGAGGCTTATAGCTTGAAACGAGCAGGAGCCGCTGGGAATGATTACGGCCAGACCGTTATTGATACCCTTGTTTCGGCCATGACTAGTGGCAAATTTGCTGGTTCTTTTGCCGTTATATTGGCAGGGTATCCAGAGGAAATGAGAACTTTTTTACGATCGAATCCTGGCCTTCGAAGTCGGTTTCCGGAACAGAATCATATTGAGATCGAAAATTACTCCGTCGATGAGTTGATTGAAATTGGGGAAAAGGTTGCGCTAGAGAACGATTATTTGTTAACAAGCGGGGCTAAGAACGAATGTAGAAAACGAATAGAAAGAGCACAGGTGGATGAGGCATTTGGAAATGCGAGAGCAGTGAAAAATATTATACTAGATGCGATCTTTCAAAAAGGCTCTAATACGTTGTTAGAAAAAGCACAAACGGAGGATTTTGTTCTCTTGCAAGCAGGAGACTTTAAGGAAGAGAGCAATGGAGAAGAGGAGCAACAAGCTAGTACAGAGTTGAATCAATTAATTGGTCTCAAACAAGTAAAAAAGGAAATGATTCAGCTCACTTCTTTTGTGAAAATTCAACAGCTTCGTAGAGAAAAGGACATGAAAGCTTTGCCATTACAAGTACATTCGGTTTTCACTGGCAATCCAGGTACAGGGAAGACGACGGTCGCAAAGCTTTACGCCAAATCATTAAAAGAAATCGGGTTATTAAAACGAGGACATCTTGTCGTTGTTTCTCGGGCTGACTTAGTTGCCGGTTATGTGGGACAAACCGCACAGAAAACAAAAGAAAAGATTAAAGATGCCTTAGGAGGAGTTCTTTTTATTGATGAAGCCTATTCACTCTTAGCGAAGGGTCAAAGTGATTTTGGCAAAGAAGTAATTAATACACTTGTCCAAGAAATGACTGAACATGAAGAAAATCTTGTTGTCGTGTTAGCGGGGTATAGCAAGGAAATGGAACAACTGTTAGATAGCAATCCTGGACTGAGGTCACGATTTAAAAAACATATTCATTTTCATGATTATTCAAAAGCAGAATTAGTTCAAATAATTGAAAGACGAGCGGGAACGGCAGGGTACCACTTATCAGAAGAAGCAAAAGAAACGTTACGTTCACAATTGCCAGAACAGGGTCATCCGAGTAATGGACGATTTGCAATGGATCTATTTGATCAACTTGTGCAAGTACAATCATTACGCCTCGTACAGTTGTCTAACGTTGAAATGGAACAGTTGGCTATAATTGAGAAAGAAGACGTAAAGAAAGTAGTACAGAAAGACGAATAATAGTGGATGAGGAGTGTTTTTATTGTTTATATCAACAAGGGAGATACAAATTCTCTATGCAGATACGGACATGATGGGAGTCATTTATCATGCTAATTATTTAAAGTATTTTGAGCTTGGTCGTGGAGGCCTTGTAGAGGATGTTGGCTATAGTTATGTGGAGATGGAGAAGTCAGGGTATTTTGCACCGGTATATGACGTAACCGCTACGTATAAAAAACCTGTTCGATACGGAGAAAGAGCCTTTGTGAAAACATGGGTTGAACGAAATGATGGAATTAAAACCATTTATGGCTATTCGATTGTAAATGAAGCTGATGAAGTATGCGTGGAAGGAACGACCACTCATATCATTGTAAAGAAAGAAACGTTTAAACCAACGGCTTTTAAGAAAGCTTTTCCTGAATGGTTTGAAAAATATGAAGAGATTAAGAAAAAGGGGTAAGAGGTGTATAAGCCTACTTTCGTTATCCATACTAAGCTTGCAAGTATTTCAATCAAAGGGGTAATGAACATGGCAAAACCAGATAATCGCAACGACAATGTAGAAAAACTTCAACAGATGAAAGAAAATACAGAGCATAATATAGAAGCTGCTGAAGAGTCTGTTGCGCATACAGATATGAAGGAAGAACAAAAGCAAATCGTAAAAGAAAAAAATGAGCGTCGAAAGGAAAGCATTCGAGGCTTTGAAGCTGAGATCGCTGACGAAATGCAAGCTCGTCAAAATGGGTATCCAGACGAACAATAGAAGTAGAACTCAGGTCGCTTGGAGCAATCACTGTTCCAAGCGATTTTTTGTATGAAGAAGGAAATGGGTAGACTTTTCCTCTCCGCATGAAAAGAAAATTCATAATAAGAGGAAGCGTGTTACTTTTCCTCACATGAAATTTTTACAAATAGGATAGCGGCTTTTCTCTAATGTGAATGTAAAAGTTTAGGTGTACAGAGTTATGTGGAATGATAAGAATAGAGATCGTATGCTATAATCAAGCCAAATAAGGATAAAAGGTGATAAGGTGGCTTTCGGTCTAGATAGACGAACCCTTTTAGAATGGAAGCAGCTAGCTGGAAAAGGAGAGATTGCCTTTATCACTCACTTCTGGCTAGATGATCGGTTTCCTGAATGTACGTCTGTGACAAAGGTAGGCTGCGCAAATGTAGACAAGCTTGAAATGTGGGGAGCTCAGTATGGGTTAAAACGTGAATGGATCCATCATAGACACGAATATCCACACTTTGATTTATTAGGAAACAAGCAAATAGAGATCTTACGAAAAGAAGGATTGGAGGAACAATTAACCAAACTAGGACTTCGCTTCCAACAATAACGATTATATGGTTATAATAAGATAATACTTAATTGGAGGAGATTTTATGGTAACGCAAGCTACGATTATTAGCGATTTACAAACAAAATCATCGATTGATCCGAAAGAACAAATTCGAGAAAGAGTTGAATTCCTAAAAAATTATTTAGTACATACAGGAGCAAATGGATACGTCCTTGGAATCTCTGGAGGCCAAGATTCAACATTAGCAGGGAAGTTAGCTCAAACAGCGATTAATGAATTAAACGAGAAACAATCAGATAAGACTTATTCGTTTTATGCCGTGCGATTACCTTATGGTGAACAACAAGATGAAGCAGATGCGCAAGATGCGATTCGTTTTATAGAACCAACAAAAGCGATTACAGTGAACATTAAGCCAGCAGTCGACGCATCAGTGGCAGCTTTTACACAAGCTACTGGGGGAGAAGAGCTTTCTGATTTTAATAAAGGAAATACGAAAGCGCGTGAACGAATGAAATCTCAATACGATCTAGCGGCACATTATGGATGTCTTGTTATAGGGACGGACCATGCAGCTGAAGCAATTACAGGTTTCTTCACAAAGCATGGTGATGGTGCATGTGATATTGCCCCTTTATTTGGGCTAACGAAGAGGCAAGGAAAAGCTTTGCTTATGGAGCTCGGGGCACCGGAACATTTGTATACAAAGGCTCCAACGGCTGATTTAGAAGATGATAAGCCAGGGCTACCTGATGAAGTTGCTTTAGGGATGACGTATGACAATTTAGATGATTATCTTGAAGGGAAGAACGTTGATTCTTCCATCGCTGAGAAAATTGAGTCACGCTATGAGAAAACAGAACATAAACGCCAGTTACCTGTCACGATTTATGACGTGTGGTGGAAATAAATTCAGGCATAAATAAGTAAAATCTCTCATAATTTAATTCGAGCATATTGAAAAAATACGTAGGATGATCAATTAAGGAGAGAGTATGATGAAAGGGAAAGTCATATTATTACTTATGTTATTTGTATGTCTTGGTTCTCTAGTTGGAGTTTATAGCTTTTTGTATCCTAAAACAGAAACGTCTCAAGCTCAAATTATTGATGAACATTCAAAAGAGCTAGAAGAAATAAAAGAAGTAAATGGAATCGAAATAACGTACAATGGTGTGCGGACAGAAGCTTCTGATCAACCAGATAGCCAATACGTTATTGTTGATTTAACGCTAAAAAATAACCGAGAAACCGTTTATGAATCATCAATATTTAAAATCACATTAGTAGATGAGGAAAACTATGCTCATAGTGTTGATTCATCAATCGAAACGAAGGGGATTCTTGGTGGGCAACTTCACCCTGATCGGACAAATCGTGGGGAAGCGGCTTTTTTAGTTCCGAAAGGTCATGAATATGAGCTAGTCTATACGGATCATTTGCGAACTGGACAAGTTACGTGGAAAGTACAAGTTGATAAGGATGAATAAAAATGATTGAACATAGCAACAGTGATCTTCATATGCACTCAACTGCCTCAGATGGTGGGTATTCACCATCTGAGTTAATGAAAAAATGCAAAGCCGTTGACTTACAAATTGTAGCCTTAACGGATCATGATAGTGTGGATGGGATTGAAGAGGCAACAAGAGTAGGCAATGAATTAGGACTAGATGTTATCCCTGGTATTGAACTATCAACGAAACATAAAGGGAAAAGTGTACATATTTTAGGTTATCATCTTGACTGGCGTGATCGAAAACTTCGCTCACTATTAGAATGTCAAAAACAACTTAGGCGAGAGCGTCTTGATCAAATCATAGCACGGTTAGAACCAATTGGGTTACATCTTAAGCCAGAAGATGTGTTAAAGCATGTTGATGGTGGCAGTATTGGCAGGCCACATGTTGCCAAAGCATTAATAGACGCTGGTTATGTAACGGATGTCGCTGAAGCATTTGAAAAGTACTTGGCAGAAGGGCAGCCAGGTTATGTAGAGAAAGCGAAAGAGATGACAGTAAAAGAAGCCATTGACTTGATCCATAATACGGGAGGCATTGCTGTTGTTGCTCACCCGGTTTATTATGATTTTGATCAAGATATTATGGATTGGGTAACCAAGTGGGGACTAGATGGAGTAGAGATTTATCATCGTGATCATGATAAAGAAGCCATCAAACGGTTTGAGCAGCTCTGTGACTCAATTGAAAAAGAAGTGGGGAGACCTTTGTATCGGACTGGTGGATCTGATTTTCATCACGAAGATTATGGAAGGGTCCCAGAACCTTTAGGTGTGACAAGACTTAGGAACCATTTTGCAGAAACGTTGTTAGAGAAGAGACTGTCTCCAAAGTAATGACAGCAACTTTATATTTTGCTTCGGGTTTATCGCAAAAGGTCCGATAATAGACCTTTTGGATAAACCCTTTTCATTACATTTTTTCAATGACACTTTCAATTTTTGTTCCTTCTAGTGCTTGAGTAGCTAATTGATCTGCCTCTTTGTTCAAACTTCGATCAATTAATTCATATTCAAGTTTTAATCCTAACTTTGCAGCCAATCCCTCAATTCGATCTAACCATTTGATATAATGTTCTTCGTAACATGGCCACTCCCCAGAAGCTTGGTTGACAACGATCATCGAATCAGAGTGAATGCGGACGGTTTGGTGATGAACATCCATTTCTTCTAAGTGGCGAATTAATTGATAAAGAGCGGCATACTCAGCTTCATTATTATCCTCAAGTAATTCAAAGGTATCGTTGAATCGGACTCGCCAATTTTTGTTGTTCTGCTTATAGTAAATGGCCAGCCCAATTCCCGCTTGGTGCGTGTCAACGTTAAACCCACCATCAATGTAGGCTGACACATCATGAGGCTCGGTTTCTAATTGCTTCAGGAATTTTTGTAAATCTTTTTTTGTCCATGTTGTATCATGTTCATCTAAAAATTCAACACTCTTTAATCGGCCTGTTTTTTCTAAATCATCACTAAGCATTAAAGCAGAAGAGACACTCATCCAATCCGATTTCATAAAAAAGGACTGCTTGGTTTTTGCTGGTGAATAATACCATTCTAATCGAATTTTCATGAAAACACCTCTTTTGTTAGGGTAAGATAATTGCAGAATTTCTTTTTTCATGATAAGTTAAATTATCGAAATGTTACATTATTTTACGGATTTCTTTAATCTTATTATAAATTAGTATGACGACAACTTTGTTTTTACATACAGTAGGAAACGTATTTGAAAAAGGAGTTCATGCATTATGCCGATTAAAATACCTGATCATTTGCCAGCAAAAGAAATTTTAAATGCTGAGAATATTTTTGTGATGGACGAAAGCAGGGCGTACTCACAAGATATACGGCCATTAAAAATTGTGATTCTTAATTTAATGCCCATCAAAGAGACAACAGAGACACAATTATTACGCTTGTTAGGGAACAGTCCATTACAAGTTGAAGTTTCATTTTTATATCCGAATACCCATCAGTCAAAAAATACATCTCATGAGCATCTTCACACGTTTTATAAAACGTTCGACGAAATTAAATCAAAGAAATTTGACGGAATGATTATTACGGGTGCTCCCATTGAAATGCTTGAGTTTGAAGCTGTAGATTATTGGGAAGAGCTCCAGGAAATTATGAACTGGAGTGTCGACAATGTCACTTCAACGTTGCATATTTGTTGGGGAGCACAAGCAGGATTGTATCATCATTACGGAATAAATAAATACCCTTTAGAAGGAAAAAGATTTGGAGTCTTTTATCATACAATTGAGAAACAGAATGTGAATCTTCTACGCGGGTTTGATGATGAATTCCTTGCACCTCATTCGAGACATACAGATGTTCGCAAAGAAGAAATTGAGCAAGTGAACGATTTGGAAATACTAAGTATGTCAGATGAAGCGGGTGTTTACATTGTTGCTTCAAAAAATGGAAAGCAAATTTTTGTAACAGGTCATTCTGAATATGATGTTTGTACATTGCAAGAGGAATATGAACGTGATAAAGAAAAGGGACTAGATATTCACCTGCCGCACAATTATTTCCCGAATGACAATGATCAGAAATTGCCACGGTTGCGGTGGCGAGCTCACTCAAATCTATTATTTTCCAATTGGCTTAACTACTATGTTTACCAAGAAACTCCTTATGACTTAGGAAAATAAAATATAAAAACTTGAATAATTGCAATGAAGGCACTGTGAAGATTTGTTGAAAATCTTACAGTGTCTTTCCTAAATCCTTAGATAAACGAAATTCATTAGTGACATAAGGAAAAAGTGTCATGGTAACATGAAAATATAGGTTGCCTGTTCTCACGTATTGCCGTAAGCTATGATATAATTAATTTGCTAATAGGAACGGTGTACTATTGTAGTCAGGTGAAAGACTGCCTTTTTGTAAGGTCTTTCGTGGAGGTGTTGGACTGTATGGATCCTTTAGATGTAATGATGACCAAAGAGAAAGTTATCCCTTATTATCAACCTATTTTTAGTGCGGATAAGCAATTAGTAGTCGGATATGAAGTGTTAGCACGACTCCAAACAGAAGAAGGAGATAAAAGTTTAGGGTGGTTTTTTCAAGATAAGAATATTCCAGATGAATACCGATTAGAATTAGATGAACACATTCAAAAGCGGGCTCTTGATGATTTTATGGGAACAGATCAAAGTACATTCTTATTTTTTAATTATGATACGTCATTACTATTAAAAGATAATGGCGATACTTTTATTAAAACATTGGAATCTTATCAGCAAAAAGGACTTAAGCTTCAGCAAATTGTTTTGGAGTTAAAAGAAGACGATGTGGCTGAACACTTTTTTGATAATAAACACTTTTTTTACTATATTCAAAGTTTTGGTTTTAGACTGGCTCTAGATGATGTCGGGCATAATGGCAGCAATCTAGATCTTATTGCTATGTTTAAACCCAATATTATAAAAGTGGATGTTTCCTTTATGGAGGATGAAGAATTCCCTCATTTATACTCAGAAGTTCATCAATCTCTTTCCATGTTGTCGCGAAAAATTGGGGCCACCTTGCTATTTGAAGGGGTATCTTCGTTTAGTCAGCTTAATTATGCTTGGCGAAATGGGGGCCGCTACTACCAAGGTTTTTACTTGCGTTCACCTTCATCTACTTTTGTTGAACCCGGCTGTTGCCGCGAAAAAATGCAAAAAGAATTTCACCATTTTATCGTATACGAACGAAAAAAAATGGAAGCACAATTTACGTTAACCAATGATTTAACCACGCAACTTAAACAAACAATGAAAACATTTAGTCCAGACGATACGTATGACGAAATGATTAAAAAAGTGGCAAAAGATTGTGATCGATACGCTTTTCGTATTTATGTATGTGATGCAGAAGGCTTTCAACAATCTTCAAATGCTGAGAAGAATGATCAGAAAGAATGGGTATTACTTGAGGAAGGGCGTTTCAAAAACTGGAGTTGGAGACCGTATTTTCTCGAAAATATTATGCGAATGAATATTGAAAAGCGTGGCTTTTTGTCTGATTTATACACGGATATCGAACGGGATGAGCGAATTCGTACGTATTCCTATCCGATATCAGACAATTTATACTTGTTTTTGGATATCCCTTACAATTATTTATTTGAACAAGAAGGGTTGCTTTAAGAAATAGGTCTGATCTAGTGAGGCATGTATGTGCTAGTCTTCATCTAGATCAGACCTTATTGTTGTGCTTCACGCTAGATAAAGAAAATAGTTTCATTGCTTAGGAGGCTAATATGGAGTATCGTTCGGTTTACCGGTTGATGGCCTATCTGTTCTTTGCCCATTCAACGATTACAATTATTAATGGTTACATCCCGGTCTTTTTTAAGGAGCAAGGGTTATCAGGCTCACAAGTTGGACTTTTAATGGCAATTGGACCGTGTGCAACTATTATTGCACAGCCCATGTGGGGATATTTGAGTGATAAGTATAAAACAATTAAAAGAATGCTTTTACTTGCGCTCATCGGTGTGATTACAACAGCTTTTACGTTTATGTTCGTGAATTCCTATTCTGGTTATCTAGTTATGATGTTTATGTTGTTCTTTTTTGTTTCTCCTACTACGGCATTAGGTGATTCGTTGGCTCAAAAAACATCTATACAAAAAAAGGTGAGCTTTGGCCGTATTCGTCTTTGGGGTTCATTGGGATTTGCTATTACGTCGTTAGTCGTTGGGTATGTGTTGACATGGATTGGTATCGAAAATATTATGGTACCAATGCTCGTCATGGCATCTCTTGCTTTACTAGTCGCCTTTACCGTTAAAGATGTACCAGGAGCTAATAAACCAGCTACCATTGTCGACGCGTTGAAGTTAACAACAAATGGTTCTCTCGTATGGTTCTTATTGTTGGTATCCTTTATCTCCATCTCTCATCGAGCTAATGATATTTATCTTGGATTATATGTTGTTGAACTCGGAGGACCTGAAGCTATGATTGGTTGGGCTTGGTTTGTGGGAGTGATGGCAGAAGCGCTTGTGTTTGCAACGACAGCCTACTGGTATAGGAAATGGTCTCCATTAACATTCGTTATTATTGCAGGTGTACTATATGGAGTTCGGTGGGTGTTAATGGCCTTTGTAGAGAACCCGTGGCTGATCTTGCCTATTCAGCTTTCACATGGTATCACATTCGGGGTCTTTTATATTGCTGCATTTCAAATTATAAATAAGTTGGTTCCCGCTCATTTGCAAGCAACTGGACACGTACTTTTTATAACGGTTATCTTTGGGCTAGCAGGCATTATTGGATCGTTATTTGGAGGATATATTATTGATGCAACATCCATATCCGTTCTTTATTATATAATTGCAGGAAGTGCCTTCCTTGGAACGATTGGGCTTATTCTTTTTCAGAAAAAAGAAATTGGGAAATGAGCAAAGAGCATGTCTTATGTGAAAAGTAGGTTTACTTGTGTTAGAAAATACGATGGACATTAAAGTGGAGTGTACCGAAAGTTAATGTTACCCTTTTAGGTACACCCCTACATAAAAAAAGAAAGGTTGTGCATCATGGACATTATTTTAACTGATCGCGCTAAAGATTATTTTAGTCAGGTACAACTAAGTGAAAAAGCCATTCGTGTTAGAGCTTACGATACATTTGAATGAAGCACGATGGTTGCGTACGACCTCGCTCTGGATGAGTTGAGACCAAATGATACAGAGAAGAAAATAGAAAATTGGCCCTTTGTGTACGATGAAAAGACTGAGGACGAAATTGGAACATTTGTGAAAATTGACTTCGTTCCATCACAAGGGCTCAAAATGATCAATGCCAATCAAACGTTAGCTTATGCTCTTCAATTAAAACAGGTTTAATGTTACTTTTTCGCAAATAAGCTGCCAATCGATTTCATAATAGGGGATGCTTGGTGTACGGTCTTGACAACTTGATCGACTGTGCTCACGGTTTTCCCCATGTCAAAATTTCCGCTTTCATTCGTAAATGCGGACTTAAAGAAAGACGGTTTATTCGGTTTGTAACCTGGTGGCTGATTTCCTGCACCCATGTTCGGAAATGGTGGCCTAGGTCTTCCAGGTCTGCCTGGTGCTTGTTGTTGGAATGGTTGTTGCATAAAACCATTCATTGGTTGTTGATGATGATGCGCAAACGGTGGTTGTTGATACGGTGCATAAGGGTTTTGGAATGGTGGTTGATTTTGAAACTGTTGATGAGGCATCATTGGACGCTGCTGTTGTTGATGACTAGGTTGAAACATACCTAATCTACCTCCTTATTCAATTGAAATTTGTTTACGTTTGTTAGGAATGATGATTCGTAAAAGACCATTTTTATAAGTTGCTTTTACCTCTTGTTCATGAATAACAAAAGGAACTGGAATGACACGTTGCCTAATTTGCGTGTGTCCTACACGCTCGGTAATTCCGCTTTCATCATCTATATATTCAGAACGTTCGTCCTGTGTGACCTGGATTCGTACGGTTTGACGATAAATGTCTAATCCGATTTGCTTCTTGCTCACACCTGGCAGTTCTGCTTCAATAATAAAAGAATCATTCGTTTCGAACACGTTTGTAGGAATAGGTGCTAGAAACAATGGATTGTCATTAAGTTGCTGCATCGTATTTTGAAAAAAACCATCAATGGTTTTTAAAATATTTTGATAATTCTCAGGAAGTTTTTTAGACCATGGTTGATGTTGATTTGACATCTTTAGTCACCCCTTTATAAGTAGATTATTACTATATATGTATGAACGAAAAAGGAGAATGGTGCAAACAAGAACAGTCTAGGAGGGATGGTATGAGAGCAGGAATTATTGATTCTCACTGCGATGCATTGCTAAAGTTATGGGAGCAACCAGAACGGAATTACGTCAACTCCCCTGATATTGATGCTAACTTAGAGCGTTTACTAGCAGGTAATGTTCGTATTCAATTATTTGCTATTTTTGTAGAACCTTTTATTAAACAAGATCAAAAATTTCAAGTTGTTTTGGAGCAAATTGATATTTTTTTTGAGAAGGTTTTGAAAGCGAGTCCGAAAATAAAGCATATAAAAAGATGGTCAGATCTAAATGAATTAAAAGATCATGAATTGGGTGCGATTTTAACTCTTGAAGGTGTGGATGCGATCGGTGATGATGTAACGAAACTATCAATTTTGCATCAATTAGGAGTATTATCTGTTGGCTTAACATGGAACCAAGCGAATTTATGTGCCGATGGAGTAGGAGAAGCAAGAGGAGCTGGTCTCTCTACTCTAGGGAAAGAAGTAGTTCGATTAAATAATAGGAACAACGTGTTGACCGATGTTTCACATCTAAGTATTAAAGGATTTTGGGATGTGATGGAACTAGCTATTTGTCCGATTGCCTCTCATTCGAATGCAAGACAAATTTGTGACCATCCAAGAAATTTGTATAATGATCAAATTAGTGAACTGATTAAGAAAGACGGGTACATTGGTCTCGTCTTTTGTCCAGACTTTGTAACCACTGGTTCGGCGACTATAAAAGATCTACTTTTACATGTAGATCATATGTGTAGTCTTGGTGGAGAACGTCATATTGGGTTTGGCTCTGACTTTGACGGTATCTCAGAATACATTGATCGCTTAGAACATAGTGGACAATATCAAAATTTAGTAGAGGAATTAGATAAACATTATTCCACTGAACAAGTGCAACGTTTTTTGTATGGCAACTTCAAACAATTAACAAAGCGTATAGTATGAAAAACTCATCCTTTTCGAGTATACTAAGTTTATAGATGAAACGAGGTGAATGAAACGTGAAAATTACAGATCGTGCGAAAGACTTCCTTGTAGAGACAATGAATGAGCATGGATTAAACACGGTTCGTGTTGTACTTGCTGGTATGGGTTGAGGCGGTCCTAAATTAGGGCTGGCTCTGGATGAACCAGCAGAAACCGATCAACAAGAAGTGGTCAATGGAATTAATGTAGCAATTGAAAAAGATATCGTACAACAAGTTGCAGACTTAACTCTTGATTATCAAGAGTCAGAAAGCGGAGCAGGGCTTGTAATGCTTGGCGGAGGTCAAGACTGTTGTTAATGAAAATGTGCTAGACTGAAGTCTCGTACATTGCGCTCCTGCTATGAGAACGGCTACTCATAGCAGGATTTTATTTTTAAGCACAAGTCTTTGCCCATGCCTTAGAGGATTAAAAATAGGAAGACTTTCTTTTTCAATGCCTTTTTTAACAAGTTTTCTTTTTTACATAGTTTTTTAAATAATAAAGAGAAAGGAAGGGTCCCCTTTGTCATCACTAGCAGGAGAGGGACTATTTCTTTCACAAGATTTCATAATTACTGGCCGGATGCTATCCATCATAGGGAATTGGTAGGATAGAACCTGAAAAACAAAATGTTTTATGTTACAATAGCGACAGGTTTTTAAATGGAAGGAGATTGAATCAATTTGAAGAAGTTAGTAATGGGGTTTGGTATTTGCGCACTAGCATTTGGACTAGCTGCTTGTGGAGGAGAAGAAGAAGCAACTCAAGAGGATCCAGTGGCAACAGACGAAACTGAGGCTGTAGAGCCTGGAGAAGAGGAAATGGGATCTTTCATTGATACGTCAGATATACCGGAAGTTATTGCTACGGTAAATGGTGAAGATATCGATAAAGAAGTTTATGTTGCTACAATAGAGCAGGAAGCGATGCAACTTGCGATGCAAGGAATTGATATTGATAGTGAAGAAGGTGCTGTTTACTTAGAACAAGTAAAAGATCAAGTTCTTGATAGAATTATTAACTCGACTCTTATCGCAAATGCAGCAAATGAAGAAGGAATCGAAGTAACGGATGAAGAAATTGAGTCAGGAATTGCCGATTTAATGGCTCAATTTGGACTTGAATCAGAAGAACAGCTTCAAGAGTTATTAGAAGCACAAGGAGTGCCAATGGAAGAGCTTCGAGAAGATGTTGCTGAAAACGTCAAAAGCAATAAATACATTGAGCAAAAGGTAACAGAAATAGAAGTGACAGAAGAAGAGATCCAAGCATTTTATGACGAAGCTGTAGCATCTGCACCTGAAGCAGAGGCTGACTTCCCTGAATTAGAAGAGGTTCGTGAGGAGATTGAATTTCAACTCCAAATGGATGCCCTTCTAGCTAATTTAAGAGAAGAAAGTGAAGTTACGATTCACGTTTAATAGTCAATCGAACGATTAGTCCTATCTATAAGGCTTATCGTTCGATTTTTTTTGGTTAGTTTAATGAATGAAATTTCACTTGCGAGTAAGTGATTCCTCTTATAAACTATAGGTAGTAGGTAGGAAGTATCAGGAAGATGGGGGAAAGTTTATATGAATCAGCTAGAAAAACAAGGGATTTTATTGGAAAGTGGTACGAATGAACTAGAGATTGTGATGTTTCAAATAGGAAATAACACGTTTGGAATTAATGTGCTAAAGGTGAGAGAAATTATAAACCCTCTTCCAATTACAGGTACACCAAATGGGCATGAACATGTAGAAGGAGTCATTCGTTTACGAGAAGAAGTGATTCCCGTTGTTAATTTAGCTAAAGTATTACATTTGCCAGATTCAGAAAATCCAGAACAAGATAAATTTATTATTGCGGAACTCAACAAAATGAAAGTAGCGTTTCATGTTCATAGTGTTTCTAGAATTCATCGAATTTCATGGGAACAAATTGAAAAGCCGAGCGAACTTTCTCAGGGGAACATGGGACATACGATCGGTATTGTAAAAATGGAAGAAATGATGGCTCTGTTATTAGATTTTGAAAAAATCGTTGTAGATATTAATCCAGATACCGGTTTAAGTGTTGAGCGAGTAAAGGCGTTAGGTGTTAGACAACGTTCGGACAAGAGGATTGTCATTGCTGAGGACTCTGCTATTTTACGCAAGTTGTTACAAGATACGTTGCATGAAGCTGGCTATGATCGTCTTCAATTTTTTGAAAATGGAAAAAGTGCGTGGGAATTTCTACAGTCGCTAACAAAGGATGAAATAGAAAACAAGGTGGACCTTGTCATTACAGATATTGAAATGCCTTTAATGGATGGTCATCATCTAACGTTAAAAATAAAAGAAAGCCAACTGCTTGAGCATCTTCCTGTGGTTATTTTCTCTTCATTAATTTCAACAGACCTTTTTCATAAAGGTGAGAAAGTAGGAGCAAATGCACAAATTAGCAAGCCAGAGATTGTTCAGCTTGTAGAAACACTAGATCAATTGGTTGGGTAAGTAAGAAATAAGAACGTAAGCAGTTTGCTTACGTTCTTATTTCTTTTGTAATGACTTTTCTAATTGTTTCTTTTGTTCTTCTGTCAATAGCCCCATTTTGCTAAAAAGGTGAGCATAATACAATGTGCGTTTTGTTAAGCTCATTATTTTTCCTCCTTTTATTAAGATATGTGATCGCTGCTTTTTTTATAGTATATGCACGACGTTAAAAAAGTTGACAGAAGGAAACTTTTTTTAGCGTAGGTAATGTAAAAAGGTATCTTTCATAGACAAGCGTTTTACATAATTGATATGATAGAGGCAGGTAAGGTTAAATAGGGAGTGTTTATAATGAATATACAAATTACAAAGCCGGCACTGCAGTGGTTTAAAGAAGAATTAGGATTAAAGGGGCAAGGAGAACATGTCCGCTTTTTTGCTAGGTATGGCGGGTGTGGATCGATTCAGAGTGGGTTTTCACTTGGAATTAGTCAGGAATCTCCTTCAGTCATTGGGGCAAAGGAAGAAGCTGATGGGATCATCTTCTATATAGAAGAAAAAGATCTTTGGTATTTTAAAGGCCATGATTTGAAAGTGAAATATAGTCGAAAAAATGAAGAAATTGACTTTGTTTATGAGGAACAAGAAAAAACGGAGCCTTCATCTTAAGAATTGAGATGAGGAAGTCAAAGGATGGAGATCTTTAAGAGGTACCTAATAAGGCAAATGCCTGTTGGATACCTCTTTTGTAATAAGTTCGATTTACTCTTCTTCTCGGTACACAGACGGCTTTACCCAAACTATTTGTTGAATACGTACAAAAAATGGGCAATTTTTCACATCGATGACAACATGATCAGCTTTTACATCAGCTACAATACCGCGGACAAGTCCTTCCGTTGTTTGAATGACAACATTTGAGTGTAAGAGCGATTGAAGAGTTTGAATCATAAATGGGTCAACACCAGCTACCATTTGTGGAACTGTTTGATCTGTAGACTTAGGCGGAATGTTTTGATAATGCATAAAAAATGTCCTCCTTTAACTTTAAAATCCACTGTTATCCTATGCAGGCGCCCGAACATTGTTTAGGCGAGTGCCTAATGGATCGCTATTTTCTTTTGATGAGCTGAATGCAATTTGTTAATGAGGGAAAAAGTACAAGATAATATGGGTGTTCTTTGTCCCAATAAATACTCAAAAACTAAGGAATAAAAAAGCACCGTTTATAAGTAAGAATTGGCAATAATAATCGAAAGAAGGGGAATAGTATGAGAGAAGAAAATTTGGAAAAAGCAACATTTGCAGGGGGATGCTTTTGGTGCATGGTTCAACCATTTGATGAATTACCTGGTATTATAAAAGTGGACTCCGGATTCATGGGAGGACATGTAGATAATCCTACTTATGAGCAAGTAAAATCAGGTAAAAGTGGGCATTATGAAGTTGTACAAATTACATACGATCCGGCCTTATTTACTTATGAAAGACTATTATCACTTTATTGGCCCCAGATTGACCCAACCGACCCAGATGGTCAGTTTCACGATCGAGGTCCACAGTATCGAACAGCGATATTTTATCATAATGAAAACCAAAAAGACCAAGCAAAAAGATCAAAACAAGAAATAGTCATGAGCAAACGTTTTAAAAAACCGATTGTAACCGAAATATTAAACGCTTCAACCTTTTATCCGGCAGAAGAAAGCCATCAACATTTCTATAAAAAAAGTCCAAAAGAATACAAGGAGGATCGAAACAAGTCAGGACGTAATGAATTTATAGAGTTCAATTGGAATTAAGCGTCATTTCCACAAAAAGGTAACCAGATGCTTTGTAACCTGGTTACCTTTTTATTTAAGTCACGGATTAGCAAAGAACCACGTACAATATGTAAAAATGTATAAAAATTTGATAAAATCTCTTATCTGATTTTCTTTTTCCTGATATAATAAAAGTATAAATTGTCAGACTTCTTATGGGGGTGACGCCATGAAAATAGTATTTGAGAAACTAGGCATTTGGATGATGGTTGCGTCACTTGGGTTTATTGTAAGTTCACTTTGTGTCATTCTCTTTGTTCATTATTGGGCACATACAGAAGCGGGGAAAGTTCCTCCTAAAACAGCGGTGCTTCTTCATGCCGTTCACCATAACTTGGTTACACCAGATATGAAGGTACCTAATTTCCTTTCAAATAGTGGGGTGCCTCGTTTTACAAATGAATTGATTGACATACCAGTTTCAGATGGGTCAACTGTTGAAGGGAAAATGTATCGACCGATTGCAGATGGTCCACATCCCATCATTCTTTATTATCATGGTGGAGCATTTATGGAAGGGTATGGAAGTATCCATACTCATGATAATATCGTTCGGGCACTAGCGTCACGAACGAACAGCATTGTCATTGCAGTAGGATATCGAGTCGCTCCTCAACATCCATTCCCTGCTGCGATTGAGGACAGTTATGATGCACTCGTTTGGGCTCATCATTATGCCGAAGAATTAGGAGGAGACCCAACTAAGATTGCTGTTGTAGGTGATAGTGCAGGAGGAAATATTGCAACAGTCGTTTCACTAATGGCGAGAGACCGAAATGGTCCTCCTATTACAGCACAAGCACTTTTGTATCCTTTAACGACATTCCAGGATATTGAATTTGATTCAAGAATGACATATGACAGTGGCTATTATTTGCTATCTCGAAGCGTCATGTTACGAGCGAGAGATACGTATACACCAGATGAGTCGATGTGGATTCATGCTTATACGTCACCACTTGAAGCGGAAGATCTTTACGGATTGCCACCAGCCCTTGTTATTACAGCGGAATTTGATCCGTTACGTGATGAAGGGGAAGCCTATGCCAAACGTCTATCAGAACACGGAGTTCCGGTAGAAACAATTCGCTACAATGGTGTTATGCATGGTTTTATTTCCTTTTATGAAGTGATGTATCGGGGCAATCACGGTCTTGCACAAACGTCCATGTTTTTACGATCAGCTTTTGAAGAAGATCCGTCGTATCAGCCATATCATTTATACGTTTACGATGGAACTACTACAAGATCAACGAAAATAAGAGATCAAGCGGAAGCTTATGCTATAGGAAGTTTTTTATTAGGAAAACAAGCATTATCTATATTTGAATAATAAAAGGAGCCATTTTGAATGGCTCCTATTGTTGTTGTTGGGCTCGTTTTACAAACATTCTTTCTTCCTCGACTAAACCGCAAGTGGCGCATTGTACACGAAGTTCGGGGCCACGATACGTCATATGAAGAGGGCCTGCGTTATTATCTTCATATTGTTCAATAATATCACCACTTCTTGCATCCATTTTCACTGGAGTAGCAACTTGTTGAATTAAATTAAACCGTGAACGGTTTGTTTTGCAATTAGGGCATAAGTATGGATTTGACATCTTTCATCCTCCTTTTAACAATAGTGTTACCAATTGTAGAAAGAAAAGGAGAGGTAAGATTAGGAAATGAAGTTAAATAGAAGAAGTGCAATATAGAATAGGGGTACGAAAAGGTCTAGGACCGTTTTCGTACCCCTTTGCTGAATCAAGATGAAATTAAAACGCCCAGTTCCCTTCACGGAAGATCGGTTCACGTTTGCCATCTTCATAGACGCCATCGATATTCATATCAGCAGACCCAATCATAAAATCAACATGTGTCAAGCTCGTGTTTAAGCCATTTTTCTCAAGCTCTTCTTTATTCATGTCTTTTCCGCCTTCAATACAGAATGCATAGGCAGATCCGATAGCTAGGTGGTTGGATGCATTCTCGTCAAATAACGTATTGTAGAAAAGGATATTCGTATCAGAAATAGGTGATTTGTGTGGAACAAGAGCTACTTCTCCAATAAAACGAGCTCCTTCATCCGTATCAAGCAAACGCTTCAATGTTTCGTATCCTTCTTCAGCTTTAAAGTCAATTACTTTTCCATCTTTAAATGTAAGTGAGAAATTATCAATGAGAGTTCCCCCATAGTTTAATGGCTTCGTACTTGAAACGGTTCCGTTTACGCCTGTTTTCTTAGCAGATGTAAACACCTCTTCAGTAGGCATATTTGCAACGAAGGATACTCCGTCTTTATTAATACTTCCACCGCTTACCCAAAGATGTGTCTCAGGTAATTCAATTACTAAGTCTGTTCCTTCTGACGTGTAATGGAGTGCATGGTAATGCTTCTCGTTCAACGCATTCATTTTGTCATCAAGCAGAGATAAGTGCTCCTGCCATGCTGAAACTGGATCAGCCTCATTAATGCGAGTAGCTGCAAAAATGGCTTCCCATAGTTTCTCAACTGCTTTCTCATCTGAGTCTTCAGGAAAGACTTTTTTCGCCCAGCCAACAGAAGGAACAGCTACGATTGACCAACTAATTTTGTCGGACATAATGTAGGAGCGGAATCCCTCCATTGCCTTACCACTTGCTTTGTTAGCATTGGACACACGCTCTGGGTCCGCATCTTTTAAAAGGTCGGGATTTGAACCTGTAATGCTTAAGAATGCAGTACCGTTCTCGGCCATTTCTTCATAGCCTTTTGCAACCCATTCAGGAAATTCATGAAACGCGTCATCTGGAGCTAATTCATATTTTGTTTTCGTTAGTTCTTCATCGCTCCACTCGACATGTACATTTTTTGCACCTGCTTCGTATGCTTTCTTTGCTACAGCACGGACATATTCTGCTGCATTAAGGGGGGTACGAATAGCGAGAGTTTGACCTGGTTGTATATTGATACCAACTTTGACGGCAAGTTCAGCATATTTTTCTAGTTTTTCTTGAAAAGTTGACATGTACGTTCCTCATTTCTTTATGTATAAATTTACCTGCATAGTTATTTTACCAAGTTTTGATCGAGGTGAAAAGAATAGCGACCCCAAATACTTTGTGCTATGATAGATAGTGGAAAAAAGACAAGAGGTTCGCAAACTCCCTCTATAAAAAACTAAGGTGTGGACTGTACGTCTTGATAGTACAGTTTTCTTGTCGTTAGTAGGCAAGGGTCCGTTATGTTTTAGAATGCATTTCTAGAACCTTTATTCATATTGTTCCTTCCTGAAGATACTTTATGAATGAAAAAGGACGAATATACCCGTTTGGAGTGACGAATGCTCTTTTCTTCATTAGAAGGTTCGTTGGATAGTTAGATATTTAATGAACGCTTTACGAAAAGGAGAAATGAGACATGAGAAATGAAAAAGCGGTCGTTGTTTTTAGTGGTGGTCAAGATAGTACAACTTGCTTGTTGTGGGCGCTTGATCAATTTAAAGAAGTAGCTACAGTAACGTTTGACTACGGACAGCGACACCGTGATGAAATTGAGTGTGCACGTGAAATTGCAGAAGAATTAGGAGTCTCCTTTCATGTGCTCGATATGACACTAATTAATCAACTATCAGCCAACGCATTAACAAGAAGTGATATTGAGGTGAAGGCTGGAGAGAACGGGGAACTTCCTTCTACATTTGTCCCTGGTCGAAATCATTTGTTCCTTTCGTTTGCTGCAGTTTATGCTCAAGCCATTGGAGCGCGTCATATTATTACCGGTGTTTGTGAAACAGATTTTAGTGGATATCCTGATTGCCGTGATAGTTTTGTAAAATCATTAAATGTTACATTAAACTTGGCAATGGATGAGCAATTTGTCATACACACACCACTTATGTGGCTGAATAAGGCTGAAACATGGAAGTTAGCTGATCAATTAGATGCTCTTGATTTTGTAAGAGAAAAAACATTAACTTGTTATCATGGGGTACGAGGAGATGGGTGTGGGGATTGTCCTGCATGTGATTTACGCAAAAAAGGATTGGATTCCTACCTAGCTGAAAAGCAAGGAGGGAGTGAATGATGATCCAACAATTTTACCCACAAGTTCAGCATTCGTATCGCTATGAATTAAATAAAGATATGCATGTAGCAGCAGCGCATTTTATTCCAGATGATGCAGCGGGTCCGTGTAAGAATATGCATGGCCATACGTATTTTATTAATATAACGATTGCTGGAGATGCTTTAGATGAATTAGGTTTCCTGATTAATTTTAAGCGAATCAAAGAAATCGTTCATAAAAGGTATGATCATTCAGTTTTAAATGATCATCCTGAATACAAAGGCGTTTTCCCGACAACGGAAAGAGTAGCTGAACAAATTTGGAAGGCTGTTCAAGCTGAATTACAAACACAGATGAACAAGCCAAATTGCTTGCAAGTTGTTGTTCGCGAAACACCTACTAGTTATGTCGTTTATCGTCCGAAACCGGAGGAGTTAGCATGAGAATTCCGGTAATGGAGGTATTTGGTCCAACGATTCAAGGTGAAGGAATGGTCATTGGACAGAAAACCATGTTTGTTAGAACAGGAGGATGTGATTACTCCTGTTCTTGGTGTGATTCAAGCTTTACGTGGGATGGGTCAGCTAGGAGTGAATTAATAGAAGCGAGTAGCATTGTGGCTCGGTTAAAAGAGATAGGGGGAGAAGCTTTTTCTCATGTGACCATTTCAGGTGGAAATCCTGCATTGCACAAAGGAATCGCTGAACTCATTGATCTTTGCCATGAAGAAGGCTGGAAAGTAGCAATCGAAACGCAAGGGTCCATTTGGCAAGAGTGGATGGAAAAAGTGGATGATGTAACGATCTCGCCTAAACCACCGAGCTCGAAGATGGAAACGGATTATGACAAACTTGATTATTATATAAACCAGTTAGAAGGTCGGAATGTAAGTTTGAAAGTAGTTGTCTTTGATGATGAGGACTTTCAATACGCTGAAATGATTCATAAGAGATATTCACATGTACCATTCTATTTACAAATTGGCAATGAAGAGGTTCATTCATCAGACGATGCGAAACTATTGTCAACCTTGTTAAGGCGGTATGAATGGTTAATTGAGAAAGCAACGAAATCCATTATTATGAATGATGCAAAAGTATTGCCGCAACTTCATACCCTTATTTGGGGGAACAAGCGCGGTGTGTAAGAAGGAGAGAAAACGATGAGTGGAAGAAAGAAAGAAGAACTAGAAGGTGTAACACTATTAGGAAACCAAGGTACAGCCTATGACTTTTCTTATAATCCTTCTGTACTAGAAGTATTCGAAAACAAGCACCAAAACCGTGATTACTTTGTAAAATTTAATTGCCCGGAGTTCACGTCGCTATGTCCAATGACAAATCAACCAGACTTCGCTACGATTTATATTAGCTATGTCCCAGACGTGAAAATGGTAGAAAGCAAGTCGTTGAAATTGTATTTGTTTAGTTTCAGAAATCATGGAGATTTCCACGAGGACTGTATGAATATTATTATGAATGACTTAATCGAACTAATGGATCCTCGTTATATTGAAGTATGGGGCAAATTCACGCCACGTGGCGGCATTAGTATCGATCCATATACGAACTACGGGAAGCCTGGCACGAAGTATGAAAAGATGGCTGAACACCGTATGATGAATCATGATATGTATCCGGAGACGGTTGATAACCGGTAATAAAGGTAGTTTGTAAAAAAGTAAAAAGAGACCCATTATTTAGGGAGGTGTCCAAAGGTGTAAAATAGCCTTTGGACACCTCCTTTTTACAACAGATAAGAAGCCGGTTCTGAGTCTACTATTAATGAAAAAATACAACTTAAGGTGAGTCGTGTCCGAATTTTTTATACATATACAGCAGCAAATTATAATAATCATCAGGGTTGCCAATATCATAACGTGTGCCAGAAAGATTTTGGGCAAAACATTTTTTGAGTTGCAGCATGTCTTTAAGTGCATCTGTTAATTGAATCTCACCACCGCTGCCTGGCTTAAGCTGCTCTAAGAAAGTGAAAATCGTAGGATCAAGCACATAACGACCCGTAACTGCCAAGTCCGATGGTGGTGCTGATTGCGGTTTTTCAATAAGATCTAACACCTCGAACAACTGGTCCTTCAAATGCATTTCTTTTATGACTCCGTAATTTTTAAGTTGGTTCTCAGGTACTTGTTGCACACCAATTACATTCGATTGAACTTCTTGATAGGCGGTAATTAATTGCCCAATAACTGGTTGTTCATCTAGAAATAGATCATCAGGAAGCATGACAGCGAACGGTTCATCATTGACAAAAGGTTTTCCAAGGCGAATGGCATCACCTAACCCTTTTGCAGTAGGTTGACGAACGAATTGAATATGGATATCTGGTACGGTAATGGACTTAATTAAATGTTGTTTATTGTTTCGCTCTAAAAATGTTTCAAGTTCGAGAGATCGATCGAAATAATCCATAATCATATTCTTATTTCTTGAAACGATAATCAATATTTCCTCAATTCCTGAAGAAATAGCTTCTTCTATTATATAGTCAATAGCTGGTCTCCCATTAATAGGAAACATTTCTTTCGGAACGACCTTTGTAATTGGGAGACTTCTTGTACCGTAACCGGCTGCTGGAATTATTGCTTTTCTCACTTTCATGAAATTCCCCCTTACGTCTACAGTTGTATCGTATTCGGTCAAGCAAATAATAGGAATTTGTCCGAATGAGAAAGCGTTAAAGAACAGCCTTTTTGGGTGTTGGACCAATCAAATGATAAATGATTCCCTACGAAAAAGACGATTCCAACTAGACAAACGTTTAATTTCTTTTAATTTACCTAACCAACTCACTAACACAGCCCTTTTTAAATAAGATATAAAAAATATATTTCATTTTTGTTAAAGAGGAGTCGACGTGATGAATGTTTGTGTTATTGGAGCAGGATATGTAGGATTGACAACCTCTACGGTACTAGCGAATTTTGGACATAAAGTAATCTGTGTAGAGCAGCTAGAAGAGAAGGTGAACATGCTCTCTCAAGGAGAAGTACCAATCTATGAACCTGGTCTAGAAGACATGCTTAAGGAAAATGTGAGGAAAGGAACATTAGAATTTACGACGAATTTATCAGAAGCTGTGAAACGAAGCTCTGTCATTTTTATTGCCGTTGGTACACCGCAAGATAAAGATGGAAAAACAGACCTCCGTTTCTTTCATGAAGTATCCAATGATTTGTCCCCCTTAATCGATACGCATAAAGTGATCATTACAAAAAGTACGGTACCGATTGGTACAAATGAAGAATTGAACCAGACGTTTCTGAAAAATGGAGTGTCTGAATCGTTATTTGATGTCGTCTCAAACCCTGAGTTTTTACGGGAAGGGACTGCCATACATGATATGTTATATCCAGATAAAATCGTTGTAGGATTGAAAAATCATCAAGCGGTAAAAGTGTTACAAAAGTTATATCACTTTATTGATGCCCCTTATGTGATCACGAACTTAAGTGGTGCAGAAATGATTAAGTATGCGTCCAATGCTTTTTTAGCAGTGAAAATTTCCTTTATAAATGAATTAGCACAATTAGCGGATGTTTGTGGTGTGGACATTACTGAAGTAGCTTTAGGGATTGGCATGGATCCTCGAATTGGTCACCACTTTTTGCAGGCGGGCTTAGGTTACGGAGGTTCCTGCTTACCAAAAGATTTGTCTTCGTTAGAACATCAGTCGATTACGAGAAACGTAACACCGCATATGTTGCAGGCGGCTCAAAGCGTAAACGATAGCATTATTGCTTATTATATGAAAAAAATCAAAAAAGAGTTTCCTGATTTCCAAAAAAAGAATATTACTATTTGGGGGGCTACGTTTAAGCCAAACACCGATGATATGCGTCATTCGCAAGCATTAAAGCTAGTCGATCAGTTTGTTAATGAAGGTTGTCACGTTCATTTATATGATCCGGTGGTTTCTCCCAAATTGAATCATGTAACCAACTATAAAGATATGTATGAGTCCATTCGTGAAGCTGATATGGTCATTATTGCAACAGAGTGGAAGCAGTTTATAGAAGCAGATTGGAAAGTAGTAAGAGAAAGAATGAGAGGAAACACCATTGTAGATTGTAGGAACGCTCTTCAACCCTATAAGATAAGAAGTCATGGTTTACGGTATGTGGGGGTGGCTAGACCATGAATATTCTAGTTACTGGTGCAGCTGGTTTTATCGGTTCACACCTATGTGAAAGACTATTAGAAGATAGTAAAAATCACGTGTTTGGAATAGATTCATATATTGGACCTACGCCACAAAAGATAAAAAAAGGAAATGTTACTTCGTTACTCAACCATCCGCGATTTACTTTTTATGAAGAAGATCTAGCTTCAATTAAGTGGGAATTTAGGTTGCAAAATATCGATTATGTGTTTCATCTAGCTGGTATGCCGGGAGTACGTTCAAGTTGGGGAACTGATTTTCGAGAGTATGTGAAAAATAATATAGAAGTAACACAAAACATGCTAGAGGCAAGCAAACATGTTCCTATTAAGAAATTTATTTATGCATCCACGTCTTCAGTTTATGGCGAGAAGAGTGGGAAGGTTTCAGAAGACGCAATTTTAGAGCCGATGTCGCCTTATGGGATAACGAAGCTTACGGGAGAGTATTTATGCCATGTCTATCGTGAAAGTTTTGGGGTTCCAACCGTCATTCTCCGATATTTTACTGTTTATGGGCCGAGACAACGGAGTGATATGGCGTTTCATCGTTTCATCAAAAGTGTTATAGAAGACAAACCAGTGACGATTTACGGAGACGGCACACAAACAAGAGATTTCACATTTGTTCGGGATTGCGCTAGAGCTACTGCCTCTGTCATGCATGCAGAACGAGTAATTGGAGAGACAATTAATATAGGTGGAAAAGAGAGGGCATCTGTCAATGAAGTGATCTCTCAGATAGAAAGGCTGCTTAATAAAAAAGCCAACATCCATTATGCGAAAGCAGCGATTGGAGAACCAAAGCATACGTGGGCTGATATAAGCAAAGCAGAGTCATTGCTAGCTTACAAACCGCAATACGAATTACAAGCCGGTTTAAAAGAAGAAATAGAGTATATAAAAAACATTTATAAGATGTAAAAAAGAAGTTGTTACTAATGATCCCACCTTAGTAACAACTCTTTTTTTGTTAACGTCTTCTCTTTTTGTTGCTCAGATTTCTTTTTGTTTGTAATTTATTGAAAAGCTTTGCGGTTGTAATATCATTAACCGTTTCAATCAATTCTTTTTTCTTGTCTGATTGAAGCTGTTGATTTTTTAATAAACTTTGTAAGTCTTTTATAACACTATTCACTGCCGTTTTTTCAGAGTCAGTACTTTGATTCCGTTTGCCCGTTTTTGTAGTTCGTTCTTGGACTTTGGAAAGAAGAATATCAAGTAAATCATCTTGAGACGAGAGTTCTGATAATAGTAATGTTCTTCGTTGTGATTGCCTCGACATTCGTTGTTTCAATCTATTCTTACTCAGACCTTTTAACCTAGAATCTTCAAGTTCTGAGGTTGGGGCACTGCGATCAGTTGATGACATCTGGTCATTTAGATCTTCAATTACCTCTTCAAGCGGCACACGTCCTTGAAGCCAATCATCTCCGCCTTCAGGCACTTGATGTTCATCTGTTTCGATTTGTTCATGTAAATCCTCTATGACATTCTCAAGAGGCACATGTTCCTCATCGGGAGTGGTTTCAGTTATAGAAGGCTTTCGAGTAAGAGACGTCTTCTTCCTTATAATGTTCTTTTTCTTTTTCTCCTGATGGAAATCTTCTGACTCGGTAGAGTGAAGTTGTTCATTAAGATCTTCTATGACGTCTTCAATAGGTTCAGAAGTAGGCTTTTGAACTTCTTCTTCTGACTCGGTAGATTGAAGTTGTTCATTGAGATCTTCAATCACATCTTCGATCGGATCTGTTTGTTTTCCTTCATTTACATTAACGGAATGTTCTTCCGACAGACTTTGATTCATTTCTTCTTCTTTCTCTACATCTAAAGAATCAAGCTGTATACCATTTTTAATTCGTTCTTCCACTTCGTTCCATACTTCGCGAATATCTTTAATAACGCGAGACCATGTGTAGTGTTCTTCGGCTAATTTCCTTCCGTAGTTTCCTAGTTTTTTACGAAGAGCGGGATCTGATAAAAGAGTGGTAAGGTGTTCTACAAAAGAAGATGGATTTTGTGGATCATCTATTACATAGCCATTTCGGTTTGGTTCAATGACTTCGGCATTTCCACCACGATTCGTTGTTATAATGGGTAACCCGGAAGCCATTGCCTCATAATGGACTCGTGCTAACGGCTCTTGCCATTGAGATGTACAAACAAACACATCGGAAGCGGCAAACCATTTTTGAATTTCTGTTGGATGAACAAACCCAGTATTGATGACAGGAATAGGTAATCTTGCAGCGAGAGCACGAACATAGGCAATATAATCCGTAACTTCGTCTACACTAAACCATTTGCTCCCAACAATAATTAAGGCGACATTTGGATGTTCTTTTGCTAACTCAGGCATGGCGCGAATCAGAACATCAACCCCTTTATTAGGGGAAAGTCTTCCTGTAAATAAGATGACTTTTTTTCCTTCAAGGTCATATTCTTTACGGATAGACTGGCGCATTTCTTTTGCTTGATCGGACTGAGGAGGTACAAAGCGTGAAATGTCTACACCAGAATAGATCGTTTTTAGCTTGGGTTTTGCTTTTGGAAATGGATCAGAGATTGTACGACCGATATAATCACTTACTGTAATAATTTTATCGAGCTCATCGATTACAGCTTCTGCTTCTTCTGGATCAATTTTTTCAGGTTTGAACATATCATTGTGCATACTTAGGATGATTCTGGCGTTAGGGGCACATTCTCTTACGGGTAAGACAAGACGTGGGCGATTAAAAATATGGATCACGTCAAACGTATTTTCTTGTAAAAATTTTTTAACCCCTTCACGGTAAACCTCAATCAGGCCACCTTGTGTTCGCACATATCGAATATGATCTTTTACTTCATCATCAGGTAAACTCGGATCACTTGTTCCTAATATGGTTAAGTCATGCTCTTTTTTTAGAGAAGCCGAGACTCCGTCAATATAGGTTTGGATGGCCCCTCCTCTTACCGCTGGAACCGGCAGCTTCTCGGTACAGATCATCAATATTTTCATGATGTTATAACTCCTTTCCATTCTTTCAGCTCTTCAAGTGCACGCCATTTCGAATGGTCAAGTTCGATGATGTCTTTTACGATTGACTCTACTTCTTCGTCTAGAAAAATGGTAGGATCATAGACCATATCCTTTACTTGTAAATAAAATTCATTTGGTAAGGACATATCAATGAGGAGAATGTCATAAAGTTCTTTATTTATTGGGTTTGCTTCATGATATGCTTCAATCATTCCTTTTATCCATGTTACATCCCATGTTCCCATATCTTCCATTTGATTTGTTATGAGCTTTCGTAAATCGCGAATAGGTAGGTCATAGGCTACTCCGTCTAAGTCAATGAGCCATACGCCCCCAGGACCTAATTGTCCATTCGCCCAACCGTAATCTTGGTGAACCAAACCCCATTCTTTATTGCCCTTTTTTACTAATTCATGGTAATTCGATGTTTCTAATTGAGATAAAGCATCTTTTGCCTGTTGTTCAAATCGATCAAGGTTGGAGAGAATGGTAGAACTAGCGGGCATTTCTGGATAAGCAGTCGTGATATCTCTAAACCATGACATTTTTTTAATCATTTTTTCGTATTTCCTGGGCCAGCGATACAGGCGAGAAGGCTTCTCAGAGCCATAAGGAGGTTCGTAACCTTGTGACAAACGATGAAATTCAGCTAGGCCAGTACAGAGTTGTTTGGCTCCATCTAAATCTTCTGAAGCTTCTTCAAGTGGTAGCCATTCTGCTACAAACCATAATTTTCCGCCCATTTCCACAAAATTTTGCCCGTCCTTTGTTTTATAAATAGGAGGAACTCTTGCTCCTTTTTCTTCTACTAAATAAGCCTGTGCTCCAAGACTGAAGAGGCTTCTTGTTGGTCTGCGATGCAGAACTTTTAAACTAAACGGACCTTTGTCTGTTTCAATTTTCCAAATAAGACCTCCTTTATCCGCTTTGGTCGCCATTACTAGAAACGAATGAACGGTAAGGTCATATTGTTCCATTACTTTTTGAGCCATATCTTCAATATAGGAAGGCACGTATGAATCGTCGTCTAACGTACCATCAAAATCCCAAGGTGTGATGAGTTCTTCGGACATCGTAATCCCTCCATTTTTCTTTGATCATTAGTAGGGTATTCATCCTTGGGAAATTCGTATAGATAAGCACCTACTTAAGACAAAAGAAGGAGGAACAAATTTTGGCACGTAGTCTTTATATCCTACTTTGTTTACTAGATCATTTAGCTTGCAACTTTGTAATCGTTTCATCATTTAGTGACTTAATGAGATTCTTGTAATCAAAATCAGAACTTTAACTTTCGGTACTAATATTGCACTTAGTTTTTGTCTCATTTTCTTGTGTAGCGTTTAGCTTTTAAATGCAAGTTACTAGGGTGAGAGGGTAAATCTATTATTTTGTTAGATAGATTTAGTGATTTTGTTTTTCTAGTTCTTTTTCTTTTTGGTTGACTTTGGGCGATCATTTCTTCATGTACAGCTGAACTATTACCTGAATCATCATGATCATATTCAGCTGGGGTATTCGCAAGTTCTTCTACTAGGTCGAGGACATTTTTAATATTGTCATTCGAATCAAGCTCTTCATCAATGTCATTTTCATGCTGTTCCATTTCAGTAGAAATCGCTTCTATTCATTTGTTCATTTCCTCTTTCTTGCAACTTATCTATTGTAAACAAATCCTCTTCACTTTTTCGATCTTGATTATTTGTAAGGTAATAAGAAACTTGCTCATTTGTATTTTCGTCGATGGTTTCCATGACTTGTACTGCTTCGGTGTTAGTAGGGAGGGGAACATGATCTTTATTGAATTCGATTTCATCCCAAACATCTAAAATATCAGAAATAACTCGATCCCAAGTGAATTTTTCTTCAACTAACTTTCTTCCATTTTGCCCTAATTTCTTAGAGAGGTTTGAATTGGAAAGGAGAGGAGCGATCAGGTCAGCGAATGCTCTTGGATCCTCAGGTTGTTCAACTACAAAACCATTTTTATTAGGAGTGATAACTTCTGGATTCCCACCACGAGCTGTGGTTATAACAGGTAGACCAGATGCCATCGCTTCATAATGGACTCTAGCTAATGGCTCTTGCCATTGAGATGGACAAACAAAAACATCCGCTGCTGCAAACCACTTTTGAATTTCAGTTGGTGCTACAAAGCCTGTATTAACCACGGGAATAGGCAATTTGGAAGCGAGAGCTCGAACATAAGCAACATAGTCACTCACTTCGTTTACACTAAACCATTTGCTTCCCACGATTATAAGGGCAATATCAGGATGTTTTTTAGCTAATTCTGGCATGGCTTGAACGAGGATGTCGGCCCCTTTATTTTTGGAAAGTCTACCGGCAAACAAGATGATCTTTTTTCCTTCAAGCCCGTATTCTTGTCTTATTTCTTGACGCATTTCTCGAGCTTTTTTTGAATGTGGGGGAGCAAAACGATTTATATCAACCCCGGAGTAGATTGTTTTTAATTTCGATGCAGCTTGAGGAAATAAGTCTGATATTGTTTTGCCGATATAATCACTAATTGTGATAATCTTATCAAGTTGGTCGATGGCCGCAGAAGCTTCTAATGGGTCGATCTTTTCACGTTTAAACATATCATTGTGCATACTTAATACGATTCGAGCGTTGGGAGCACATTCACGTACAGCTAAAACGAGTCGCGGACGATTAAAAATATGAATTAGATCAAATTCAGGTTCAGAAAGTAAAAATTGTTTGACACCATCACGGTAATCTTCGAGTAACCCCCCAGGAGTTCGGACGTAGCGAATGTTATTTATTATTTCATCAAGTGGCAAAGAGGGGTCTGTTGAACCTAATATAGTTAACTCATGTTTGGAACTTAAGGTTGGTGAGACGCCGTCAATATAGGTTTGGATGGCACCACCTCGTACAGCTGGGACTGGAAGTTTCTCTGTACAAATCATCAGTACCTTCATTTACTGCTAACTCCTTTCCACTGTCTCAACTCCTCGATAGCTGGCCATTTCGATTTGTCTGTTTCCGCAATCGTATGACAGAGCGTCTCTACTTCATGATCTAGGAAGACGGTCGGTTCATACACCATCTCTTTCACATTCTTATAGAATTCATTTGGCAATGACATATCTATTAAGAGAATCTCAAAAAGCTTGTCATCAATTGGATTGGCTTCATGGTATGCTTCAATCATTTCTTTCATCCAAGTCACATCCCAATAACCCATATCGTCCATTTGTCCTGTAATCAGCTTGCGTAAATCTCTAATTGGTAAATCATAGGCGACGCCATCTAAGTCTATAATCCACATACCGTTAGGGCCCATTTGTCCGTTCGACCATCCATAATCCTGATGAACGAGACCCCAATGTGTGTTTCCAAGCGCAGCTAATTCATGGTAAGGAGATTGAAGTAAGAGAGAATGGGCTTTACGTGCTTGTTCCTCAAACATGTCAATGTGAGTAAGAATCGCACTACTTGCCGGCATCTCTGGATAGGTAGTAGCGATATTTCGGAACCAATCCATTTTCTTTACGACTTTTTCATAGGATTTTGGCCATCTATAGAGGCGAGAAGGATTCTCAGATCCTTTTGGAGGCACATACCCTTTTGATAGTCGATGGAACTCACCTAGTGCATGACTAAGTAATTTTGCTCCTTCTAAATCGTTTCCAACTTGGTAAAGTGGCTCAATCCATTTAGCGACAAACCAAAGCTTGCCTCCCATCTCTACGTAATTTTCGCCATCCTTCGTTTGAAATAAAGGGGGGACATTAGCGTTTTTTTCCTTTACTAAAAACTCTTGAGCCCCAAGGCTGAATTTACTTCTGCCAGGTCTTCTGTGTAAGATCTTCAAACTATAGGGACCTTGATCTGTATCCATTTTCCAAATGAGTCCACCTTTATCAGCTTTCGTTGTTATCACTTCAAGGTTTTGGACCTTTAATTCATAATGTGTTAATACGACTTGAGCCATATCCCAAATATAATCGGGTACAAAAAAATCATCCTCGAGAGTCCCATCTATGTCCCAAGGTATAATGAGTTGTTCTTCCATAATAATCCCTCCATTTTCAAGTGAGCCTATAGTTACTTTATTCAGTAAAAAACAAACGGGCTACACCAAGCACCTATAAGATGAACTTTTTTTCTGATGGGGAAGAATGTATGTAATTTCGTGGGAAGAAAAACACTAGACTAGAATCAAAAATAGGGATAAAATGTAAAAAAACTCATAAAAAAGCTCTAAATTTTCTAAGAAAATAATTTTTTTTACTAGTCTAATTGACGTAACTAGTAAATGTATCATATATTTTTAGTAATAAATATGATGATAAGGGTATGATAGCTAATGACTATAAAAGAGATATCAGCAGAAACTTTTAGTGCGATTGAAAACCTAGAAGAGTTTGTGAACAACGTAGACCCCGAATCTGATTTAGCTAGAGTATCATTGGAGTACTTGGTCATTAATAGCAAATCAACATTAGTTGAAGCATTAATTACTAGATTGCTTGAATCGTCTAGTGTTGAAAGCAAAGAGTGGGCCGAGGTATATAAAATTGATCACCTTGTTTACAAACAGGAAATGGATTTAATTGATGCAATCAAAGAATTAACGTATAAAATGGTAAAAGCACCTGAACTCTCAACATTAATTAAAATCTTTCAGCTGTATAATTACTCAAGTCAAAAAGAGTTTGAAATGATTGCTTCCTTAAGTGAATTAGTGAATGTAGAAATTAACATGTTGGAAGAGGGGTTTATGAAAACCTCGTTGCAGTGTAGGTATTTAGTTACAATGCAAAGTGTTCACTTACATTTAAATGATGTGGAAAATTCTAGAATTTGTGGGACGGATATAATTAATAATGCATTGACACCTACTATGCGAGCTGTTGCGTTAACAGGAATGGGCAATTCATTTATTATTTCAGATAAAGTTAAGGCAGTAGAGTGTTTTAATAAATCATTAAATATATCTAAAGAAATTAAACATGAGATGTTAGTGAAGGAGGCTCAGAAGAGTTTAAACTTTACTTATTGTTTTTGGGGAGAACCAGAAAAGGTATGTTTGAATAAATCATCCACAACCTTAGACGATAAATATGAATATATCTTTTATCTAATAAAAAGTAATCAAAAGGAAAAAGCATTACAGTTATTAAATCAAATTGAGATAAAAATAGAGAATGACTATATTAAGGCATTCGACCAGTATTATAGGGGATTAATAATGGAGGATAGAGAATTATTTAATAAGTCATCAATTTACTTCGAAAGAGCAGGAGATCAATATTATAGACAATTACCAATAAATGAGCTAATAAAATCTTCAAAAAGGAGGTGATTTAATGAAAAAGCTAGTATTTGGAATGCTTGTATTAACGGTTTTATTATTCGGAGGTTCTCTAAGTAGTCTATCCATCCCAAGCGATAATATTAGAATAAATAGTGAACCAGTAGAGCTTTCAATTCCCAGTGATAATATTAGAATTAATTCTAATACTTCAACTTACTAATTAGCATTACATAAAGTGACATGAATCTATCTATATATTATAGATGGATTCTTTTTTGTTATTTATTCTTATAATTCAATTCTTGATTCATCCACTCCAAACCATTATGATTATAGTAAATTAGTATGGAAGAAGGTAAGGGCGATGAATATTCCTAAATATCCTATGGATTTTAATGATAGCATCAGAAGCAAAAAAACGAGCGAGGAAGATCTTAATCATAAGATAAATGTTGAGGTTGAAAATATGATTCGTTTTATGAGTGAGAATAATACGAACAACCATTCTGTTGCGTTTGAGGATGTTTTAATTATTATTGATCGAATTTATGAAGATGATGATAGTTATTTTGAAATTTCAGTTGCTAAACAGCATAGTAGGGGATTGGTAAGATAATAAAAAGGATAACTATAGAGACGTTACTATAGTTATCCTTTTTTGATTGTAAATGTAGCAGTCTGACTTTACTATTTCCTAGGCAAGCGCAAAAATTGCTAATAATTTACAGAATACTCAGTTTTTCAATATTTAACTAGATTTGTTCATTGGTCTTATGTAATGGGAGGTCCACTATAAATGTAGTTCCTGTCCCTACTTTGCTTTCGATTGATAAATAGCCATTATGAGATTCAATGATTTTTTGGCATACAAGTAAACCTAATCCTGTCCCTTTGGGTTTCGTTGTATAAAACGGTTCTCCTATTTTTTGTAATTCTTCTTTCGATATTCCTGGACCCTCATCTTTAATAGATAAAATAACACGAGACTGGACCTCTTCTGTTTTTATCGTTATCGTTCCATATTCCATGACTTCAATTGCGTTCTTAATGATATTTATCAGAACTTGTTTGATTTTCGTATCCTCACAGTAAATGAATAATGGGTCCGCATTGAATGCAGTTATAATGGAAATGTTTTTTATTATTGCTTGAGTTTCAAGTAACATTTTTACATCATTAATAAGAGTCTTGACCTCAAATGGATGCCGAACTTCAGAATGGGGCTTAGCCAACAGGAGCATTTCACTTGAAACTTGCTCAATTTTAGTTAATTCTTCTTCAATGATATTGTAATAATGCTCTTTGTCGTTTGATTCTTTTATCAGTTGAAAGAACCCTTTAATAGAAGTTAAGGGATTTCTAATTTCATGTGCAATTCCTGCAGCCAATTGTCCTGCCATAGATAATTTTTCTGAACGTATCATAAAGTCTTCTGTATCTTTTTCACGCTTAACTTGTTCAGAGATGGAAGGAAACATGACTTTCTTTTGAGAACGATAATAGAGATTGGATGGAACTAAAGAAGTGTCAGTCATGTAATATTCATGATAATGGAGCATCTCTCCTAGAAATGCCGCAGATATCTTTTGACCATCATAAGCACACACCATGAGTGAATGATGTTTTTCTATAAAACATTGACATGTTTGTTCATGAGCCTTTAAATTTTCAAGCATGGTATAAGGAGCATCGATCTGATTAAATCCCCAAATTCGAGTAGGTTTTGTTGGAGGTAAGTGTGGCTTAATCATCTGTCGGAAATTAATAACGATTTGTTGGTGACCGTTTTGAAATTGATAATATTGTTCAGAATCAACAAAAAGAACTTGTTCTGATATAGAGTTAAAGCCGTATTTAGACTCTACAATCGGTGTAATTTGTTCAAGATGATTTTTAGAATCGATAAAAACGACAAAATGGTCTTTATCCATTCCTTCACTAATGAAACTGACGGCATTTTTTACATAGGCATCTATATGGCTATAGCTATATAACACATGGCAACCAGAAGATAAACGTAAGTGTGAAGTGAAATCAAATTCTTTTGATGACATTATATAGTAGTTTCCTTTCCCTATACTCTTTATTTTAATAGTAAATGTAAGTAAGAGAATTGTCTAATAAATTCTGGTAAAGGAAACTAGTATTTTTCACTAAAATAGAAGCTTGCTGAATCCTAATAATAGAAAAAGGATACTAGGGATAACACTCATATAACGAAGAATAAAACGGCTTTTTGTTTCGTGTCCTTGTATCACTCCTATTATAAAAGCACCAAAAATGATGATTCCTGCCAAAGGGGCAAACCAAAATGATCGTTCGGCTAAGCCAGCTTGGATGCCATACCCAAAACTATCAACATTCATCAATAAAGCAATCATGACGAAATAGGAACGTCGATAAAGGGGAAGGTCATATATGAGATTAAAGATACCAATTCCTATTAAAAGGATACCAGCACCTGTTTGAATCACGTTAGTTGGCACGAAATCCCCAATAAATCGGCCGATGCCCATAGAAAAGAAAACAACAAATGCCGAGAAAAGCGCAATCATTGCAACTACAATTAACGGGATTCGTATTTTTTTTAATCCAAATAGAAAACCGATTGCAAATGCGTCGATACTAACTAGCATAGAAAGAAGAAGAAGCAAAATAAAAGCAAGCATATACTCACTCCAAACGTTGTTGTTCTATCTAGTAAGTATATGCGAGCTTGTCTGAAGTAGAAGAGGGGAAACAAGAGACCCTTTATGATTGTTTCATTTCTGTTGTAATGGCGTGTATGAGGTCTTGGTATTCTGTAGGGTTTTGGAATTGAACAGGCTCCCAATTTCTCTTTATCCACGCAAGTAACTCGTGTCCGTTTGCAAAAGATCGTTTACTAGTATCAAACGTTTGTAGTTCATATATCTCTTTTCTAGGTTCAACGGTAACGGTGCATGGGACGTGACTAATGGTGGATTCAATATTCATCTCCATATCTTTTACCTCCTATCTTGTTTTTTCTTAGGGTGGTTCGGAAACAATTTGTTATGCATGATAAGAAGTGAACTGATACACTAAGTGTATGAAATGTTGGAGGAATCAATAATGAATCAAATATATTTAGATTATAATGCAAGTACACCATTACTCCCAGAAGTGATAGAAGCCATGACCCCATTTTTAACAAAGCATTATGGAAATCCTTCCACTACTCATTTTGCGGCGACAGAAGCAAAACGAGTAGTAAACCAAGCACGAGAGCAAGTAGCTTCTCTGCTTGGTGCTCAAAAAGAAGAAATCATCTTCACAAGTGGGGGGAGTGAGTCGAATAATCATGTAATAAAAAATGTTTTTGAAAAGTATCAACATAAAGGAAAACATATCATAACTACAACGATAGAACATCCAGCTGTCCGAGAACCGTTACGGTATCTTGAAAAATTCGGGGCAGACGTCACCTATGTTGGGGTAGATTCATATGGTCTTGTATCGGTAGAAGAAATCGAACAAGCGATTCGACCAGATACTATCCTTATTACGGTTATGCATGCAAATAATGAAGTCGGAACGATACAACCTATTGAACAAATAGGGAAGATAGCACGCGATAAAGGGATTTTCTTTCATACGGATGCAGCTCAATCAATAGGAAAAGTCCCTGTTAATGTCAAAGAGCAGAATGTTGATTTTCTATCATTAGCAGGACACAAGTTATATGCTCCAAAAGGAGTCGGAGCACTATATGTCCGAAAAGGAGTGAGCCTTGATTCATATATTCATGGGGCGGGGCACGAAAACGGATTGAGAGCAGGAACGGAAAATGTTTTACTAATAGCTGGACTCGGAGCAGCTTGTGAACAGGCTAGTCAACATTTAATACAAGGGACAAATGTAGGGGAATTAAAAAGCTACTTCTTATCATTGCTCCTTCAAGCTTTTCCTAATCAAATTCGTGTTAATGGTCATCCAGAGGCTTGTTTGCCAAACACATTGAATGTAAGTTTCTTGCATCATATTGGGCAAGAGATTTTAGATAAAGTCCCGGAAGTTGCAGCGTCCACTGGATCGGCTTGCCATTCAGGTGAAGTAACATTGTCGCCTGTATTAAAAGCAATGGGAGTGCATCCAGAAGATGGAAAGGGGACCATCAGGTTTAGCTTAGGGCTACAGACAACAAAAGAAGAGCTTGAAAAAGTAGTGGAGTTCTTGGAACAACGAATAACTTAATTTAAATAGGAAAGAACAAGAAAGTGAGAGACAAATGATTGATTTAACTTTTGAGAAATATACAGAATGTACACTTGAGAATTTACAATTGGTTGATTCGTATGACGTTCAACATTGGACTCATTACGTAGTAACTTTTAAAGGGGAAATTCCTGAAGAATTGCAAGATCCTGAAGCACTCGTTATTGTGGAGGGAGATAAGACGATTTTGCAAATTGTGTTACGAGAAGAGGGGTGCGATTCTCCGCTTTTTCAATTTACTGAGAATGAGAAAATCCAAATAGCAGATTGGTTTCAATCAACAGTTGCTAACAAACTACAAAAATAAGAAATAGAAGTAAAAGGAGATTGAGCTAGGTTAGGCTCAATCTCCTTTTACTGTGTCTTTTTAAGTGATTTAAAGTAATTAATGACTGCAACAGGAGAGGTTTGTAAATCAGCATTAAGATTACGTAATTGCTGTTCATGAATGCGCTGAAAATTAGATTCTTCCTTCTTAATATAGTGAGTAAAAGCTTGAAGAGGCTGTTTTTCCCTTTCATTCAGATGATCCTCGATTGAAAGACAAACGAATGAACGACATACAGAATTCTTAAAAGAAGGATGTAACGTACAACCTTGATTATTTTTGAAAAATTGGCAAATCGAATGAGAATGACGCAAATCATCTTCTTCTAATGGTGAAAGGTCCAAGTCACTATCTGTCTTCGAGTAACTCGGATGGATGTTGGCAGGCACCGTAATGTGAAAGGGCGAAATTTGCGATTTTGGATTAGATAAAATGGCTTCTAAAAAGAATGTTTCATCTTTATGAATCATATTTGAAATTTCAAGCAAATAGAAAGTTGGACTATATGAGCAACAACCAACCTTTGGAACCTCTTTATTCGGAGGCTGAAAACATTCATCTTTGCATGTTAAGCAAGATGAAGAGAGAATTTGATTGTTGATTTTGTCGTATTGAATCATTCTTTGTCATTCCTTTTTTCACAATTGTTAAATAGCATGAAAAATATCCCTTTTTTTACGAAAAAACTAGATTTTCTGAAAAAAAAGATTTACACTTTTTAGTGTAGGGTTATTGAATTCTACACCTTTAATTGTAACGTGAATCGTCGTGTTGATGTAAGAAATAAATCTATGAATATGATGAGAAATTCTTTAACAAATGTGACAATTATGTTAAAATGGTAATGAAAGCGTTACAATTAATAAAAAAATCATAGATTTAACTTGAAGTTAAACTAGGAGGTAATCATCTTATGTCAAGCAAGGGGCACAAAGCGGAAGAACCATGGCAAGGGTTTCATGGTCCGAATCTTGGCGTAGCAATTGAGCTTTACGAAGAGTATTCCAACAATCCAGAAGCTGTAGACGAAGAATTAAGAGAATTATTTGATGTTTGGGGTCCACCACCTTCTGAAGAGGCAAGTCAAAGTCAATCAAGTGCTGACCCAAGTGTTTCTGCTGCCTCACCTAATATGGTTAGGAATTATGTCAATGCAGTTAAGTTAGCAGATATGATTCGTAGGAAGGGTCACTTAGTATCCGATATTAACCCTATTTTCAAGCAGTCAGATAATCCTCAGATTTTAGAATTGAGTCATTATCAATTAACAGAAGAGTTTCTTAAACAAGTTCCAGTTGAAATGATCTGTGAACATGCTCCAGCACACGTGAAAAATGGATTGGATGCAATCAATTACTTAAAGGATGTTTATACGAAAACGACAGCATTTGAATTCAACCATGTTCATGATATGGAAGAGAGAGAATGGTTAATAAAAATGGTTGAATCTGGTATGTATGTACCAAATTTAACGAAACAGCAACGAATTAACTTATTAACGCGTTTGACGCAAGTAGAAGGCTTTGAGAAATTTGTTCACCGGACGTTTGTTGGTGCAAAGCGTTTTTCAATTGAAGGCTTAGATATGCTAGTTCCGATGCTCGATGAAGCTGTTCGTGAAGTCGTTCATGAAGGAACTCAAAATGTATTAATTGGAATGGCGCATCGTGGTCGATTAAATGTACTAGCCCACACATTAAGTAAGCCTTATAAAATGATTTTCTCTGAATTTCTCTATGCACCGAGTAAAGATCTTGATCCAGCAGGTGTATCAGCAGGAATCAATGGATGGACGGGAGATGTAAAGTATCATTTAGGTGCGGATCGTCAAATTAGAGAAGAAAATACAGCTGAAGCTACTGTATCTCTTGCCAATAATCCAAGTCATTTAGAATTTGTTAGTCCAATTGTGGAAGGGTATGCTAGAGCAGCACAAGAAGTAAGAACGTCAAAAGGATTTCCAGAACAATCTGTAACGAAAGCCTATTCAATCTTGATCCATGGTGATGCAGCATTTCCTGGTCAAGGAATTGTTACAGAAACATTGAACCTTAGCAGATTGAAAGGTTATCAGACTGGCGGGTCTCTTCATATAATAGCTAATAACAACATTGGTTTCACAACTGAGACATATGATTCACGTTCCACTACATATGCCAGTGATCCAGCGAAAGGATTTGAAATTCCTATCATCCATGTCAATGCTGATGATCCTGAAGCTTGCTTAGCAGCTATTCATCTTGCTGTCCAATACCGCAAGCGATTTAAGAAGGATTTCCTCATTGATTTAATTGGGTACCGCCGTTTTGGCCACAATGAAATGGATGAACCAGCTGTGACACAACCGGGTACTTACAGTCTCATTCGAAAGCACCCAACTGTACGTGCCATTTATGCAGAGCAGTTAGCTCAAAAGTCTGTGACAGAACAAACTTTTGGTGAGAAATTAGATCAAGAGACTCAAGATTACCTACAGTCTCAATATGATGAAGTAATTGCGAATAAAACAAACCAGCCAAAGGAAATGTCTCCTCCTGATTATGTTGTTAACGGATTGCCAAGAGTCAAAACAAGTGTAGCGTTTGAAACTCTTAAGGAGATCAATGAAGATTTACTTACTTGGCCTGAGACGTTTTCTGCTAATGTAAAACTTGAAAAAATCTTAAAACGTCGATTACAAGCTTTTGAAGAAAATGCCAAAGTAGATTGGGCTCTAGCTGAAACATTAGCTTTTGCAACCATTTTACACGATGGAACGCCAATCCGCTTAACGGGGCAAGATTCAGAACGCGGAACGTTTGCTCACCGTCATCTTGTCTTACATGACCGTGAAACGAATGAAGTTCATACTCCATTACAAACGTTCGATAAGGCTAATGCATCTTTTGCAGTACACAATAGTCCTCTGTCAGAACAAGCTGTAGTAGGATTTGAATACGGTTATAACGTTCAAGCACCAGAAACTCTTGTACTTTGGGAAGCTCAGTTTGGAGATTTTGCGAACGGTGCTCAAGTTATGTTTGACCAATGGATTTCAGCAGGTCGTGCAAAATGGGGCCAAAAATCTGGTTTAGTTGTACTTCTTCCACATGGATATGAAGGGCAGGGTCCAGAGCATTCAAGTGGTCGTGTGGAACGTTTCTTAGTTCTTGCAGCTGAGAACAACTGGACGATTGCCAATTGTACATCAGCAGCACAATATTTCCATATTTTGAGAAGGCAGGCAAAGATCCTTGAAAAAGATTCCGTTCGTCCTCTCATTATTATGACACCTAAGAGTTTGCTTCGTAACCAGGTTGTTGCATCTGCACATGCAGAATTTACTGATGGTGAATTTAAACCTGTATTCGAACAAAAAGGTTTAGGAGAAAATCCTGATAAAGTAGAACGAATTCTCTTATGTAGTGGGAAAGTCTCTATTGATTTATCAGATCGCGTGCAAAAAGATTCTGAAAAGGATTGGGATTGGTTACACATTGCACGGGTAGAGGAATTATATCCATTCCCGAAAAAACCAATTCGCGAATTATTTGCTCGCTATAAAAATGCAAAAGAAATCGTTTGGGTTCAGGAAGAGCCGAAAAACATGGGGGCTTGGCCATATATTGAATCCCGAATTCGTGAAATTACACCTGAAGGAGTCTCTCTTAGCTATATTGGTAGAACACATCGTTCTAGTCCTGCTGAAGGAGATCCAGTTGCACATAAGAAAGAGCAAGAACGTATTGTCACAGAGTCATTGACACGTAAACAATAAGAGGAGGCCTTTTCCGTGATTGAAATTAAAGTACCAGAACTTGCAGAGTCGATTACTGAAGGAACGATTGCTCAATGGTTAAAAGGGGTAGGCGAGCAAATTAATCAAGGGGAATATATTGCAGAGCTTGAAACTGATAAAGTCAATATCGAAATCGTAGCTGAACACTCTGGTGTTATTAAGGAATTTAAAAGAGAGCCAGGTGATACGGTAGAGGTTGGCGAAGTAATTGCGATTATTGATGAAACTGGAAGTGCTGCTGGAACGGAAGTGAAAGCTGAGGCGCCGCAAGAAGAGCCGAAGAAAGAAACTGTACCTGCAGCAAAAGAAGAAGCAAGTTCATCAGCTACGTCAGAGCGTCCACTTGCTTCTCCTGCAGCTAGAAAATTAGCTCGTGAGAAAGGGATCGATTTAAGTGCAGTTTCAACAGCAGATCCATTAGGACGTGTTCGCAAGCAAGATGTTGAATCTCACGGAACACAAGCGCCAGCTCAACCGGCTCCAACACCAGCTGCACCGAAGAAGAGCCCAGCTGCACCAGTTGCTTCTGATGATCCGGCAAAGCCAGTTGAACGTGTGAAAATGACGCGTCGTCGTCAAACCATTGCTAAGCGTCTAGTTGAGTCACAACAAACAGCTGCAATGTTAACGACTTTTAATGAAGTTGATATGACGGCTGTCATGGATGTTCGTAACCGTCGTAAAGATGCATTTGTTGAGAAAAACGGAGTGAAGTTAGGATTCATGTCTTTCTTTACAAAAGCAGTAGTAGGTGCTTTGAAAGAGTTTCCGTTGTTAAATGCGGAAATCCAAGGTGACGAATTATTAATTAAGAAATACTATGACATCGGTTGTGCCGTTTCGACAGATGAAGGATTAGTTGTACCGGTATTACGTGATGCTGATCGTCTTAGCTTTGCTGGAATTGAAAAAGGCATTGGAGAGTTAGGTAAGAAAGCACGTGATAATAAACTATCCATTGCTGACTTACAAGGTGGTACCTTTACGATTACAAATGGTGGTGTATTTGGGTCTCTAATGTCAACTCCGATCCTTAACGCTCCACAAGTTGGGATTTTAGGAATGCATAAAATTCAATGGCGTCCTGTTGCATTAGACAAAGAGCGCTTTGAAAATCGCCCGATGATGTATATTGCTCTTTCCTATGATCACCGCATCGTTGATGGAAAAGAAGCTGTTGGATTCTTAGTGAAAATTAAGGAACTATTAGAGGATCCAGAGTCTTTATTGCTTGAAGGCTAAAAAGAGAAGAACGAGGCTAACCTTAGTTAGCCTCGTTCATTTTTGTTAAGGTTTCATAACAAATATTGAATAGAGTTGGCATTTTACTTTTTTGTCAGTATAATAGTTATACGTATAAGTACATATAACTAGAAAGAGAGTTGAGAAAAAATGATTCATCAAACATGGACGAACAAAGAAACGATTCGTACAATTGAATGTGTTCATACAGATGCAAAGAAATATATGGTTAACCGTGCTCTAACAGCAGGGAAATCTTATGAATTAAAAAATGAAACCGATGAGTTTTATTTTGTGATTGATAATACGGGGAAGATTGGCGGTTATTATAAAGATTACTTCAAAGGATAAGGCAGCAATGGTTGCCTTATCTTTTTCAACATTGGACAAAGAAGGAGGTGAAGATGATATGGATACGATGATACTTATTGACTTTATTAAGCAATACGGGTATATTGCCTTGTTTTTTATTGTGGCAATTGGATTGTTTTTCTTTCCTGTTCCGAATGAAGTGTTGCTAATGAGTGGGGGCTTATTGGCCACGACCAAATTGCTCGACCCGCTTCCAACTTTTCTTGTGCTTTTTAGTAGTATAGTATTACACGGTACCATTTTGTACGTAATTGGCCATGCTGTGTACCAACATTCCCATTTTGAAAAAAGAAGTCATTCGATTTGGTATTCTCGTGCAGAAAAAGGTAGAGAGTTACTTGAGCAATATGGTTTGAAAGCGGCGAGTTTTAGTTACTTTTTCCCTTTTATTCGTCATGCTGTTCCATTTAGTATTGGGATGTCAGGAATAACCTATCGCTTGTTTGCTCTAATTGGTTTTAGTTCAGCGTTAGTCTGGTTAACTATTTATTTTTTAATAGGTTTTTATTATGGAAGCTCGATTAAAGATTGGAGCTCGTTCGTTCAACAATTAATTTATACTTTAGTTGCTATTGCGGCTGTCGTTATAGCGGTACAAGTATTGAAGCGCCGAAAACAGCGTCAGCGACGTTTGCTTTAATCTATGAAGCGTTGTTATGCTGTTTTCGTGCACTTGATTTCAATATATAGGCTACATTACCCGAAAAATCATTTATTTACCTCTCAATTACTATGAAACATTCCCCACACTTCTGTAAACTTCCTTTGATGACAAAATTATAATTCAATAGTAATGTCCTTTTCTCTTCAAATAGAAAAAAGGATGACTCAAGAGCCATCCTTTTTCATTATTTTTTTGTTGTTTCTAAATATTCATTAAAAGTCATTTGTTTATCAACCACACCATCAGATGTTAATTCAATTACTCGATTGGCAATGGTCTCATTAAATTGGTGGTCATGAGACGTGAAGATCATGGCACCTTTGTAATTAATTAATCCATTGTTGACAGCTGTAATCGATTCTAAATCTAGGTGGTTCGTCGGCTCATCAAGTAGAAGTACGTTAGCACCACTTAGCATCATTTTAGATAACATACAGCGCACTTTCTCTCCACCGGAAAGGACATTCGCCTTTTTCTTTACTTCTTCTCCAGAGAAGAGCATACGTCCTAAAAATCCACGTAAGAATGTATCACTATCATCCTCTGGTGAATATTGGCGTAACCAATCAACTAGGTTTAAGTCGCTTCCTTCAAAGAATACGGAATTGTCCTTAGGAAAATAAGCTTGAGAGGTGGTGATTCCCCATTTGTACGTTCCACTATCTGGTTCCATTTCACCCGTTAAGATTTTGAAAAGAGCCGTCTTGGCTATCTCATTGTCACCAACAAGCGTAATTTTGTCTTCTTTGTCCATTGTAAAGCTTACATTGTTTAGTACTTTTTCGCCATCAATTGTTTTTGTGATGCCTTCGACACGTAATACATCATTTCCAATTTCACGACTAAGACCGAAATGGACATATGGATATTTACGCGACGATGGTCTAATATCATCTAGTTCAATCTTATCTAACAATTTTTTCCGAGATGTCGCTTGTTTTGACTTAGATGCATTGGCACTAAATCGGGCAATAAAACCTTGAAGTTCTTTGATTTTTTCTTCTTTTTTCTTGTTCTGGTCTTGAGCCATTTTTTGGGCCAATTGACTAGACTCATACCAGAAATCATAGTTACCAACGTAAATTTGAATTTTGCCAAAGTCTAAATCGGCAATGTGAGTACAAACTTTGTTAAGGAAGTGACGGTCATGTGAGACAACAATCACGGTATTCTCAAAGTTAATTAGAAATTCTTCAAGCCATTCGATAGCTTTAATATCTAAATGGTTCGTCGGCTCATCAAGAAGAAGTACGTCTGGTTCACCGAATAATGCTTGTGCAAGAAGGACTTTTACTTTGTCAGAACCTGATAAATCAGCCATCTTTTTCGAATGAAGGTCTTCTGAGACACCTAGTCCTTTAAGAAGAATGGCTGCATCAGATTCAGCTTCCCATCCATTCATTTCAGCAAATTCCCCTTCAAGCTCTGCTGCTTTAATACCATCTTCGTCAGAGAATTCTTCTTTCATATAGATGGCGTCTTTTTCTTGCATCACTTGATACAGGCGGGCATGCCCCATGATAACGGTCGTAATCACTTCAACCTCTTCGTATTCAAAGTGGTTTTGTTTTAGAACAGCTAGCCTTTGGCCAGGCTTCATATGAACGTCACCTTGCTGAGGTTCAATTTCACCTGAAAGAATTTTAATAAACGTTGATTTACCAGCTCCATTTGCCCCAATTAACCCGTAGCAATTTCCTGGTGTAAACTTAATATTGACTTCATCAAATAATTTTCTATCGCCATACTGCAATCCAACATTTGTAACGGTAATCATAAATATGTATGCCTCCAATGTCCATAATCGAATGAATTATACCATTCATTGTGGACAAGGGGCTAGTATTCTAACGTTATTTCTAAAATAAAATCAACTTTTTGTCTACACTCGACCGTTTTTTACGTTCATGGTACGATGAATAGATGGATTACAAATACCCAAAAAAGTAAAAAGCTAACCCGCCAACCGTAGCTAACATGGTGATCGTTAGCAATTTAGTTGAACGCATAGAATAATTAACGATGATCGCTCCCAAAAGGACGGCAAAATATAGGGAGAAGTCTAATGGAAACAGTCGGATGGCTGTTACAAATCGTTCACCAGTAACTAACATGATGAAGATAGGTGCCAACATTATTAAAGAGACAATGACTAGACAGAATGTATTTTTTTGTTTTAATGTCATGTTCATGTAATCACCTCAGAAATCGTCTTATGTTTAAAGTGTCCAACGATCACGTTCTCATTCAAAATAGAAAAGAGGTACCGTTGTGAAAGAGAATATGCTGCTACTAGCAAAAGAAAAGTTAAAATCAATATACGGATACGATGAGTTTAGAGAAGGTCAACGTCACATTATTGAGCAAGTTCTTAACGGAGTTGATACAATCGGGATCATGCCTACTGGAGGAGGAAAGTCCCTTTGTTATCAAATTCCAGCATTAGTCTTACCGGGTGTAACGTTGGTAATCTCTCCGCTAATTTCATTAATGAAAGATCAGGTTGATGCGCTTACGGAATTAAATGTTGAAGCTACATTCTTAAATAGTACGTTAAGTGCAGCTGAAGAGAACATGAGGCATGAGCAGATCAAGCAAGGCGAATATAAGCTTGTCTATGTTGCTCCAGAAAGACTGAATCATCCAACATTTCAGCATCTTTTAAGTCAAATATCCATTTCTCTAGTAGCCATTGATGAAGCACATTGTATGTCTCAATGGGGTCATGATTTTCGCCCAAGTTACTTATCGATATCGTCTTGGCTTGAAGAATTTCCACAAAAAGTAACCATACTCGCCTTAACAGCAACGGCAACTAAGCAAGTTTGCTTTGATTTGCAACAGTTTCTACATATCCCAGAACATAGTGTCATTACCACTGGGTTTGAGAGAACCAATTTAACCTTTCAGGTGAAAAAAGGGGTAAACAAAAAAAAGTTTATGGCTTCTTTTCTAGCTTCTAGAAAAAAGGAATCGGGCATTATTTATGCGTCCACAAGGAAAGAAGTAGAACAAATTTATGAAGACTTACGGTCTCAAGATTTTGATGTCGCTTGTTACCACGGAGGCATGTCTGAAACGGAGCGCTCTAGAGGACAAGAAGCTTTTATTCATGATGAAGCCAAAATCATTGTGGCGACAAATGCATTTGGAATGGGAATAGATAAATCCAATGTTCGTTACATTTTACACTATAACTTACCAAGAACAATTGAGGCTTATTATCAAGAAGCAGGGAGAGCAGGGCGTGACGGGGAACCAAGTGATTGTGTGTTGCTTTTTAGCCCGCAAGATGTTCGAACACAAACGTTTTTAATAGAGCAGTCAGACCGAGCTGAAGATAGACAGGAAATGGAATACAAGAAATTACAACAAATGACTGGATTTTGTCATACCGAACGATGTTTGCAACAATATATTTTACACTATTTTGGTGAAGATACTACTAAGATGTGTGGCAAGTGCTCCAATTGTCTTCAAACTGGAGAGAAAATTGATCGGACAAAAGAAGCACAAATGATTTTTTCCACGATTAAGCGGGTAAGGGAACGTTTCGGAAAAACGATCGTAGCTCAAATTTTAATCGGATCTACAAATCAAAAGATAAAACAACTGCAATTAAACGATGTATCGACTTATGGGCTTTTAAAGGATTGGACACAAAAAGATGTAGCTGAATTTATTGATATATTAACGGCCGAGGAATATTTACGACCAACAGGTACTTCTTATCCAACAATCCAACTAACGGAAAAGACTCTTCCAGTTCTTAAGGGAGAAGAACAAGTTTTCGTAACAGAGACATTAGCCCCGGCAGAGCCAGAGGAACAAGACGATGTGTTCGAAGCACTTCGCCAATTAAGAAAACAGCTTTCAACGGAAAGTAACATTCCACCTTATATGATTTTTTCAGATAAGACACTGAAAGAAATGAGCAAGTATGTACCAACTACATTAGATGCGTTTGCTGAAATTTCAGGTGTAGGGGAACAGAAAAAGGAAAAGTATGGTCAAGCATTTTTAGACGTACTTACACATTTCGAGGGTAAACAGATTCCTATTCCAGAAACAGGAAAATCAAAACCTGGTAAGTCTACTAAAAAAGGTCAATACATGGAAACAGCTGAACGTTTTAAAAATGGTGAAACAGTTGAACAATTGGCAGATCTTCTTTCTTTAACGGAACAAACCATTATCAAGCATTTAATTCGAGCTGAACAAGAAGGATTAGAATTACATTTGTCTCAATATGTAGAAGAAGAAAGCCGAATGCTTATTGATGAGATCGCAAAAGAGATAGGAAGTGAATTTTTAAAACCGATAAAAGAACGACTTCCGGAGCATATTTCCTATCGAGATATTCGATTTACGTTAGGAAAATGATGACAAAATACGACATAACTAAACTGTGGTATGGTAAAGTAAAGAGAGATACGTGAAGAAGAAATAAAGGGGAATGTAGATAATGACCATTAAAATTGTGACAGATTCAACTAGTGACTTAACTGAAGATCTTGTAAAGACATATGGAATTGAAGTTGTACCGCTTTCTATTTCAGTTAATGGAAAGACGTACTTAGATGGAATTGATATCTCAAAAAAAGAATTTATTGGGCTACTAACTTCATCAGAAGAATTACCAAAAAGTTCGCAACCGTCTGTTGGTTACTTTGAGGAAACCTATCGTCGTTTATTGGACGAGCCTGAAACGTCACATATTATTTCCATACATTTAACGGAAGGTATGAGTGGCACATATAATTCTGCTAGAACAGCAGCCGATATGGTTGGAGACAAGGTAACCGTTATCAATTCACATTTTATTTCACATGCGTTAAGTTTTCAAGTGCTTGAAGCAGCTCAAATGGCACAAGGTGGAAGCAGTGTGGAAGAAATTGTCGCAAGAATGGAAGAAGTTCGCGCGAATACCTCTCTCTATCTTATGGTTGATACGTTAGAGTATCTTGCTAAAGGGGGACGTATTGGTCGTGGAAAGGCGTTATTAGGCTCACTACTGAAAATTAAGCCGATCGCTTCATTGGCTGATGGAGTCTATACACCGGTTACAAAAGTAAGAACACATATGCAAATGATTGAATATTTTACAAAGCAATTTAAAGAAGAGACAGAGGCGTTTAAAGTAAAAGCAATTGGAATTGCTCACATAGAAGCAGAGTCATTAGCACATAAGCTAAGAGAAGCGCTTCAACAGGTTAAGAACATTCCTGTTACGATTACAGAAACATCGCCCATTATTAGTACACATACAGGTCCAGGTGCTATAGCACTTATGTATTATACAGAAAAAAAATAACAAGGTTTCCTTTCAAATAAAAAACTCCAAAAGAGAGGGATTCATAGTTCAAACTATGAGTCACTCTCTTTTTTTCGGCTGGTTTTGGCCATTTGAACATAAGTGAAAATAAGACAGCCTGTACCGAGAAATGTACATGCATATTGCAAGATTCTCATTGTATCGATCGGAATCCCCTCCTTATCTGATTATACTTTTCGTAAAATATTGTTTTCCTATTCATGAAAATAAAAAGGAATCGCTTACATACAGGGTGAATAAATTGTAGAGAGAAAAGAAAGGGGGGAGAAAAATGTCGGCAGTAGGGGAAGTAAGAACATTTGTTGAAAAAGTGAACCGTTGTCCAGAACATATAAAGGAAGAGAAAAACCGTGTCTTTCAATTTGACATAAAAGAAAGTGGGAGTATTCAAATCATACTTAAAGAAGGGCAAGCATATTTGCTTGAAGAAAACCTTGAAAATCCAGATGTTGCGATGCAATTAGCAGAACGAGATCTGTTAAAGTTGCTACATGGTGATTTAAATCCAACGATGGCTTTTATGACTGGGAAGTTGAAAGTTGATGGAAAAATAGGTCTAGCTTTAAAATTACAAGAGCTCGTCCGGTTATATCAAGAAGTGTAAAAAAACAGCAGACGATTGAATCGTCTGCTGCTTATTATTACGCAAACAACAATGCGTAAATAACCCCAACAACACCAATAAGAGCTAGTATATATACAGGCTTGATTGGCATTTCTCCATCTTTCTCCATTGCTTTTCCAAACATATAAAACACGAGTGGATGAACTAAGAACGGCATAGAGAAAATGAATGGAATCAGTAACGCAGCATCCGTTCCAAACATCTCGCCTTGAATGGCGGCAAATAAACCGAAGTGCGAAATGGCTGATGTTTGTGCCATTGCTGTATATTCAAATGACATCGTACTAAAACTTAATAGCGCTAAACCACCAAATACTGCACAAATTTGCCATCCGAATGAAAATTGCATTAATGCACTTACTTCTTTTCGATCGTCTCCATTTGCTTTTCGTAAATTCAATAGTGAGAATAAAGTTAACCCAACCCCTATTGCAACAATGATGGCTGAAGGGCCAATCCAAAGAGCTCCTCGCTCTGCACTAATTGCTAGAATAGAAAAAACAAATACATGACCAAAAAATGGAATATTAATCATAATCGGTGCCCGTTGTGCAGCGACTTTTCCAAAATCCCCAGCGGTACAAGCTCCGGTAAGACCAGAGTGAGAAAGGGAGCCGGCCATTCCAGGTGCTAAGTTACGTGCATTTGCTGTTTTCGCAATCAGCATAATTAAGGCAATTCCACCGAACATCCAAAAGAGTTGTCCGAAAAACCCATATGCTAATACGGAGTTCATCCCTTGGATAGCAAAAGCGTCACCAACTCGCGATCCGCCGACCATAAAGTTTGCGGCTAACACGACTGGGATCCCTGCAAAAAGCAAGGCACGCACGGTAGGACCGAATGTCCAATTGTGAAAAATAGCACCTAGAGCAGCAGAAATCATCATGGCGAAGAATATTTGTGGCAACGCAATGATTGCTGCAAAAGATTGAGCAACGTAAAACGAGACAAGAAGAACAACAATGATCAAGCCGATTTCAAGTAAGCCTTTTCGAATGTATTGATGTTTGTTCTTGATGGTAGCTTTATTATCAATAAGGATAACAGCAATAACAAGGCCGATGTATCCAATTAATGGGTTATATATAGCTAACCCTTCAGCAGCTTGTCCTTGTAAGATCATTCTTGTAAAACCTTCAATACCTAGTAATAAGAAAAACGCACGTAAAATGTAAAAGAACTGAGTGCGTGTAGTCCCAAGAATCGTTTCTTCATCAGATGGAACAACAATATCATCCACTTCTAGTTGCTTTTTACTTAAGATTTTACGTAACTCTTGTCCGCCAACAAAGAAAGAAACCGTTAAGGCAATAATGGTCGTACGAGCCATTAAATCAACAAACGGAAATTCAACTAGTCCTGGTGTAGCAATTCCCACCGAAACTAATAGAAAACCTAGTAATAAACCGAAAATAACAATAATAAGTACCGGTGAAAAACGCGTTCCCGCCACTACGGTTCTAGAAATCAAAACCATTGGAACGAGGAAAAATAGCAAGATCCAAAATTGGTTTAAAACCTGTAAATGAGTAATTTGTTCAACAATTTCCATATCGTAACCCCTTCATTCAATTTTGCTAATAAAGCTTACCTTAAAACCCAAAAAGAGTAAATGTTTGTAAGCCTATTCATGAAGTAAACAGAATTATAAATTTAATCTAATTGTAACTATTAAGCATGTTCATTCGTCACATGAAGTAAAACCTGGAGGTGGAGTATGAGAAAAACAGCAAGATTGCTCGCAATCATTTTTGTAGTATTTGTCGTAAGTGCTTGTCGTAGTCAACAAGATGTAAATGAATTAGCGGTAATGGATCAAGAAATCATGTCTGTAGAAGAAGCAGCATCAACTGAGGAAGCTGAGCTATTATATGACAACGTCTTAAATCAGAACCGTTCAACAGAGACAGAGAGAATGGTGATTTATCACGGTTATTTGACCATGGAAGTCAAGGATTATCTTGTAACAAGAGAAGTGATCCAAGCAAAAGCTGAGCAGCTCGGTGGATATGTAGTTGAGTCTCATTATAACGAAGATGCAGAAGGGGGATTGTTTGGTACGGTTGTTCTTCGTATTCCCAAACAAGACTTTCAACCTTTTATTGAAGAAATAGGAACAACTGAAAATGTGAAAGTTACGGAACAAAGTACCCACGGAAATGACATTACAGAAGAGTATGTTGATCTAGAATCTAGATTGAAAGCAAAACGGGTCGTAGAAGAACGCCTATTAGGCTTCTTAGAGGAAGCTGACAGCACGGAGAGTTTGTTAAAAATATCAACTGAATTAGCAAATGTTCAAGAAGAAATTGAACAGATGGTAGGAAGACAGCGTTTTTTAGAAAACCAAGTAGAGCTTTCGACACTTACCATTACCATTCATGAGGTGTCGATCGGAACGTCAACGATTCAAGGAGATCAATTAAATACGTGGGAACGATCGAAAAAAATGTTTATTGACACGATCAATGTCCTCTTAAGAACAGGTGCAGCGATTGTCGTTTGGCTGATCGGCTTAAGTCCGATTTTCCTTTCACTTGGTTTGATTCTTTTTATCATACTAATGTTTTATAAAAGAAAGAAAAATAAGCGAAAACAACCTTTAGATTCGTAAGTATAAAGGTTAAAATCAGGCAATTTTGTGTATACTTCACCTCTTAACTTCAAACGATATAGAAGAGGTGAAGATAATGAATCGACCAATGATGACGGCATTAACTACGATCGGGATTGCTCAGTCTTTAAAAATTCCAATTCATAAAGCGAAAACGGGAAAATGGGATACTGGCTTGCTATTTGAAACAGGAGGAATGCCGAGCTCTCACTCTGCAGGGGTAACGGCTTTAGCTACTTTTATAGCTCTAGAGAGAGGACTCCCGTCGATTGATTTTGCTTTAGCTACAGTATTTGGATTAATTGTTATGTACGATGCACAAGGAATTCGTAGACAAACAGGTGAATTAACGATAAAAGTAAATGATATGGATGAAGAACTAAATCGATTAACTGGCTTGCACAGTCCTCAGAAAAACGAGGATCAAAGTGTGAAATTACGAGAGCGACTAGGTCATATGCCAGAAGAAGTACTTGGTGGAGCCCTTTTAGGCTTCGTAACGGGGACATTAGGCTATTTACTAACTGGAAAGTAAAAAACGTATGATATGTAAGATTGATGGGGTATGAGTGAAATCAACTATGGAAATGACTGCTACGTATGATTATAGGAAAAAACAAAAAATGGGGGAACTTATCCCCATTTTTTGTTTTTTGTTTAATAAAGGTCGTTAGTAATATTCTGGCTCGACTTTAAAGTGGGAAACAGTTTATTAAATTCTTCAATGAGTTTATTTTTTTGTTAATGAGTGTACTATCACGATCTTTAGGGGATGTTGTACTATCATCAAGTCCACCTATAATAATTCGGTTATCTCTAGTTGTCCGCATAAAAAGATAGGGGCGAGCGGTTTCCCAAATAAGTGTCCTACCGTATATGTACTGACAAATGTGTATTGACAAAAAAGCCGTAGTTGAATATTGATGAGTTACGTTTTGGGCTGTTTGAACACTTCGTCCTGCCATAGTTGATAAAGGTAGATGATCAAAGCAAAACCGACCATCATAGCAACGATAGCAATTGTAGGTAAAGTCGATTCACTCGAAACAAGCCCCATCCGTTGCCATATCGGGTAAACAATGTACATAAATACCCCGTCTAGAATTATATTAACAGCCAAATAGATCCAAAATTTTCCGAAAGTAAAGTGGAATACCCAGATAACTATTACGAAATATGCTCCATACACCCAAGGAACCGGGACAATTTTATCCCACCCGAACAGACTTGAACCTGCTTCTTCCCACCAACCGTAATGGTAAGCCGCTTGATATGCCAAAGTATGAATAACGGTCATAAATAGAGCGACCGGCATGTATCTGCGTATAGTGTCCATATTCAAAAAAAACAAGGACGCCCAAGGCACTATCAAGAGTAACCAGAGAAAAATCTGTTTCATGATCTTAATACCTCACATTAGTTTTATGTGTAGTGTTACTCTTGGTTCCTATATTTATACGATTTACTTCTAAAAGAAACTGAAACACCTAGCAACTATTATATATTGGTTGCTAGGTTTCTCATAAAATGGGTATATGGAACATGTACATCTTTCTATATTTTTCTCTTAATGATAACCTTCATGATGTTGTTCGTTGCTTTGTTTAGGTAAAGTGTCAATATCTTCATCTGTACTTGTACCAACGATAAATTGTATAGTTGGGAAAACACTAGATTTAGTTGTATTTGCTTCAACTCTTATGAAATATAGACCTTCAACTTGAATCATTGTGTTTATTTTATAGACTCCATTTCCAGCGTATTCAGGCGAGTAGCGCTCCTTCTGATCTTCTTCACCATTTTTCCAAATGAAATTTTGAATTATTCTCTACAGTCGGACAGGGAACATGTGCAAAAATTAGGCTTAAGACACTGAAGTAAATGTTGATTCGATTAAAGAGATTTGTTTGAAAAAGCAATAAAGTAATGAAGCACCAGCCTTTACTTATGAAAAAGGCGGTGCTGTTCAGTTAGCTCTATTTAACCATTCATATATTCTTGCTGTTCATTGCGATCGGTTAAACGATGATCTCGTGATACAATAAGTTTCTTTTTAATCATAAACTGGTGAATTTTCCCCACAAGAATAATGCCTAATGCACTAGAGGCTGCTAATAGAAGGGAAAAAAAGGTTTCCTTGGCACCAATTAAGAAAAAGCTTAAAGGGAAAACAGAACTATCGACTAAAAAAGTGGCTAAGCCAAAAGAAAAACCGTATTTTACGTTAATCATTTTCCCCAGCATGGAGCCGCCACCTAAACTTGAATTGGCCATTCCCATCAACCCTAACCCAATTCCCATCCATAACCCGCCAATTAGAGCACCGACAACAATATTCTCAACACCAAAGCGCATCAATGGCTCTTGAAGAATTCCAACAAGGATAGACGCCGAAATCATACTGATAACGGATTTGTAAAATAAATCTCGATACCATATATAAGCAGCTAAGAATAAAGGAAAATTAAACAAAAACATCCCTAATCCAATATTTAAATTAAATATGTAATAACTCATTGTAGCCATTCCTGTCATTCCACCTGCCATAATGGTGTTGGGAACGGCAAAAAGGATTGTTGCGAGGGCGAAATTAATAATTCCTATAGAAATAAGAAAAAATCGCTTGATGATAGATTCCCTCCTTGAAAAAAATTGGATATTTATACTATAATCTATTTTTCATTTTTACGCATCGTATTTTATATTTAAGGGGTTTTGAAATAAAAAGGTGGTTAGTAATAATGGACTTTCATGAACAAATAAAAAATAAATCATAAGAGTTTAGAAATGTATTATCTAGCTATAGACATCATGGATTGTAGATACAGGAAGTGTAGGGAATTGTAGCTTTATAAAAACTATTAATAAAGTTACTTATAAACCTAGGGGAGAGGAGAAATTAAGGATCTGTAAAATTCATGATGAATTGGATAAAAAGCATTTAATTATTAGGCTTGACCTACCGAAAAATGAATTTCTAATGAAATCAACTGGATTTAAGGAAGTAATTCCAAGAAAACAAAGAACTAATTTTACTTGCCTTAAAGTACATAGAGCGGGTTGGGATAATAGTGTTTTTGACACAATAGATATTAAATTATGTAAAGAAGATATAGCAACATACAATTTTCCTTCAAGTGCTTTCTTAGAGTTTATAAATTTATTGATTTTTAGAGCTACGGGTGAAATTATCGAAATCCCTCATAATTAATCCTACTAAGGTTTGTTAGGTGTGTTTTGACTTATCTATTAAGATAAGTCTTTTAGTCTTTAATGTAAACTCAAATGAACCATTATAATAATCTATTTGTAATATTATGTTAAAATTAACTAGTACAAATATAATAGGTAGTATGTAAGGGGCTTAGGAGAAAGGAATGTTTCAGATGGAAAATATTAAATTACTAACTAAAACAAAAATGTCCAAGTTAGTTGGTTGGTCAGAAACTAACGGAAGACGTTGAGTTAAGAATTTTAAAGAATACATACCTACTGTCAATAGTGGGAATAGAGTTATGTATAATTTGGAATCATTACGCGTAATGAAGTTTCTTAAAAACTTGAATGAAGTAGGTCTAACGATTCCAGAGATCAAACAAATTCTAAGTAACGAGGGACTACCTAAAGATGAAATAGAGGAGAAGAAAATAATCGAAAAATACAAGGCAGCCAGAAAAATTAAAAGTTACAATGAGGAAATTAAAGATACAATCCCTTCAACTGGGGAAATGATGATTCCCTATTTAGAATTAATAAAAGATGGGAAAGCATATACAGCTAGCGAAATTACTGAAAAGTTAGTATCCTACTTCAAACTAAGTGAAGAGCAAAGATTAATGAAATATGATGAAAATAAATCAGATATTATATTTCTTTCTAAAGTTAGAAGCGTTAGATATAGCTTGAAAAAAGAGAACTATATTGATGAAGTAAATAAACTCACTTATCAAATAACAAATGAAGGTCTAGAGTTATTAAAAGAAAGTAAGGGTGAGATTAAAGAAGAGATTGAAGAATTAGAAAAGGTAATAGATCCTTTAACAATAGTAAATGAAAAATTGGACGAACTAAAAAATGAATTAGCTGATAATTTGTTGAAGCAATTACAAAGTATCACTGGATGAAATTTGAAGATATAGTCGTTGAGTTGTTAACAGTCATGGGATATGGGGATGGAAAAGTTACTCAGCGGACTAATGATGAGGGTTTAGATGGTGTAATTAAAGAAGATAAATTAGGTCTGGATAACATTTATGTTCAAGCTAAGCGATATGCTGCCAATAATTCTGTTGGTCGAGATGTTGTTCAAAGTTTTTCAGGTGCATTAGATGGTAAAGGTGCTAGGAAGGGTGTGTTTATTACAACCTCTTACTTTACAGACAATGCAAGAAAATATGCTGAAAGATTAGAGGCAAAGAAAATTATATTAATAGATGGAACAGAATTGGCAAAATTGATGATTGATCATAATGTTGGGGTAGATATTAGTAATAAGTTTGTGGTTAAGACAATTGATTACGATTACTTTAAAGATGAATAATAAGAAATGTATTTAATTTCATGTACCATATTACAGAAAATAAGAGGATGTAAGGCTAGGTAAGTATTAAGCCTTGTATTGATATTAAAAAAGAATTATCGTTCAATGAAACTATGAAATTAACATAGTTTCATTGAAATGGGATTTTCAATAAATTTTCAAATGATAGAAGAGGCATCAAAAACAGCAAAAGGAGTGGTTACTAATTATTATAGCAGCACTATCTATTCTTTCTTTTTTGGTCGTCACAACGTTTTTGTTCAAAATGACAAAAGGTCTTAGAACTATTCCTAATTTAACTGAAGCTGCAGGTGTCTTAAAAAAGGGCCCCGCTGTTTCGGTTATTATTGCAGCAAAAGAAGAGGGCGAGCATATAGAAAAAACCATTCGTTACCTATTGGAACAAACCTATAAAAATTTGGAGATTATTATCGTTAATGATCGTTCGACCGACGATACGGGAGAAAAAATAGAACACATAAAAGTAAATTTAGTGAATGTGAATATAGAAGGAATTATCTTTTGAACCCTTCATATTCAAAGTTTACCTGATGGTTGGTTAGGTAAAAATCATGCCTTGTATCAAGGTTATCTCCATTCTTCTGGGGAGTACCTATTGTTCTCAGATGCAGATATTACCTTCAAGAAAGACACTATCTCGAAAGTTATGAATTATGTCGTTGAAAATAATGTGGATCATATGGCTATGTTACCTCGTATCATTTGTCGTCGTTTTGAATTGAGGGTATTTATTCATGTTTTCTTACTTGTTTTTAGCATGTTTATTGAACCTTGGAAAGTATATGTCAAAGGGAAAAAAAGCAAGGGAGTTGGTGTAGGTGCCTTTAACTTAATCAGAAGAAATGTTTATGAAAAATTAGGAACACATGACTCATTTCCTCTACAGCCAATTGATGATATCGAACTTGGAAGAAGAGCGAATGACGTTCAGTGTAATCAACATTTCGTCGTAGGAAAAGAGTTAATCGAAGTGGAATGGTATCCAAGCTTAAAGCATGCAATAAAAGGTTTCAAGAAAAATTTTTTTGGTTCAGTCGGATATAAAATTGGTCATGTTATCGGTCTAGCTACCTTGCTTTTTTTACTAGGTGTTTACCCATTTATCGGCATACTTTTATTTAATGGATGGGCGTTTGTTTTACACGCTTTATCAATAATACTTTTTTTTATCCTCTATCGAATATGTATCAAAAAACTTTCGTATAGTTCGTGGGAAGAGTTTTTTGCATTGCCTTTTATGCTATTGTGTTACATTTATACATTATTTTTATCTACCTTTTCTGTTTTGAAAGACGGTGGTGTCTATTGGAGAGGTACATTTTACTCGTTAAAAGATTTGAAAAAAACTAACTTGGTACAAAAAGATTATTTACCAAAGAACAATTTGAAGTGAATTAAAGTCAATTAAAAATACGTACAAACACAATATAAAAACCCCATTTTACCAATGGGGTTGGCAAACAATTGATCCACTTTGATTCTCGTGGTCAACCTCCACATCAAATTGATGCTTTTCATAAAAATGGATGAGTCTGTCAAGATGGTCAAAGTCACGCTCGGCGAGATCGCCTTTGATGTATTGGACGTTTTGATCTATGGCATGTTCCTTGAGATAATCCATGCAAATTGAACCGTAGCCTTTGTTTTCTTCGCCTTTTATGTCACCTATGAAAATCGTTGATTGATCTTCATATTTTGCTTGAATGGAGAAGTCCCAGCTTCCACGGAAGGCTGATTCACAGTCATTAATCATGATTTTGCATGCATGCCCATCATCTACTATAGACACAATCACCCATTTTTCCTCTTTTGTTTGTTCAATACCTAATATTTGTCTCTTCTTAGCAATTTCCTTAACGTTTGCTTGCATTCGAAACATTTGAAACTCTAGATCTTCTAAATTTTGTTCTAGTTCATCAGGGTCTTTTTTCTCTGCTACGGCCCCTAACTTTGTTAAAAGCACCGAATCACCTCTTCTATATATCTGTTATACAAGTTATATATTATAATAGATCGAAGGAAAACGTGCAAGTCCTATGAATCAATTATGCTTAACAGAGGGGCCGTGATTACTTATATTTTGCTGAAGCGGGAAACATAGACGGCTTTGATTCCCGAAAAAGGAAGAGCGCCGCCAAACGGGAACCAAAGAGAGAGTATGATTCCCGAAAAAAGAAGAGCGCCGCACAAACGGGAACCAAAGAGCTCTTATGATTCCCGAAAAAGGAAGAGCGCCGCCAAACGGGAACCAAAGAGCTCCTATGATTCTCGAAAAAGGAAGAGCCAGCACAAACGGGAACCAAAGAACGCCTATGATTCCCGAAAAAGGAAGAGCGACGCCAAACGGGAACCAAAGAACGCCTATGATTCCCGAAAAAGGAAGAGCGTAGCACAAACGGGAACCAAAAAGCTCCTATGATTCTCGAACCCTGACCCCCAAACCGCCACAAAAAAACCGAACTACAGCATCAAAAACCCGTAGTTCGGTACATCGTATTATTTAAATGAGTACGTATAAAAGCGTTCGGTTGTTAGCCATTCAAGGGCAACTTTGTCTCCGCTGGCCCATTTTGGTTCTAATTCTTTTAACATCCATTCGGTTTGGGATGCATGAGCTCGCATTGCTGCCTTTTTTTGTTCGGCAAAGGGGGTGATATTATTTATGATATCAGGCTGACCGATTTCTTGTTCATGGTTGTTTGAAAAAGCAATGCAATGTACGGTTGGGCGAGCGCTCTCGTCTAATCGTCGAACTGCTTCAATGACGGCACGTGCTGTTGCTTCGTGATCGGGATGTACAGAATAACCAGGGTAGAACGTGATGATGAGTGATGGATCAAGTTCCTTGATAAGGTTATCCATGATGAGCACCATTTCTTCGTCATCTTCAAATTCAATGGTTTTGTCTCGGAACCCTAGCATACGTAAATCGTCAATGCCCATAGCTTGGGCCGCTTTTTCTAATTCTTTTTTTCGAATTTTTGGTAGTGATTCTCTTGTGGCAAATGGGGGATTTCCAAGGTTTCTGCCCATTTCTCCTAGAGTTAAGCAAGCGTAGGTAATAGGGGTTCCGTTCGCTACATGCATCGCTATTGTTCCTGCGACACCGAATGTTTCATCATCTGGGTGCGGGAAGATGACAAGGACTTGTCGTTCTTTATTCATTAGATCATTCCTCTCTATTCAAAAGGTGTTTTGCTTATTTGTAAGGCAACAGCAAGCTTACCATCATGACCATGTCCAGCAAGGAGCAGCCTTCCAAGATCGTCTAGTTCAAAGTGAGTTAATCCCTCTGCGTAGACCCAACCAATATCTAGTTTTAACCCGACTCGATAAGGTCCATCTCCTAGTATTTTTCCGTGATCGTATTGAATTTTGGCATTTCTTATGTACGCACTTGCTGAGAAAAAAGATGCGTCGTTATGAGAAGCATACGCTCCATTGGTTGTTTCTAAATGTAGATACACATCTTGATTGGCAAATGAATCAATTAATCTTTGGACGTCGTGTAACGTAATAGCCTCCATTTGTTCCTCCTACTTATTCTTCTTTTATAGTAGTATAATGCATATTTCATTTTACAACCAATAAATCCGCTTATCGATTGGAAATGAAGGGACAGATATAAATTGTTGTTGTGTGCTTGCCTATTTTTTTTGGTAAAATAAAGAGAAGCCTATTTTTTGGAGAGGGAGTGTCAATGTGAAAGAGGTTGCCGTTTTAGGGAAGATTCCCGATATTGCTTATGAAAAGTTAAGTAAACATTTTCAAGTGACAATGAATCATGAAGTGACACCGTTGACGAAAGCTGAAATCTTAGAGATGGTTAAAGGAAAAGAGGCGATATTGTCCATTCTTTCGGATACCATTGATCAGGACATTATCGAAGCTGCTCCGGACTTGAAGATTATTGCCAATTATGGAGCGGGTTTTAACAACATTGATGTTCAAACAGCGACTGAAAAAAATATACACGTTACGAATACACCTGTTGTATCCACTTATGCAACAGCAGAGTTAACTCTCGGTCTTTTAATTTCGTTATCAAGACGGTTAGTTGAAGGAGATAAATTAACAAGAGCTGGGAAATTTGAAGGATGGGCACCACTATTTCATTTAGGAACTGAGCTTCGTGGGAAAACTCTTGGAATCTTTGGAATGGGGAACATTGGTAAAAAAGTTGTTCAAATGGCTAAAGCATTTGAAATGAAGATTTTATATTATAATCGCACGAAACTATCATTAGAGGAAGAGCAAGAACTTGATATTACATATTGTGAGAAAGATGCTTTGCTTCAGGAAGCAGATGTTGTAAGTTTACATATGAGTTATCACCCGTCATTAAAACATTTTATTGGTATGGATCAATTAAAGATGATGAAATCGAATGCACTTTTGCTTAATTTAGCTAGAGGGCCAATGGTTCATGAAGAGGCGTTAGTAGAAGCGTTGAATAATGGAGAAATAGCAGGAGCCGGGTTAGATGTGTTTGAATTTGAACCTGCTGTTACAGAGGGGTTAAAGACATTAGATAATGTCATTATCACTCCTCATATTGGAAATGCAACCGTGGAAGCAAGACGAGATATGGCCGAGATGGCAGCGGAAAATATCATCTCTGTATTAAATGGGGGAGAGCCGAAAACTCCTGTTAATTCACTTTAATTAACAATCTAAGACTCACATCACGTTTAAAGTAAGTAGGTGATCTTATGAAAGATGATGAGCAGCACCGTCCTGAAGAGGAAGAAGAGGATTACGTTCCTAAACCCGAAGACTTTTTGTTTGATGAAGAAGAAACAGAAGAAGAATTAAAAAAGAAACAATCAAAAAAGACGTTTGCTCGCTTAATAGGTGCAGGAATTGCTCTCCTTCTCATAATGCAAGTAGCCAATATTTGGTTTGATTTATTTTCGTTAGATAACCGTGAATTAGCTAGAACTTCAGAGGAACTTCGTCAACAGGAACACATTGCTGAGTTTATGGAAGCGGTTGTGACGATTCAGGGAAACGGGGGAAGGGGAACAGGATTTGCCATTTCTGAAGATGGCTATATAATCACCAATCATCATGTCGTTCACAATCGTGAACCGCTTGCGGTCGTTTTTCCGAATAACGACATCTATCAGGCTGATATTATCCAGTCTGAGGAAGAACTGGATGTTGCCTTGCTAAAAATTGATGGTGACGAGCTTCCATACCTCCCTTTGAGACTGGAGGATGCAAAAGAACAAGAAAAGATTTATGTTATAGGTAGTCCTTTATCCCAAACACAAATTGTCAATGAGGGAGAAATCTTAAACGATGAAACTCCATTTCAAGTTTTAAAAATATCGAATGCGATCTTCCCTGGACATAGTGGAAGTCCGGTATTATCAGAACATGGAGAAGTGGTTGGAGTTGTTTATGCTAGGTCTCGTCCTTCTATTGGTAGTGAAGAAGAGGGACATGGTCTTGCAATTCCAATTGAACAAATCCTAGCAACGATAACTGATATTGAATCAGTAGCAACAAATGCTAGCAGGTAAGCCCAGTTACTCGGGTGAACCTGCTTTTTTAATGGAAGTTCGTACTTTAACACTTGTACTATTCTCTCCCTCTTTGAAATAGGATGATAGAAAGGGAGAGGGGGGTATGTATGTCTACTGGTTTGTTGTTGCTGTTTCTTGCTTCGACATTATTGTTTATTTGCTATTATTTGGTCATTGTCCAAAATCGTCATGAGTCACAAATGAACGTGATGATGACAGCGATGGCTGGAGGTATGACAGCTGGAGTATTATTTGGGACGATTATGGGACTGTTGTTAAGGGGAGATTTTGTTCAATCGACGATTCTTGGAATTGTGATTGGGATGACAATTGGAGCCTTTATTGGGTTACCGCATCATCTTATTACGACCATTGAAGGGATGCTTGCTGGTTTGATGGGCGGAATGATGGGGGCCATGCTTGGAGAGATGTCACCGATTGGTCAAGAGGATACCCTTTTAAAGTTTTTATTTATGATGAGTTTTATTGTGTTAGTAATTACGATACGATTATTTCATGCATCATCTAATTCGTTCATTGTCACGTTCCTACGAAATCCACTTGTTGTGTTTCTCATCGTTTTATTTGTGTTTCTTGCTTTAGAGCAAGTTGATACCTTTTTTCCAAACGATCCAATCAATCCAGGTGAACATAATCATTCGGTGTGGGGCTAATCATTGACAAAGAGCGTTTTTTGTATGATAGTAGAACCACGAGAAAGTTTAAGTGAGAGGAGATTGGCGATGTCAAAGAAAATTGAGTTGAAACAAATTGATCATCGACATTCTCGTGAAAAAGAACAGTTGGTGAATCGATTAAAACGAATTGAAGGTCAAGTGAGAGGCATTCAAAACATGGTAGAAAACGACCGTTACTGTGTGGATATTCTTATTCAAATTTCTGCTATTAATGCAGCGATGAAAAAGGTAAGCCTGCAATTAATGGAAAATCATACGAAACACTGTGTAGCTGATGCGATAAAAAGCGGAAGTGGTGATGAGTCAATTGCAGAATTGATGGATGTCATCGAAAGGCTCACGAAAACGTAACTTTAGGAATATTTGTTTTGTTGATTACCCTAGGTAGGTATGGTACTATATATGTATAATATTCTTACAAAGGTGATGAACAACATGGAAAAAGCAACGATTCAAGTAAAAGGTATGTCTTGTAACCACTGTGTTTCAGCTGTTGAAGGAAGCGTTGGAAAGTTAAATGGTGTCCACGCTGTCCAAGTAAACTTAGCGGATGGTATCGTCGTTATTGATTTTGAGAAAGAAACGGTCACGCTAGATGCGATTAAAGAGGAAATTGAAGATCAAGGGTATGATGTCGTTTAGATGAGATTGGAACGTGCCTAGCAGGCACGTTTTCTTATATTGGAAATATACCCTATAGGGGTAAGGTGTAAATGGCTTCTTCATCATAAGGGGGGAGAGAGTGTTGGAAAAAATAGAGAATGTAACGCTTTCGGTTGTTGGTATGACGTGTGCGGCTTGCTCGCAACGAGTTGAAAAAGGTCTTAAAAGAATGAATGGGGTTCACGAAGCGAACGTGAACGTCACAACAGAAAAAGCAACCGTTACGTTTAATACGGAAGAAACAACGATAAAGCAGCTAACAGAAAAAATAGAAACTCTCGGGTACGATGTGAGAATGGTAAAAGCTGATTTTCAAGTAACGGGAATGACATGTGCAGCTTGCTCCAATCGTGTCGAGAAAAAATTGAATCGATTAGAAGGAGTACAGAAAGCGGCGGTTAACCTTGCACTAGAAACGGCAACAGTTGAATATGTAGAGGGCGTAATTTCACCTTCGGATATGAAAGATGCTGTTCATAAGCTTGGTTTCGGATTAAAAGAAAAAGATGATTCGTCTAATCAAGTTGATTCAAAGCAAAAAGAGATGGAAGTACAATTGGGGAAATTTCTTTTTGCTGCGATTTTGACATTTCCATTGTTTTGGTCAATGGTTACTCACTTTGAGTTTACGTCCTTTATTTGGATGCCAGACATGTTTATGAATCCGTGGGTACAATTAGCACTTGCTACACCTGTTCAATTTATAGTGGGTGCCCAGTTTTATGTAGGAGCTTATAAGGCGTTACGAAACAAAAGTGCGAATATGGATGTACTAGTTGCTCTTGGTACATCTGCGGCTTATTTTTATAGTATTTATCTTGGCATAGAAGCAATGGAGCAAGGTATTGTCATGCCTGATTTGTATTTTGAAACATCGGCTGTGATTATTACGTTAATTGTTTTAGGGAAATGGTTTGAAGCACGTGCAAAGGGAAAAACAAGTCAAGCAATTCAGAAGTTACTTGGTTTGCAAGTGAAAACAGCTACCGTGATTCGAAATAATGAAGCTGTTACGATTGCATTAGAAGAAGTAAAAGTAGGCGATCGGTTGCTTGTTAAACCAGGCGAAAAAATACCAGTTGATGGTGTCATTTTAGATGGACATTCAGCTGTCGATGAATCGATGATTACAGGAGAAAGCATTCCTGTTGATAAAAAGTCTGGAGATATTGTTATAGGATCAACGATGAATAAGCACGGTTCTATCACAATGGAAGCAACGAAAGTAGGGAAAGATACGGCGTTAGCGCAAATCATTTCCATTGTAGAAAATGCCCAAGGCTCAAAAGCGAACATCCAACGAATGACAGATAAAGTTTCAGGAATTTTTGTTCCTGTAGTTGTCGTAATCGCAATAATGTCGTTCTTTGTCTGGTATCTCTTTGTTACACCAGGAGATCTAGGGGCAGCGCTCATTCCTACCATATCCATTCTTGTAATTGCTTGTCCTTGTGCACTAGGCCTAGCAACCCCGACTTCCATTATGGCAGGTTCTGGACGTGCAGCTGAGGTTGGATTGCTGTTTAAAGGTGGAGAGCATTTAGAAAATACGCAATCTATTCAAACGGTTGTTCTAGATAAAACGGGTACCGTGACAAAAGGGGAACCGATGGTAACAGATTTTGTTTATGAAGCTCCTTTTGAAAAAGAGTTGCTATTGCAGATGGTATCCTCAGCAGAGTTCAAATCTGAACATCCACTGGCACACGCCATTGTTAATTATGCTAAGGAAGAGCCTGTTCAGTTAATGGAGACCGAACAATTTGAAGCGGTACCAGGTCATGGTATTCGTGCTAAGGTTAATGGATACGATCTACTAATTGGTACGAGAAAACTACTCGATGATGAGAAGGTTGAGTATAATAAGGCCCAAGTAAAGATGACAGAGTTTGAGAAAGAAGGAAAAACGGCGATGTTAATTGCCGTAAATGGTCAATATGCAGGGCTTGTCGCAGTTGCAGACACCGTAAAAGAAACATCGAAGCAGGCGATAACAAGACTGAAGAAGTTAGGGCTTGAAGTCATAATGTTAACAGGAGATAATAAGCGAACAGCAGAAGCAATTGCCAAACAAGTTGGGATTGATCAAGTTGTTGCTGAAGTTCTACCAGAAGAGAAAAGTGCCGTAGTTGAAAATTTACAAAAAGAAGGAAAAAAAGTGGCAATGGTCGGAGATGGGTTAAATGATGCACCTGCTCTTGCTGTTGCTGATATCGGAATGGCGATAGGAACAGGTACGGACGTAGCGATTGAAGCAGCAGATATTACCCTCATGCGCGGGGATTTAAATAGCGTTGCGGATGCCATCATTATGAGCCGAAAAACGATGATTAATATTAAACAAAACTTATTCTTCGCCTTTGTTTATAATTCGTTAGGAATCCCAATCGCAGCTGTTGGCTTGCTTGCTCCGTGGGTAGCTGGTGCTGCTATGGCATTTAGTTCTGTTTCGGTTGTTTTGAACGCGTTACGCCTACAAAAAACAAAGCTTTCACCAAATGAAATGGAGAGATCAAAATGACTAAGACTGTTTGGAAATGGGTTGTCTCTGCCATCGCCATTTTACTTGCAATCATGGTGATCTACTCTTATGTAGGGCCAGAGGAAGTCGATCATCATTCAGATCATGCGCTAGATGAATATGAAAAAGCCAGAGAAGAAAGAAGTGGATAACTTGACAAAATCAGGACAAGAACGAAAACATATTGTGCCAGGGATAGAAGTAGATATTGTTCTTAAACAAGATCAACGGACAGGAAAGTTGACAAGAGGCATTGTGAAAGATTTGTTAACAAAATCACCACATCACCCTCATGGAATCAAAGTGAGATTGCAAGACGGTCACGTTGGTAGAGTGAAGGCCATCATAGAAAACAGCTAAGCATTTCGCTTAGCTGTTTTTTCCTTTTTAAAATAATAACAAAGCAGCGATCGTTGAGATAATGAGCCCTAACATAACGGGAATAAACGATTTTCGGACAATTTCCATTACAGGCACTTTCGCAAAACCAGCTACTGCTACTAGTGAAGACCAAGCGATCAGAGTTCCGCCACCAACCCAGATGGATCCCATTTGACCGATAGCAGCGAGGGTAGCAACATCAACACCGACGCTTTGACCTAATGCTCCTGATAGCGAACCAACTAGTGGAAGGCCAGAAAATCCCGAACCGTCTAATCCGGTAATCATTCCAATAATGAGAATCCCAAAAGCAGCTAGGAAAGAACTTTCTGGGATTACTTGTTGACCAGCTTGAACGAGGTCAAACAAGAAGGAAGGTGCCTGACTGGATTCTGTTCCAAAAATTTTTGAAGAAAACTCGCCACTTCCGATAAAGAAAAACCCCGCAATTGGGATCACTGGTCCCATAGCCTTAAAGGCAAAAACGAATCCTTTTACTAGAAAATCACTAACATTGGCAAGAGTCTTCTTGAAGTTATAGAAACTAGATGCGACTACTAATAAGATAACAGCTGTTCCACCAATTAATGATGCTCCTGCACCGCCTTCCATGTCAGGGATCGCATCTGTAAACATAGAAAGAACCATGTATATGACAATCAAGAGAAAGGTGATCGGAATTAATAAGGCAAAAAAGATTCGGTGTTTTTTAGAATGAGTGGGTGGAAGGTGGTCGTCTTCTTGCTCAACATTACGGCTTTCTTTCTCCCAAGACAGAAGGTGTTGACGAGAAGGTGGTTTGATCGATTTTTTAATAGAGAAATAGGCATAGCTTAAGGCAACCGCACCAGTAATAAGTGATAAGACTAAGGCTCTGTCGGCAACAGGACCGACATCGATACCAGCTGAGGTGGCATTTAACATTGGTGCTATTTTAATCATATAATCAGCTGATAAAGCCATACCTTGACCTGCTAACGAAATTGCAATGGCAGCTCCAATGGGTGGTAAGCCAGCTCGAATGGCAACAGGGATGAGCAAGGCACCAATTAAAGGAACGGCAGGTGTTGGCCAAAAAAAGATCGAGATCGTATAAGTGACTAAAACGATAACCCAAAATGAAATATGACCATTTTTCATTACTCGTTGAAAGGGGGTAATCATTTGCTCATCTGCACCAATAGCTTTTAACGAGTGTAGCAAAGCCGTCATGATCGCAATGATGAGGAAGATATTAAAGAGCTCCCCAGCTGCAGTTAAACTAGCTTGGAAAATGGTTTGTAAACCACTAGAAAAGGATCCAGTGAAAATCCACCCGACAAAAAAGGTCATCAGGACAGCTGGCACAACGACATTTTGTCTAAATAGCATTGTAATAATAATAATGAACGTACCAATAAGATAAATCCAATGAGGCGCAGTTAATTCCATCGTGTTCATCACTCCTTTCTTGAGCCGTAAAACAAGGCATACGATACTATATGATAGTTATTAGGCATTGGTGTAAACGTGAGTGTTTGTGTGCTTTCTTATTCAGAAAAAGTAAACTATTTAGCTATTCGAAATAAAATGGTTGAATATTGGGTGTGAACATTGTAAAATTTACTTATAATAGTTAGGGGGCTAAGTAATTGGAACGAGATTTAGAAAACAGAGTTGGTTATCAAATTGGGGTTGTTGCCCATCTGATGCACAACCAGCTCAATCAAAAATTAGCCGACTACGGAGTGACGCATGCTCAATTCAAAGTACTTTACCAACTGAAAGAGCATCAGGAGTTAGTTCAATCTAATCTACAAAATCGCCTATATATTAAAGCGTCCACAATGAACGGAATCATTGAATCTATGTTAAAAAATGAATTAATAATAAAGAAAGATAGTGAGAAAGACAGGCGTTCCAAGGTTATTACGTTAACGACAAAAGGGGAACAGCTTGAAGAAAAGTTATGGAATGAGATCGGAAAAATGGATACGGAGCTTACGCAGATCTTTTCAGATGAAGAGAAACGTTCGTTTGTCTCTTACTTACGAAGAATAGTTCAATCCTATGGAAAACAATAGAAAGTTGGTTAATACCTATGAAACAAAAATTACAAAGCGAGCGACTCGGAACCGAACCGATTCCGAAATTGCTTAAAAACTTATCCATCCCAGCCATGATTGGGATGTTTGTTATGGCGTTATACAATGTCGTTGATACGATCTTCATTTCGTATGGTGTCGGAATTGATGCGGTTGCTGGTGTGACGATTGCCTTTCCGATTATGATGATTATGATGGCGGTATCGGCTGCGATGGGGATTGGTGGAGCGTCTGTTATTTCGAGAAGGTTAGGGGAACGACGAGAAGGAGAGGCGAACCAAGTATTTGGCAACATAATCTCTGTTATTATCATTATAAGTGTTTTAGGAATGGTAAGTGCATTCACGATTCTTGAACCGACATTGCGTTTATTCGGGGCGACACCTGAAGTATTAGCATATGCTATTGATTATATGTTTCCTATTTTACTTGGTACGTTTTTCTTTTCTTTTGCGTTTGCAACAAATAATATTGTCCGATCAGAAGGAAATGCAAAATTTGCGATGATGACGATGATTATCCCTGCAGTGATCAATATTATTTTAGACCCCATTTTTATTTTCGGTTTAAATATGGGAGTAAGAGGAGCGGCAATTGCTACTGTAATCTCTCAAGCTTCCGTAACAATTGTCATTTTGCAATACTTCTTAACGGGGAAAAGTTCTCTTCAGCTTCGATTGGCTGATTTGAAAATAAAACTAGCTATTATTAAAGAAGTCATCGCTGTAGGGTTACCTGCATTTGCGCAACAAGCTGCTGGAAGCATTATGATGATTGCAATTAATACGATGCTCATTCGTTTTGGTGGCGATCTTCATGTTGGCGTATTTGGAATTATTCAACGAATCATTATGTTTACGGTTATGCCTATGATGGGCGTTATGCAAGGAATGCAGCCGATTGTCGGGTATAACTATGGAGCTAAAAATTATGAACGCCTACGGGAGACGGTTATTCTAGGGTTAAAAGTAACCATTTTTATTTCGTTTCTTATTTTTGCCCTCGTTATGGCAGTTCCACATTGGCTCATGATGATCTTTACATCTGATCCTGAAGTCATTGCAGCTGGGTCAACATATTTACGCATCATGTTTAGTGCTGTTTTCTTAATTGGTATTCAAGTGATTGGAAGTGGATTATATCAGGCTTTAGGGAAGCCAAAACAAGCACTAATTTTATCAATGTCTAGACAACTTATTTTTCTTATTCCACTAGTTTTAATTTTGCCTCATTTTATTGGGGTGTATGGAGTATTTTTAGCGTTTCCTATTTCTGATTTCTTTGCATGTCTGCTTGCTAGTATCTTAATGTACCGTGATCGAGCTATCTTTTTTGGGAAAGGAAAAAACAAGACTGTTAAAGAACCCGCTGCTGCATCCTCTACCTAAGGCACGTAACTTATGTATGCTGTAGAACGCAGAGGGAAAAAATGAACATCAAAGGTAACTCACATTTGAGTTGCCTTTTTGATTACAGCTAAAAACATGTCATTTTCTTGAGATAAAGGTATGCTATGTATATAGAAAGAAGGGGTAAAATGAGAGATTTTCAAGCACTAGGGATTAGTCAGAAAACTATAGCGTTGTTAGATGAATATAGGATTACGTGCCCAACACCGATACAAGAGAAAGCCATACCTATCGTCTTACAAGGACGAGATGTGATCGCACAAGCACAAACCGGTACAGGGAAAACATTTGCTTTTCTTCTCCCGATCCTAGAGCGCATCGATCCAGAGAAGTCACACGTACAAGCATTAATCGTTGCACCTACAAGAGAGCTCGCGCTTCAAATTACAACCGAAGCGAAAAGACTGACAGATTCATTATCATCGATTGATGTATTAGCGGTATACGGTGGCCAAGATGTTGAGCAACAATTACGTAAATTACAAGGTGCCATCCAAATCATTGTGGCTACTCCTGGAAGATTACTTGATCATATACGCAGAAAAACAGTCAAACTGAATGAAGTATCTATGCTTGTTTTAGATGAAGCGGATCAAATGTTACATATGGGTTTTTTACAAGAAGTAGAAGAGGTCATTCTTCAAACACCACGTGCGAGGCAAACCCTCTTGTTTTCGGCTACAATGCCTAAGGAAATACGAGAATTAGCGAACACTTTCATGAAGACGCCTGAAAACATCTCTGTTGAACAAAAAAATGTGACGATCGATCGCATTAAGCAAGTATTAATTGAGACAACGGACCGTGGAAAGCAAGAAGCTCTAAAAAAGGTGATGAAACAAGAACAACCGTTTCTTGCGATCATTTTTTGTCGAACGAAACGCAGAGTTAGCAAGCTAACAGCTGCCCTGCTTGAAAATCGTTACCTTGTAAATGAACTTCATGGAGATTTGTCTCAATCAAAGCGAGAAGAAGTGATGAAGTCATTTCGTGAATGCCAAATTCAGTATTTAGTAGCGACAGATGTGGCAGCTCGTGGATTAGATGTAGAAGGAGTGACTCATGTGTTTAATTATGATATTCCTCAAGATGCAGAAAGCTACATTCACCGAATAGGACGAACCGGAAGAGCTGGAGAAGAAGGGCGTGCGTTTACGTTTGTTGCGGGGAAAGATCGCAGGCAGGTCGAAATCATCGAAAAAGGAATAGGAAAAAAACTTGAAAGGCAAACGATTCAAAAAAGAACGTAAACGTTATAAATCTTTTGATAGATAATCTGACTCAAATATAGAAAAAGAACGAAAAATTCCGTAAAGTTAGCACTATAATCTTATAGTTCTTTTTCGTATAACCTCGAGTAATATGGACCGAGGGTTTCTACTTGGAACCGTAAATTCCTAGCTACGAAAAATATGCTTTCCTGCATATTTTTTGTAGCTTTTTTGTAGTTGACTATATTTTGAGGTGATAACATTTGAGTAGAATCTTAATCAAACAGGCAGAAATTGTAACGATGAATGACAAGGAAGACATTATAAAAGGAGATATTCTAATTGAGGATGAGAAGATAAAGGAAATTGGCTCCACGCTTAATCCGAGTCATGTAGATAAAGTCATAAATGCAACGAAACTGACCGTTATTCCTGGCTTTGTTCAAACCCACATTCATTTATGTCAAACCGTTTTTCGCGGTAGAGCAGATGACTTAGAGCTTCTTGATTGGCTAAAAAAACGAATCTGGCCGTTAGAGGCAGCGCATGATGAAGAATCGCTTTATTATTCAGCTTTGCTAGGCATTGGTGAATTAATTCAAAGTGGTACCACTTCGATTGTTGATATGGAAACCGTTCATCATACAGACTTTGCCTTTCAGGCAATTGCTTCAAGTGGAATTCGTGCATTATCGGGGAAAGTGATGATGGATAAAGGCGATGAAGTACCTAAGAGATTACAAGAAAATACAACTCAATCGATTCAAGAAAGTGTTGATTTACTTGAAAAATGGCACAATTATGATAATGGACGAATTCAATACGCCTTTTCTCCAAGATTCGTTGTTTCTTGTACCGAACGTCTTTTGAGAGAAGTCGCTGAGTTATCATCCCGTTATAACGTACGTGTCCATACCCACGCTTCAGAGAATCGCAGGGAAATTGACATTGTGGAGCAAGAAACAGGAATGCGAAATATTGAATATTTAGATCATATAGGGTTGGCTAATAATCGGCTTCTTTTGGCTCATTGTGTCTGGTTAAATGACATAGAAAAGAGGATCATTAAAGAAAAAGGAATTCATGTTAGTCATTGTCCTGGTTCAAATTTAAAACTAGCTTCAGGTATTGCTGAAATCCCTCATTTATTAAAAGAAGGGATTTCCGTTAGTCTTGGGGCAGATGGAGCGCCGTGCAACAATAATCTAGATATGTTTCAAGAAATGAGAATGGCAGCTCTTATCCAAAAGCCGCTTCACGGTCCAACAGCGATGGATGCAAAGACGGTGTTTAAGATGGCAACAATTGGAGGCGCAAAAGCCATTGGTCTTGCTGATCAGATTGGGAGCATTGAAGTAGGGAAAAAAGCAGATCTTGTTCTGCTAGATTTACATGATTTTCATACGTATCCTTCATTTGGTGTCGATCCTATTTCGAGAATTGTTTATTCGGCAACTAGAGCTGATGTGCTCACATCGATTATTAATGGAAAGATTGTGATGGAAAATCGGATTATGAAGACAATGGATAAGCAAATGGTATTGGCAGAAGCAAATACATCTATAAAACGAATGACAGACAGAATGGCAACCATCATATAAATCGTTTGATGGAGGGTGAAAATAGTATATGGATAAAAAGAAACATCGTGTGTTTGTATATGGAACGTTACGAAAAGGAGGGGCTAATGATCATTATTTGAATGGAGCAACATGTATTTGTGAGCGTTGTTGGGTGTACGGTGCGCTACATGATACATCGTTTGGCTATCCAGTCTTAAAAGAAACTGAACAAAGACGTATTATTGGTGAATTATACGAAGTCAGCAATGAACAATTGGCTCAACTCGATGTACTAGAAGATTTCATAGCAACTAGAGAGTCTAACGAATATGAGAGAGTAGTAAGAACCGTTTTTACAGAAAAAAGCGAATCGGAAGCTTTTTTCTACATCGCTGGTAAACGACTCGAGCAAGTCGATCGTCTTATTAAAGAGAATGATTGGTTGGCCTATTTGAAGTAAGAAATACTTTCATTTTAGCAGTAAATAGAAAAAATCGTCTTTTTTGTTGAGAAGGTATTCACACCATGTGATGCCTTCTCTTTTTCCTGTTCTCTATCCTTTTTATGGTACATAAATCCTCATCTTACAGGGAACGTTTTACATATGAACAGTTTGTAAGGAGGTTAGTTAATGAGTCGGAAAAAGAAGGGATTTAAGTTTAAAAAGTTATTCCAGCCACAACCACATGATGATAACAAAGCAAATCCGGACATTAAAGAACCAATTACAAAAGAAGCGATTCAAAAGAGTTTAGCCGATGTCGATGATTTTGTTATGAAAGAAGTGAAAGTCGGCCAAAAAACGGTAACGATTCTGTATTTAAATACCATTGTGGAAACATCGATAATAGATGAATTAGTATTTAATCCACTCAATCAATCGTCGTCTACAAAAGCTGATGAGATTTTCAAAAATTATTCGGTCTTAAAAAAAGACGAGCTTCCTAAACTCATACACGATATATGTAGTGGATATACGATATTGCTTTTTGAAGACGAGATTATTGAAATTGATACGTTTAGTGCACCTGACCGCTCGATTACGATTCCAGAAAATGAAACGACTGTAATGGGCCCGCAAGATTCTTTTGTCGAGAGTGTAGCAACCAATATTTCTTTAATAAAAAAACGAATCAGATCTCCTCAATTAAAGTCCAAGTCATTTCTACTCGGGACAGAAACGAAGAACGATGTGACCATGCTTTACATGGGAAATATCGCGAATGATGAAAATGTTCAGCGTGTCAAACGAAGACTTGAAAATGTTGAATTTCACGGGTTTATCGGGATGCCAGTTTTAAAGCAAATGCTAGAAGATAAACCATTCTCACCTTTTCCGCAATTCGGAATTACGGTAAGGACCGATAATGCAACAGATGCCTTATTGAACGGAAAGATTGTTGTTATGATGAACGGCAGTCCTGAAGCGGCGATCTTACCTGCATCGTTTTGGGAAATGTTTATTACCCCAGAAGATTATTACAACCGTTGGACAACAGCAAGTCTTCTAAGAACATTACGATTGGCTGGTTTTTTTATTTCTATTTTCTTAACATCAACGTATGTATCTGTGCTAACCTTTCATCCGGAAATGCTGCCTCCTCAATTACTTAGGTTGTTAGCTGAATCAAGAGCGCAAGTACCGTTTCCACCGATGCTAGAAGCGCTAATAATAGAACTCGTTATTGAGGTACTTCGGGAAGCAGGGGCTCGAATGCCAACAAAAATTGGCCAAACAATCGGGATCGTTGGCGGGATTGTGATCGGGACAGCAGCTGTTGAAGCTGGTCTTGCTAGTAATATTTTGATTGTATTAGTCGCTGTAACGGCATTGTTATCTTTCATTCCTCCTAATTATTTAATGAGTAACGCGATTCGATTTATTCGCTACATTTATATCATTTTCGCTGGGGTATTAGGTATGTTTGGACAAATGATTGTGCTTGCTTGGATGTTTAATCATTTATCTAATATGACATCTTTAGGAAGTCCATATATTACTCCCGTCATCCCTAGAAAATGGCCTGATCTATTAAATTCTATTATTCGAGCTCCCGGAAACTTTATGGTAGAAAGAATAGGCATTGCTCGAGCAAAGAAAGATTTAATTCGACCTTTGGATGAGGAGTAATGAATTATGGATACTGGAAATCTAAAAAAATTAAATAAGTATCATGTTATCTTTTTAATCCAAAATACAATGATCGGAATTGGGTTATTCTCCTTGCCTAATGACATTAGCGCTGTCGGCTATAATCAGTGGCTTGTGCCCTTAATCTTAGGTGTAATTACGAATATAACACTCATTCCGATTATTATGCTTTGTAAAAAGTTTCCGAATGACTCGCTTTTTAAAATTAACGAAATCTTGTTAGGTAACATACTAGGAAAAGCTGTAAATGTAACATTATTACTTTATGGAATTGTTGCTGGATCAGCAGTGATCCAGCAATTTGTTAGGCTTGTCCAATCGATTGTTTTGCCTACATTTACAATAAATTCATTCACGATAAGTCTCTTTTTCGTAACAATTTGTATTGTGTTAGGCGGAATCAAATCGGTTGCGCGCTTTTGTATGTTTTCTTTTTTTATTACTGGTTGGATGATTGCCTTTTTGCAATGGCCACTTCAAGCAGGAAATTGGCTCCATGTTGTGCCTACATTCGAAGTTGGTTTGAATGCTTGGATGGACTCTTTGTATGAAGGATCGATTTCTATGTTTGGATATGGATTAATTCTATTTTATTTTCCCTATATTCAAAATCAAAAAAACGTGTTGATTCATGCTTCCATCGGGATTTGGATTGCCGTTTTTTATTATTTTTTAGTGTCCATAGCTGCAGTGATCTATTTTTCACCTTGGCAAATTGATAATTTGATTTTTCCAGTACTAAATCTTTTTCAGTCCATTCAATTGCCATTTGTAGAGCGAATTGAAAACTTCGGTACCACTTTGTGGGTTTTTCTTGTTCTTTCAACATCTGGAACCTATTTGTGGGTCGCTAAAAAAGGGATGGATGCTCTTTTTAGTCAACATAAAAACCGGACATGGCACACGTATGTAGTGGCTGCAATAGGAACTCTTTTAATTATAGGTCCCATTCCGATTGATCTACAACAGCGAATTTTTGGTGAGTGGAGTGTTTATTTTGGCTATCTCCTGAACACATCACCGATATTGCTCCTTTTCATTTATTGGATTAGATCTAATAAAAAGAAGAATCGGTTAGATAAGGGGGTCTCTTCGTGAGGAACCTAGCAATAATAGGAGCGTTTGTTCTACTAGTACTCATTGGTTGTTCAGATCCGAACCTTGAACATCCTGTAATAGAGGATTTAGGAATGGTTGGGGTAATGGGTTTTGATTATGTCGATCAAGAAAGTGTAAAAATCTCGTTAACACTCCCACAACCTTCTCAAGATGCAGCTGAGCAAGTTCAACAATTCTCTTCAACGGTCAATTTGCCACACGAAGCGATGATGGATATTTCTACGTTAACAGAAAAAACGTTAACTCCAGCACAGTTACGAGTATTGCTTTTTAGTGAAGAATTTGCAAGGAAAAGAGGTTTGATGAAAATTATTGAAAATCTTTACCGAGACCCACAAGTAGGATCCAATATTTTTGTGGCAGTGACCAAGGGAAATGCTGAAGATATTCTGACAGGTGAGTACAAAGATAAGCCGGAAATTAATATTTACTTAACTGAACTATTAACCCCTCGAACGATGACGGCGTTTAGCCCATTTACGACGATACATGATTTTATAAATAGAAATACGGATGAAGTATCAGACCCGGCTACTCCGTATATTGAACAGGTGAATGGATCAATAAAAATTACGCAAGTTGCTCTCTTCAATGACGATAAAATGGTGGATACCATTTCACCAGAAGAGGCAAAGCTCTTTGAAGCTATGAAGGGGAAAAAGGATTTGCCACCTATTACATTTACAATTCCATCAGCAGATGGAAACTCACAAGAGCAATTTATTATGAAATTTACGACAACAAGAGTGGACCCACAAGTAAACGGCGATCTTTCAAACCCAGAGATTTTCATTTACTTATATGTTAGGGGGATTGTCGTTGACTATGATGGTAGTCGCTATTTATCCGAACCGGCTAATCGGACGGATGTTGAGGGAGAAGCTGATAAATTTCTCGAACAACATGTATTAAGAACGGTCGCTTTATTTCAAGAACAAGGAATTGATCCGATAGGATTCGGAGATTACTTTAGGTTGCAAAACGCTAAAGGGTGGTCGAAAGAAAAGTGGATTGAAGCTTTTAAGCAAGCGGAAATTACGACACATGTAGAAACAAGAATTGTCTCAACAGGAACGATTAAATAAAAACATAACCCAGTACTCCTAAGATACCGGTGTACTGGTTTCTATTTTCGAAAGAGATTATTGGAGGTATTACATAAATTTTCTATGCTAGGTAAACCTAGAAAAAGAAGAAAACGACAAACTGAGGTGATTTAAACAAATGGTTACCTTAATTTTTATCACTATTTTAAGTTTAATGCTACTTCTAATGGGAATGTTTGATTCAATCATTTACGATAGAACTTATTTTCAAAGTATCGTTCACATTTATCCGTTTGAACTTGGGACGAGACGAACGATTGTCACTTCTTTTGCAGTAATTGGTTTGTTACTAGCACTATATATCGATTACAAAGAGAAAAAACAGAAGAAAGGGCAACAATCAACGAACAAGTGAGTGAGGCTAACTATGAAGGCAGATGGGAACGACAAAATTTCATTGTGGCAACTATTTATCTTGATCACGATTTTTGCAATTGGGACAGCTGTCGTTGTAGGAGCTGGTGAAGAAGCTAGACAGGATTACTGGATTGCTGAATTTATTGCCGCCATTGTAGGTGTCGGTATAGTCTTGGGCTACTATCAGTTAATTTCATTTGCTGGAAAGAAAAATTTGTATGAAATGCTTTCCTTTTCATTTGGAAAATGGATTGGTTCTGCAATCATTGTTCTTTATTCTTTGTATTTTTTTTATATTGCCTCAAGAAACATACGTGACTTTGGCGAACTCATGAAAATTTCGATATTGCCGATTACTCCTTTGGAAGTGATCACCATTGTGATGATGTTCCCTGTAATGTATACCGTCTACCTTGGGCTTGAAGTATTGGCTCGTGTAACGGAGATTGTTTCTCCTTACATATTAGGCATTTTGGTGTTGGTGGGGGTACTTCTTTTTTTTAGTGGAGAATTGCAATTTACTCATTTGCTTCCTATTTTAGGGGACGGTTTTGGTCCGGTTTGGGAAGCGTTTTTCCCGACCTTACTTACGTTTCCATACGGAGAGGTTATCGTCTTTACAGTCATTATGACAGCAACAACGCGCTTTTCTCATGTTGGGAAGGTTGGGGCAACGGCTATTGCCATCAGTGGTTTATTAATCACATATGCTAATGTGATTCAAATAGCTGCGTTAGGAGTAGACCTAAAAGTTCGTACCCTTTTTCCTTTAATGACAGCAGCAAGAGAAATAATGTTAATGGAATTTATTGAACGAGTAGATATTTTAGTTGTGTTTATATTAATGACGGGCGTGTTTATTAAAGTGAGTGTGTTTTTTTATGCAGGATTAAAAGGGTTGGAGCACGTATTTTCTGTTCCATATAGAAAATTTATTTTACCAGTAAGCACGTTAATTCCTTTTTTTGCGGTTTTAAACTCGGTGAATGTTGTTGAACATTTCGAAGAAGGATTAATGATTGTTCCATATGTTCTACATCTCCCTTTTCAATTTGGAATCCCTTTATTGCTCTTTTTCATTATTTGGCTGAAGAAGAAAAAGAAGAAAAAGTCCATTTCAGGAGGGGTGGCTTCATGAAGAAAGTATTTAAACAGATTATCTCCTCAATGAAAGTAGATGACACAAATAACAAAACAACACCAGAAGATTTAGTGGAAGATCATAATGGGTTCATTCCCATTTCTGCTTCGCTTAAGAAAAGTGAAAATGAATTCAATCAAACGTTTGACAAAAACTACGATTTTTATCTTGAAAAAATATTTGTTGGTAAGCAGCAAGGTTTGCTTCTCTATTTAACAAGTATGGTAGATCTAACAACAGTCGCTGAAACCATAAGAACGGCACTTGCCAATGCTTACAGAGAAAAAAAGGATGTTTCAACATCAACGGATTTTGTGAATTTTGGAAAGGAGTATTTTTCAAGCAATGATACGGTAACGATTCAGTATAATCATGAAGTTAGTTGGTATGTTTTATCTGGTTATACCGTCATTTTAGTTGATGGGCAATCACAAGGGATTGCTATTAGTACGGTAACAACGGAAAATCGAGCCATTGCACAATCAAAAACACAGACCATTATTCGAGGACCACAAGATAGTTTCACGGAAGCAAAAGGGACCAATGTTAGCTTAATAAGGAGAAGAATTAAAAATCCTCATCTTAAGTTTGAGCAGTTCACAGTGGGGAAGGACACACAAACATCCGTTTGTCTTGCTTATTTGGACAATGTTGCAAGTGAAGATATTGTCGTAGAAGCAAGAAAAAGAGTGAAAGAAATAAAAAGCAGCGCCATCTTTGATTCCGGAAATATTGAGGAGTTTATCTCTGATAGGGTTATAACCCCTTTTCCAATGCTTTATCATACAGACCGACCGGATACCGTATCATCGAATATTATTGAAGGAAAAGTAGCGATCATCGTAGATGGATCTCCTTATGTTTTGCTAGCTCCTGTAGTCTTTACTGACTTCTTTCAAGTTAGCGAAGACTATTATCAAGGCTTTATGATGGCGTCAATGCTACGTCTGTTACGTTATCTGGCTTTTCTACTAGCCTTGCTTTTGCCCTCGATTTACATTGGTCTAACTACTTTTCATCATCAATTAATACCAACGGGCTTAATCGTAAGCATTCAGGCTCAGCGGGAAGGGGTCCCGTTTCCTGCTGTTGTTGAATTATTGATAATGGAAGTTACATTTGAAATTTTGCGCGAAGCAGGTGTCCGTATGCCTCGAGTGGTTGGACAAACGGTATCAATCGTTGGGGCTCTCGTAATTGGGCAAGCGGCAGTTGAAGCGGGAATTGTTTCCCACTTTCTTGTTATTATCGTCGCGTTAACTGCGATGGCAGGGTTTGTTTCACCGGTATATTCATTTGCGAACGCTACTAGGCTTCTTCGTTTTGCTCTTATTTTTTTTACTGCTGCACTCGGTCTTTTTGGGACTCTAACAGGTTTTCTTATGATTATTGCTCATTTAGCTAGCATTCGCTCTTTTGGAGTGCCTTATTTAGCACCGATGGGACCTTTTATTTTAGAAGATCAAAAAGATGTGTTTGTTCGTTTGCCAATCCAACTTATGAAGAGAAGACCTAATTATTTACATCCAAAGAAGGATGTGAAAGAAGCTAATAAGTCTCTACCTTCTCAGAAAAAGGAGGAGAGCACGTGAGTAGGAAAAAATTTCTTGTCACGATTCTTCTGCTCTTGCTAGGAATTGCCACTGGCTGTTGGGATCGAAAAGAATTAGATCAGGTATCATTAGTAACGGGATTAGCTTTAGAAATTAGTGAAGACGACGCATTTAGCTTAACTATTGAAGCGATCAATGCAAGTGAGTTGAATGCTCAGACGGCTGAAGGCCTAGCGCCGACCATTACGTATGAACTAAAAGGATTAACGATGGCTGAGCTGTTAAATAAAATGAATATGGGAATTACAAGGGAATTGAACTTTTCTCATACGAGAACGTTAATAGTAGATGAGAAGGTGGCAGAAGAAGGGATATCGAAGTTTTTACAATTTTTGGAGAAAAGTGGTCAATTTCGAAATGACTTTCAAATTATTGTAGCAAAAGGAGTAAAAGCAACCGATATTATTACGACGACGTATCCTATTCAGAAAGTACCTTCTATGAAAATGTACGAACAATTCACCACAATTGAGGAAACTTGGGGAGGGTATCCACAATCGGCCTTAACTGATTTTGTATTTTCCTTAACGTCTGAAGGAAGGCACCCTGTTTCTGCGGCTGTTACAGTCAAAGGAAAACCAGAAGAAGGTCATAACGTTGATGATAATAAAGATTTAGATTTGGATGCAGTATTAGAATATTCTGGAATGGCGATGTTTCATAATGACCGTCTAGTCGGATTTTTATCAGTAGAAGAAACACGCAATTACATGTGGACACAAGATATTAATCGAACGACGGCAACCGCGCCTTGTGGGGAAGATGGCTATTTTGCTTTGCAAATTTATAATTCACATACGAAAGTAGACGCGTCTTTTGAAAATGATGTTCCAAAATTTACTGTGCGAGTGATCATTGAAGGAGATATTCATGACAATCAATGTGCTCATGGGTTAGATGAAATTTCGACATATGAAAACTATCAAAAAATAATGGAAGAGCACCTTGAAGAAAAATTGACAAAGACCATTACATCAGTTCAAGAAAATCACGGAGTTGATGTGTTTGGCTTTGGAGAGCACTTAAGCAAACAACAATATAAGAAGTTTAAAGAACATGTAGATGACTGGGATGAAGAATTTTCACATGCAGTCATTGATGTAGTAGCGAGTGTGTATATAAGACGAGACGGGATGAGAACGAAGAGTTTTATCGATCAATTGGATGAATAAACGTTAGTGGAAACGACGAAGTAACATGGTAATCAATCTTATAGCATGCTACAATTAAATTATCTGTATAAGCGGAAAGGATGTTTTTTATTTGAAAGAGTTACATTCATTTGGATGGTACGCGGCTAAATTGAAGCCGCACCTTCCAAAGAAAGCATTTAAACCTGTACCATCTCGTTTGTGGGGAGGACTTGCTTATTTAGTCGTCACGATCGCTGCTCTGATGACAATTGGGTTGGTAGACATATTCCCGTTGTTTTATCTTCCTATTTCCATCATTATTGGGGCTAGTTTTGCAGCACTTGGTTTTTTAGGTCATGAAATCTTACATGGAACAGTGGTAAGAAAGGCATGGCTGCGTGATTTTTTAGGAGCGGTTGCTTTTTGGCCATTAAGCACCGGACCAAAGCTTTGGAGAAAGTGGCATAACTTAACACATCATGTTCATACGCAACATGAAGAGCATGATCCCGACTCTTGGCCTACACTAGATCGAATTATGAGAAGCCGTTTTTTACGATGGGTGTACAAGCTCCCTTTGCCATTTCGTGCTTTTTGTAGCTTTTGTTCCTTGTCTTTTCAGTTCTCAGTACATTCACTCAGTATGTTCGTAACGTATATGAAAGAATTTACTCCGAGAAAGCGCCCTGTGGTTTTCTTTGAAATGATTTTACCTTGGATGACTTGGATTGGTTTACTTGTTTGGGTTGGACCAGTAAAGTGGGTTTTTATGTTTTTAATCCCGCTTTTAATTGCTAATAGCATTGTAATGGCCTATATTTCAACCAATCATCGATTGAACCCAACGACAGATGTGAATGATCCATTAGCTAATAGCTTAACGGTTACGGTTCCTAAATGGGTGGATGTGTTGCATTTTAATTTTTCGTATCATACGGAACATCACTTATTTCCAGGGATGAGTTCAAAATATTATCCCCTTGTGAAAAAACTTATAAAAGAACACTGGCCAGAGCGTTACCATGAGATGCGCTTTGATCATGCTTTAATCGCCTTATGGAAAACTCCAAGGCCCTATCATAATCGTGCTAATTTAATTGACCCCAGTAGTGGGGATGTGTTTGGAACATTAGGTAATGGATTAGATGCAACCGATATAAAGTCAAACGTGGCAAACAAAATGAAGGAATCAAAAATGATACATACGCTTTTGGATTCAAGTAAAGGGAAACTTGACAAATAAGAAAGCAAAACCATTAAGGTATTTCCCCTTAATGGTTTCTTTTTTTGTGTTCTAAGGATTAGTAGACCAAAGTCCGGCTGATTTAATAAAAATACGTGGATGAAGTTTTAACTGAGCCACGATATATTCCGCCAAATCTTCTGGTTGCATCACTTTTTCTGGATTGCCATCTGTTAAATTTTCTTTGAATGCGAGCTCTGTTGCTACGGTACTTGGTGTGAGTGCCGTAACACGAATGTTATGTTTGCGAACTTCAAGAGCCAATGATTCCGTTAAACCTAACAACCCAAATTTAGAAGCGCTATATGCACTTGTAACAGGTGCTCCTTTTTGACCAGCAGTGGAAGAGATGTTAATAATATCTCCACCGTTTTTCTCGATCAATTGAGGAAGGACAGTACGTGTGACATAATAAGCACCCATCAAGTTAATGTCAATCATACTTTTCCATTCTTCAGGTGATAGTTCTAAAAAGGAACCAAATTTACCAGTACCGGCGTTATTAATTAGAATGTCAGCTTGCCCAAGCTCACCTGTAATTTTACTGATTGCTTGTTCCACTTGTTCTAAAGATGAAACATCAGCTGTTGCATAAGCAGCTTTGCTACCAGTAGCTTCTATTTCATTTGCTACTTCTAGTAAGTCAGCCTCCGTACGGGCTAATAGTCCAACTTGGACACCTTCTTTAGCTAAAGCAATCGCTGTCGCTTTACCAATGCCTTTACCAGCGCCTGTAACGATCGCTACTTTTCCTTTTAGTGATTGTGCCATGATCATATCCCCTTTCAATATGTAAGATAGGACTGTATTTTACAGCTTTAGAAAAGTAGAGTCAAAAAAATTGCTTAAAAGGTACTGAAAAAGAAAATACGATCTTTTTAGTACTCTCTAACAATTTACGACAGCTTTTTTAGGAAAAAAGCTCTATACTTAGTGTAATAACGATTGAAAAATGAATTATTCTACAAAAAAGTAGAATTGCCCACCTTTTTCGGTGTTTTTTTGGTACTATAGTAAAGGGAGATAATCTGTCAACGTGCATTCTCAATTTACTAGACATCTTTAGATATTATTAAGTAAGGGGTTTTGAATTTGTTGAAACGAACATATAACATTAAGAATGGAGAAGTAAAACAGGCTATCGAAAAAAGTGGAATGGAGCTACGAGAGTTTGCCACGCTAAGCCTTGAAAAGTTAAATGTGAAATCGAAGAAAAAGCGTATTCGTCAAAAAGCATTAAAACGAGTGTTTGCTCAAAATGAAGTTGTAAAAGAAATTTTATTGATGGTTGATAGTACCAACGAAAAGAATCAAGAACAAGAAAGCAGCAAAGTGAAGAAGCAAGTTGCAAGAGAAGAATCTGTTGTATCTGTTCGAGGACTTCCGGTAACATTTCTTTTGAAACTAGGAAAAGCGCACATGAAAGATCTAGATGTTGTTAAATACTATTACAATGCAGAAAAAGAAGAGTTTTATAAAAATAAGAAGCTATTAGAAAATGCAATTGAGGAAGAAGCTAAGAACCTCGATTCAGAGCCGCTTTTAGCGTTTCAAGAAGAGGTTCAAGCTGAGCTCGATAAAAGAGCGAAGAAATAAGGATTGTAAGACGAGAGTGGACAAGGGTCCCTCTCGTTTTTTATTTTTTTCGCAGTTCACTACGAAAAAATGTCTCTTGCAGCAACAATCTTTACAAACAACCTTTTATATAAATGGAAATATCCTTGTATTCTGATTATGAACTATTTACAATAATGATTATATTGGAAAAATTTTTATAAGAGGGGTGTCCGTGCGTGACGAATTTGACTGTTAGTTTTAAAGAAAGCTCCACGAAAAAGCAGAAGCCAAATGCAGATAAGATTGCGTTTGGTAAGCATTTTACTGATCATATGTTTGTAATGGATTATGAAGAAGGGAAAGGGTGGTATGATCCGCGCATTGTTCCATATGAACCGATTACTTTGGATCCTGCTGCTATGATTTTTCATTACGGACAAACCGTTTTTGAAGGCTTAAAAGCGTATCGAACTCCTGATGACCGAATTTTATTGTTTCGTCCAGAGAAAAATTTTCAACGGTTAAATTTATCGAGTGATCGATTAAGTATTCCTGAAATGGATGAGGACGTGGCTTTGCGTTGTTTGCATCAATTGCTTGAGGTAGAGAAAGAATGGGTACCAAAGGCAGAAGGCAATTCTTTATACATACGACCATTTATTGTTGCAACAGAGCCCAATTTAAGTCTTGCTCCTTCCCGTACGTACCAATTTATGATGATCTTATCACCGGTCGGTTCTTATTATAAGGAAGGAATTCAACCTGTTCGAATTCATGTAGAAGATGAGTATACGAGGGCTGTTCGCGGAGGGACAGGGAAAGCGAAAACAGCTGGAAACTATGCAGCTGCTTATAAAGCACAAGAACGAGCGACAAAAGAAGGATATTCGCAAGTTCTTTGGTTAGATGGAGTAGAAAAGAAGTATATTGAAGAAGTTGGCAGTATGAATGTGTTCTTTAAAGTAAAGGGTGAGGTTATTACACCAGAACTTAACGGAAGTATTTTAGAAGGGATCACACGTATGTCGATTATTGAATTACTAAAAGACTGGGGCGTTCCCGTATTAGAAAGAAAGATCTCCTTGGAGGAATTATATGAAGCATATGATCAAGGAGAGCTTGAGGAAGCTTTCGGTACAGGTACAGCAGCTGTTATTTCCCCTGTTGGTGAATTAAATTGGGGAGATAGAAACATAGTGATTAATAATGGAGAAATCGGAGAACTGTCTAAGCGACTTTATGATACGTTAACAGGCATACAAACTGGAAAAATTGAAGACCCGTATGATTGGACAGTTGAAGTGAAATAATGAAGGAAGGCGTGTTCTCTTTATTGAGAAGACGTCTTTTTTATATTCTTATTTTTGTCACATGACCCCTTTGATGAGATAATAAAATGGTAATAAGTTCAAAAAGATGTAAAAATATAAAAAGAAATCTGGTGGAGTTATGTCATCATTATCAACGCCGTTAGAAACAAGCAAGGAACAAATTCTCGAACATGAGAATAAGATTGTCCTTTTATGGAGTGTTGTCCTTTGGCTCGTCGTAATGAATACAACGATGTTTAATGTAGCTTTGCCGACAGTAAAAGATGAGCTTGCGTTAACCTCAGATACAGCTTCGTGGATCGTATCAGGCTATTCAATAGCCTTTGCCATTTCAGCCGTAACGTATGGTAGGTTATCAGATTTTGTCCCAATAAAACGACTTCTGCTCATTGGTCTTAGCATTGTTGGTTTGTCTTCTCTCATTGGCTTTTTTTCAACTACTTTTGTCTGGTTACTAATTGCACGCGTATTGCAAGCAATTGGAGCTGGTGCTGTACCTGGACTTGCGATGGTTTTAGCAGGGAAATATATCCCCGTTTCAAGAAGAGGAAGAGCGATGTCAATGATTGCCTCAGCAGCTTCCTTAGGGTTTGGCTTGGGACCTGTATTGGGTGGGGTAATTACTCAATATATCGGTTGGCATTTCATGTTTCTAGTAACAGGATTTGTCCTTTGTGTTGCCCCGTTTCTTTTGAAGTTGCTACCAAGTGAAGAAAAGCAAAATGGGAACTTTGACTTTATTGGAGCAATCCTAACAGGGGGAAGCGTTACGGGTTTGTTAATCTACTTTACTACATTTACGTATTATTATTTGATAGGAAGTGTCATTATGTTCCTTCTTCTTTGGAAGAGGATTCATACGATTGCACTTCCATTTATACAGCCAAGATTGCTCAGAAATTTGGCTTATATGCAGCTGGTCTTTATTGTATTTTCAGGTTTTCTTGTTCACTTTTCAGCTTTATTTCTTATGCCTATTATGTTAACAAGTGCATTTGAATTTGATGCGGCTAGTGTAGGACTCATGATCTTTCCTGGAGCGATGCTTTCTGCAGCTGCTGCACAACTCATTGGAAGATTGATAGATCGTTACGGAAACACTTCTATCATTCTTACGGGTCATCTATTGTTGGTCATTGCTACTGTCCTTTTTGCTTTCGTTTCGACTGTTTCTCCTTATTTTATTATGGCAACGTACATGTTTATGAGTGTTGGTTTCTCATCATTAACCTCTAGTACGACAAATGAAGTAACGAGAAGGTTGCCAAAAGCCGAAGTAGGAGCCGCGATGGGTCTTGTACAGTTAATGCAATTTTTTGGAGGTGCTTTTGGGGCTGCATTATCTGGACTGTTACTCGTCTGGCAAGTAAACCTTGATTTTGTAGTTAGTTACCGCAACATTTGGCTTCTTTTTACGGGATTGTTGTTGCTGTCTGCAACGTTTGCCTTTTTTTATCAAAGAGCAAAGAAATATTCCTCCAACGAATGAATGTGTTTCATGATAATTCCACATCCTATGACTGTTCATAATACAGTATAGAAAGGATGACGAAGTTGGACTCTAATTTAGGCTATTTGCGTGAATCGTTATCTAATCACATCGATAATCATAAAATTTGTCAAAGAATTTATGAAAAGTTAGAAAAAAATCAATACAAAAACGAAGATGAATTTGTACGCGACCTTGAAGATAATGAGGCAACCATCTTAAATTTAGTTTTGCAATATGAATTGGATTATGCCCGAAATGAACAAGATAACGAACGAGTAGAACAATTAAATGGCGTGTATGAATTATTATTAATCTAAAGGATGTCTCATATTCAGGAGGGTCCCAAAGAGAGAAATGATCTTTTCTGGGACCCTCCTCATCTGTATGTAAAATTGTGGTTTTCTTTAATAAAAAGAACAGTTTTTGGTAAACTGAACTAAAATCTAGTATAATAGAGGGGATACTGTTGTGAAAGGGAAGAACGTCTATGAATATCTCATTTTTCTTAGTGCCAAAAGCAGAAGTAGCTTATTTAGATTTAGATTCAACGATGAGACAAGCGTTAGAGAAAATGGAATTTCACAAGTACTCTGCTGTCCCTATTATTGATCATCACGGAAAATATGTTGGCACGCTTACAGAAGGAGATTTACTTTGGCGAGTGAAGAACACAGAGGCTTTCACGTTAGAGCTTGCCGAGCAGATTCAGTTAAAAGATATTACAAGAAAAATGAAAAACAAACCTGTGCGTATTGATTCCAAAATGAAAGACCTTTTAACACTTGCGATTTCTCAAAATTTTATTCCTGTAGTTGATGACCATGGGATTTTTATAGGAATCATTCGAAGACGTGAAATAATTGAATACTATGCAAATTCTGTTCAACAAGGAAATTCGAGCAAAGATAATCTAGTAAACTAATGAAATGAAGGGGTGTTTTTTTGTGTCTTATTTTGCTGCGATCTTATTAATGGAAAAACCAGATTTAAATATGACTTATCGTCCACAACACTTGGAATATCTTGAAAAGTTAGAGAGCGAAGGAAAAGTTTTTGCAAAAGGACCTTTTGTAGACGGGGCGGGTGGCCTTGTTATTTATCAAGCGAATTCGATTGAAGAAGCTCGCGAATTGGCGGAAGCAGATCCCTATATAATTCATGGGGTAAGAAGCTTGCAGTTACATGAATGGGGAATGGCACTGTCGAAATAAGAAAAAGGTAACCAGGAAAAATCGAGATCACTGAGAAGGGATAAAACGTCCTTTTTTCAGTGCCCTCGGAAGATCTGGTTGCCTTTTTTAGTGGAAAAACTTTTGACAAACCATCCTTTTTAACAGATAATTATCTATTGACTTTTGATGAGATACGGAGGCCTTTCTTTGAATACAAATCAACCATTACCATTTACTTATGATCGAAGCCAACCATTTTTTGAACGTTTAAATGAGTGGATTGGAGATGTTTTTTATGACCTATTGCCGGAAGCTGGATTAGAATTAAGAGATGAACAAATTTATATGGCATTTCAAATTGAAAAAGCATTTATCGATAAGAAAATCATGTTTGCTGAAGCTGGAGTAGGAACAGGAAAAACGATTGTATATTTATTGTATGCTCTCTGCTATGCAAGATATATGAGGAAACCAGCAATTATTGCCTGTGCGGATGAATCTCTTATTGAACAATTGGTGAAAAAAGGGGGAGACATAGATAAACTTTCTCGCATTTTAGGATTAACGATTGATGCACGATTAGCCAAGTCAAAAGATCAATATCTTTGCTTGCAAAAACTGGACCAAGAGCGTTCTAAAGATGACTATGATGAAATGTATGATGATATTCACGTTGAGCTTCCAGCTTTCGTTCATACAAACCAAACGCTGCAATCGTTTCATCACTATGGTGATCGGAAAGAATACGCTCATTTAAATGATGAAGAATGGAACAAAATTGGGTGGGACTCGTTTCAGGATTGTTTTGTTTGTGATAAGCGACATCGTTGTGGACAAACTCTTTCACGTGAGCATTACCGAAAATCTACGGATTTGCTCATCTGTTCGCATGATTTTTATATGGAGCATGTGTGGACGTATGATTCAAGAATTCGAGAAGGTCAACTCCCTCTTTTACCAGAAGCCAGTACAGTCATTTTTGATGAAGGGCATCTCCTTGAAGTGGCAGCTCAAAAAGCACTAACCTACAAATTGCGCCATGATGTCGTGGAGGAGCTGTTAACACGTTTATTGGAAAACGATGTACGAGAAGAGTTTGCTGTACTTGTCGATGAACTCATTTCTCAAAGTTTACATTTTTCGTTTCTGCTACGTGATCTATCGAAAAAAGTGGAAGGATCCAATCGTAAAGAAATAACAATGACATCACAATTGTTAGAAGAAGCAAACCGTTTCATTCAATTAATCGCGAGACTTGAAGATGAGATTGTGTTTGAAAGTGAAATGTATACCATTGATGCTTATCAATTGAAAATTGTGGAAGAACATCTCGATATGATTCATCATGCATTGAAAATTTTCGCTGTCGGAAATGCAATTTCTTGGGTGGAAGAAACAGAGTTAGGTGCAACTCTTGTCATTATGCCTAGATTGGTCGAGGAAGTCTTGAAAGAAAATGTCTTTTCGAAAAATCTCCCTTTCTTGTTCACGTCTGCTACGTTATCGACAAGTGGTTCATTCGATTATTTAGCTTCTAGTTTAGGAGTGGAAGAGTATCTGTCTTTCTCAGTTGATTCCCCGTTTGAGTATAGTGACCAAATGGAATTGTTTGCTCCGATCATACAATCTTTTGACGACAAATTCGTTTATACAAAATCGTTGCTAGAAGAAACGAATGGACGAGCGTTGCTTTTATTTAAAAGTGAAGAGGAGCTTCACTACTTTAAGAAGATGACTAAACAAGATAGAGACTTCGAGAAATGGCATATGTTATTTGAAGGTGATCAAGAAATTAGTCAACTAATCCAGACATTTCAAGAAGATATAGACTCAGTTCTGTGTGCTGTAAGCTTATGGGAAGGATTAGATATTCCGGGAGAGTCGTTATCAAATGTCATCATTTGGGCATTGCCATTTCCGCCAAATGATCCGGTTTTTACTGCAAAGAGAAACGCGGCAGAAAATGCTTTTGAGACAGTTGATATTCCATATATGTTGCTACGTCTGCGTCAAGGCATTGGAAGGTTAATTCGAACTCATCAGGACAAAGGGATTGTGACCATTTTTGATGAAGAGTTATACAAACAAGAACATTTATTATCTGTCATTAAAGAAGTGCTGCCAGAAGGGGTCGAACTAAAGAAAAAACGCTAACGGTTTGTATTTACTTCTGAGAGTGAGTTCGGTAATCTAGTAAGTGATACATATCAAGAGTGGTGGGGAGAGGATTTTTGTAATGATAAAAGCAATCTTTTTTGATCTTGATGATACGTTGCTATGGGACCAACGAAGTGTCAAGAAAGCATTTGAAGCGACTTGCCAAGTTGCAGCTGACAAATACAATCTTGACCGCGATGCGCTCGAAGAAGCAGTACGCAAAGAAGCTAGTGAATTATACGCTGGCTATGAAACGTATGAGTTTACTAAAATGATTGGTATTAATCCGTTTGAAGGATTATGGGGCAATTTCTTAGACGATGATGATAACTTTCGAAAAATGAAAGAAATTATGCCGACCTATCGTAAGGAAGCATGGACAAGAGGGTTAAAAGCACTTGGTGTAGATGATCCTGACTTTGGTCACGAATTAGCAGAACGTTTTCCTGTTGAGCGTCGCAATCATCCTTTTGTTTATGATGAATCATTTAACGTATTAGATGAGTTGAAAAATACGTATAGTTTACTATTATTAACAAATGGTTCACCGGATTTACAAAATACAAAATTAGACATTACACCAGAGTTAGTCCCGTATTTTGACCATATTATTATATCGGGTGCCTTTGGAAGAGGGAAACCAGACCCTACTATTTTCGAGCATGCTCTTGAACAAATGGGATTAACAAAAGAAGAAGCGATTATGGTTGGCGACAACTTGATGACAGATATACTTGGAGCTTCTCGTGTTGGAATGAAATCTGTCTGGATTAATCGTCATAATAAAGAGCGTAATGAGGTTGTCCCTGATTTTGAAATTACGCATTTAGAAGAACTGTATCCTATTTTGGCTGAATTAAATAAGTAAAGAAGGGCCTGACATTTATAAGGTCTCTGTTACAATTGCAAATAGTAAAAATGAATTATAAATTGACCGTCAAATTGTATGTTTATTTGACGGTCAATTTTTTTGATTAAAAGGAAAGGAATAATGATAGAGCACACATATATTCACTTTAAAAAAGTTAGTGATATTTCTTTACAAATTATCAGTTTAGTTATAAACTGATAATAGTTAGTAAAGGAGTGTTGCCACTTGTCAAACAATAACGTTGACCAAACGCAACAGGATGTCAGGTTAGGCTTATTGTTATGGTTCCGCTTAGCTCGTTTTTATAACCATAGTAATCGTTTGTCCAACCAACATTTAAAGAAATGGGGGCTTACGATCGCTCAATTTGATTTGCTTGCTCAAGTTGGTGCACATCAACCAATTTCACAACAAGAGCTAGCGGAGAAACTCTTAGTTAGCAAAGGAAATATAACTCAAATGCTTGCTAAAATGGAGAAACTCGATCTCATTGAAAGAAAGCAAGAATGGCGGATAAAACGAATTAGCTTAACAGCAACAGGGCAGCAGCTTTTCGAAGAAGTGCTTCCTGTTCAAGAAGCTTTTCAAGCTGCACAATTTCAGAACTTGAATCAACAAGAAAAGAAACTGTTTCTCTCAATATTAAAAAAATTAGAAGACAAATGAAGAAGGAGTCGAATGCATATGCAATTAAAACCATTACTTGGTCAACATCACGTTTCTGCTATTACAGCAAACGCTAAAGAAAATTACCATTTTTACACAAAAGTTCTTGGGATGAGGTTAGTGAAAAAGTCGATAAATCAAGATGATACGTCCGTGTATCACTTGTTTTATGCAGACGAAAGAGGGAATCCTGGTACAGGTTTAACTTTCTTTGAAATTCCTCGTGCAGGTACGACGTATACAGGAAACAATAGTATCTCACTTACGTCGTTGCGTGTAGCAAGTGATGAAGCAATCAAATATTGGAAGAAACGTTTTGAAGAGTTTGAAGTGAAACATGATGATGTTGTAACAAAGTATGGACGAAACGTACTTTCATTCCAAGATTTCGAAGGGCAGCGGTTAGAGCTTGTTTCTGATGAAACAAATAGAGGAGTCGTTGGTGGAAAGCCTTGGGATCAAAGTCCAGTACCAGTTGAATATGCAATTGTTGGCTTAGGTCCAGTACAATTAACGGTTCCTCAGTCTGATGTTACAATTAAAGTACTTAAAGATGTGTTAGGTTATCGTGAAAAAGAATCGTATCCATCTAGCGTAGAAGGGCAACCGGCTATTAGAGTATTTGAAACGGGTGAAGGTGGTACGGGTGCTGAAATCCACCTTGAAGAGAGAACAGATTTACCGAGAGAGCGCGCTGGCCGTGGGAGTGTACACCATGTAGCATTTCGTGTTGAAAGTGAACAAGAACTAAAAAAATGGGTCGACTATTTGCAACAACTTCGTTTACCGAATTCCGGTTTTGTTGAACGATATTATTTCCGTTCTCTTTATTTCCGGGAACCAAATGGAATATTATTTGAGTTAGCAACCGATGGTCCAGGTTTTGAAGGAGATGAATCATTCGAACATCTCGGTGAGACTCTTGCTTTGCCACCATATTTTGAAAATCAACGTGCTGAAATTGAAGCAAAATTAAAACCACTCAACACAAAGGAGTAATATAAGATGAAACATATTTATCAAGAAGGTTCGAATAAAGACGCACCTACGTTATTGTTGTTACACGGAACGGGTGGGAATGAGAATGATTTATTATCGTTAGCTAATATGATTGCACCTGATGCCAGCATTTTAAGTGTTAGAGGAAATGTATTAGAAAATGGTATGCCTCGTTTTTTTCGTCGGTTAGCCGAAGGCGTATTTGATGAAGAGGACTTAGTGTTCCGAACAAAAGAATTAACAGATTTTGTTACGGAAAGTGCAACAAATTATGGGTTTGATCGCAATCGTGTGGTAGCGATTGGTTATTCCAATGGTGCCAATATTGCGGCGAGTATGATGTATCACCATGACAAGGCTCTACACGGAGCTATTTTGTTTCATGCCATGGTTCCTCGTCGTGGAGTAACGATTCCGGATCTTGCTGCTACATCGGTCTTTATCGGAGCTGGAAAGCGTGATCCGCTCATTCCTTTAGAGGAAACAAAAGAGTTAGCAAGAGATTTAGAAAGAGCGAACGCGCAAGTCACTGAATTTTGGGTTGATGGAGGACATCAACTCGTTCTGGAAGAAGTGGAAAAAGCAAAAGAGTGGTTTGACCGTACGTATCGTTCTTAGTTGAAAAAATAAAACTGGCTACTGGAATGGATAATCTATTTCAGTAGCCAGTTTTTATATTAGATTCCTCTTGTCATAATTTCACGTACCTCATTTAAACGCTGTTGAGCCTCAATTAAACGAGTATTGTTGCTTTCTTCGTCTATGAACGAATCGAGCTCAATTTGAAGATCGCTCAGTTCTTTTTGAACGAAAGCAAATTCAGTAGGGTCATTTTCTCGAATAATCTTCACTTCCATTAATTCTGTTAACGCACGGTCAATTACATCCTGAACTCGGTATAAACATTCTTCGATTGATTGCTCTGTAGCCATATGGTGCTCCTTTCCGTCATACTATCGTTAATGTACGTTATTGTTCTACGTTTATACGAAGAAACAAAAGGGAAAAAAGGATCCATGCATAGCCATATTGAATTATGTATATACCAGCTAATAGGCAATCAAATGTATGAGGAGTGGGAAAATGAGTCAAAATTCAGAAAGACAAGAGGAACAGAAGCGAGTGAATTTTGTCATTAACGCAATTGAGGAAAGAGAGGAAGAACTTAAGGGGAAGTTAGGAAATGTAAAAGAAGACGTTATTGATATTCGGAAAAGGTTTTGGGAAGACGTTACCGTCAATTTTGATAACGCAGAAGAAGCTGCTGAAACGCATGCTAGTATTAGGCAACAGGCAGAGTTAATGTCTGAAAGAGAAAGAAGTCATAAGCATGATTTAAGGCAACTAAAAAGTTTACATAAGTTAAAAGAGTCTCCTTATTTTGGCAGAATTGATTTTCAAGAAGAAGGCGAAAGAGAATGCGAAGCGATCTATATCGGGACCTCTTCTTTTGTGGATTCAAACGGTGTAGACTTCTACGTTTACGATTGGCGAGCGCCGATCTCTAGTTTATATTACGATTATGGACCTGGACCAGGTGAGTACGAAACCCCTTCAGGCTTGATATCAGGTCACATTGATGTAAAAAAACAGTTTATTATACGACGTGGGAAAATTGAGCATATGTTCAATACGGGCATAACGATTGGAGATGAAGTTCTTCAAGAGGTATTAGGTGGGCAATCGGATTCACAAATGAAAAACATTGTTGCCACTATTCAAAAAGAACAAAATCAAATTATTCGAAACGATCGTGGACGACTTTTAATTGTACAAGGAGTAGCAGGAAGTGGGAAAACATCAGCTGCTTTGCAACGTGTGGCCTATTTATTGTATCGATTTCGCCAGACACTTGAAGCAGATCAAATTGTTTTATTTTCTCCGAATCCGTTATTCAACAGCTATGTATCCACAGTATTACCTGAGTTAGGCGAAGAAAATATGCAACAAACGACGTTTCAGGCATACTTGGACTTTCGACTTGGAGGTGAATGGACGTTAGAAGACCCATTTGATCAAATGGAATATGTGCTTTCTGCCGGTACCGATACTAACTATGAGACAAAGATAGAGAGCATTAAACTGAAGTCCTCACTAGACTACATTCATATCATGAATCGCTATATTAATTCACTTGAAAACAGTGGACTTTGTTTTCATGATGTTGACTTTTATGGAGAAAAGCTGATTTCGGGCGAAGAAATTCATGATTACTTCTATCAATTGGAACAATCTATGTCCATCCCAAATCGTATGCAAAAAGTGGTTGAGTTTCTTCAGAAAGAAGTTAGAAAAAAAGAGCTTGAGGAACGTGAGAAAGAATGGGTTGAACAAGAAGTGGATTTGCTTGATAATGAGCTGCTATTAAAAGTTCACCAAAAAGTTCAGAAAGAAAAAAAGAAAGAAAGTGACTCGTTTTATGAATATGAACGAGAACAGGCAATCTTAAAAGGCCTTGTTGTCAAAAGAAGATTTAAGAAAGTAAAGGAATTTATAGATGATCTTCGTTTTATTGATGTAGCCACCATTTATATAAACTTATTAAAGCAAAATCTCTCGACCAACCTTTATGAACAGTCTCAAGCTAAAATAAACAATTTTATTTTCCCTTATGAAGATGCGACACCATATTTATATTTAAAAGGGAAGTTAGAAGGCTTTCAAGTAAATGCTAACATTCGTCATGTATTTATAGATGAAGCACAAGATTATTCTCCTTTTCAATTTGCTTTTATAAAAAATATGTTTCCACGAGCGAAGCTGACTGTATTAGGAGATAAAAATCAATCCATATATGCTCACTCAAAAGTAAACAGTTTCTCTACATTAGAATCGTTATACGATCAGGAGGAAATCGAAAAATATGAATTGACACAAAGCTATCGCTCGACGAAGCAGATTATCAATTTTGCAAAAGAAATTATTGATGCCGAAATTGAACCATTTAACAGAGCGGGAGAGAAACCTTCTTGTTGGAAGTGCGAATCGCATGAGCAATTGAATCGAAAGTTGATTGAACGAATTGAAGAGCGTAAGAAAACATTTCGTACGATTGCGATCATTTGTAAAACAGCTGTCGAAAGTGAAAGGTTATATAAGGAAATAAAAGAAGATATATCTGTTCGACTTATGAAAAAAGATTCAACTGGTTACGAGGCATCTGTTCTAATTATTCCTTCTTATTTAGCAAAAGGCGTTGAGTTTGATGCGGTTATTGTTTACGATGCATCACAATATGAAAAAGATACGGAACGCAAGTTGTTGTATACCGTTTGTACGCGAGCTATGCACTCATTAGACATAATGTATAGAAATAGTATGGGAACATTGCTACAAGGAGTGTCCGAACAATTGTATATACACCATATGTAAGCAAAAGATTTTCTTTTTTATAAAACTTCATAGATAATAGAGATGTAAGCGAAAACAGGAGGGATATGAATGGTTTCAAATTTACAAGATACGGTTTCATTACATAATGGCGTACAAATGCCTTGGTTTGGTTTAGGTGTGTTTAAAGCAGAGAACGGACAAGAAGTTATAGATGCGGTTGTAGCAGCGATAAAAGCTGGTTATCGTAGTATCGACACTGCCGCGATTTACGGAAATGAGGAAGGTGTCGGTCAAGCAATTAAAGATTCAGGAGTAGACCGCAAAGAGCTATTTATTACATCTAAAGTATGGAATGCTGACCAAGGATATGAAACAACCCTTCAAGCTTTTGATGCAAGTTTAGAAAAATTGGGTCTTGATTATTTAGATCTTTATTTGATTCACTGGCCTACTGCTGGCAAATATAAAGATACATGGAAAGCACTTGAAAAGCTGTATAAAGACGGACGCGTTAGAGCAATTGGTGTGAGTAATTTCCATGTTCATCATCTTGAAGATTTACTAAAAGATGCTGAAATTAAGCCGATGGTAAATCAAGTAGAGTACCATCCTCATTTAGCACAATTAGAATTATTGGCCTTTTGTAAAGAGCAAGGGATTCAGTTAGAGGCATGGTCTCCACTTAAGCAAGGGGAACTATTGTCAGATAAAACAATTCAAGATGTTGCAGCAAAATACGGGAAATCTCCGGCACAAGTCATCCTTCGCTGGGATTTGCAAAATGAAGTCATTACAATCCCTAAATCAACTAAAGAGCAGCGAATCATAGATAATGCTAATGTGTTTGATTTTTCGCTCTCAAAGGAAGATATGGATGCAATCAATCAGCTAAATAAAGATGAACGTATCGGGCCTGACCCGGATAATTTTGATTTTTAAATAGTCCACAGGCTTAGAAAGCTACGAGCTTTCTGAGCCACCCATTGTAAAAGGAGATGAATTCATGAAGTATCGTCAGCTAGGAAATACCGATATGAAAGTAAGTGAACTAAGTTTTGGAACGTGGGCCATTGGTGGGTCTTGGGGAACGTCAAATGATCAAGAAGCGTTACAAGGGTTACATAGAGCAATGGAAGCAGGGGTCAATTTTTTTGATACAGCTGATGTTTATGGAGACGGTCATGCTGAACAATTACTGGGGAAAGCAACAAAAGGAAAAGAAGACGAGATTTATGTTGCGACGAAATTTTGCCGTGCAGCCGACATTCATAATCCGGAAACGTATTCAGAAAAAAGTGTACGTTCTTTTTGTGAAGGGAGTTTAAAGCGGTTACAACGTGAACGAATTGATTTATTTCAAATTCATTGTCCTCCATTTGAAATTTTAAAAGATGGTGCGGTTTTCGATGTATTAGATCAGCTCCAAAAAGAAGGGAAAATTCGTCATTATGGAGTCAGTGTTGAAACAGTGGAAGAAGGGTTGTACTGTTTAGATATTCCAAATGTTAAAGCGCTACAAGTGATCTTTAACGCCCTTAGACAAAAACCGTTAGAAACTCTATTTCCTAAAGCAAAAGAAAAAGGTGTGGGCATTTTAGCACGAGTTCCATTAGCTAGTGGTTTGCTAACAGGAAAATTCACAAAAGATGCAAGCTTTGAAGAAGATGATCATCGGAATTTTAATCGAGACGGCGCTGCATTTAATGTGGGGGAAACATTCGGAGGGTTAGAATTCAGAAAAGGTGTGGAATTGAGTCAGCAACTAGAGTGGATCGAAGAAGGAAGAGGAAATATGACAAGAGCAGCATTGCGCTACATTCTTGATCAAGAATCTGTTACTTGTGCCATCCCTGGTTTCAAAACCGTGAAGCAAGTAGAAGATAGCTTACAAGCTGTGAACGTTCCATCTTTTACGAAAGAAGAGTTAACCAAACTTCACGAATTCTATCAAGATGAAGTTCACGCACACATTCGTGGAGTGTATTAATAAGATACTTCAATCTTGTTTACAGTGTAGTAGGAACATTCTATAAAATTTTGTCATTTCGTGTATCGTTTTCAAAAACCTTGAGAAAATAAGTTTGTAAAAAACATATTTTGGAGGTACAAGATGAAACGATTACATGTATTGATGGCAGCTGTTGTTCTTATGTCAATTTTTTCTGTTCAACCATCAGCTGACGCTGAAATTAAAATGTTTAATGAACCACCATTTTCGCACTACAAAGTTTCTCGAGGAGATTCTTTTTGGTTTATTGCCCAACGCTATGGTTTAGATTACCGTGAGTTGATGAGACTGAATCCAGACGTCGTTCCAACCAATATGCAAGTGGGGGAAGTGATTCGTCTAAAGCCTGAAGCGTCTCATCATAGTGCGTTTGAAGATCAAGTAGTTGCCCTTGTGAATCAAGAAAGAAGACAGCGTGGATTGAATCCATTGCAGCATCGTGCTGATGTAAAAAATGTGGCACATAGAAAAGCAGAAGACATGATTAACTCTAATTATTTTTCACATAATAGTCCAAACTACGGTTCTCCTTTTGATATGTTACGCACGTTTGGTATTAGCTATCGGACAGCCGGTGAGAATATTGCCAAAGGGCAAACGACACCAGAACAGGTAATGAGAGATTGGATGAATTCACCAGGTCATAGACAAAATATTTTAAAACCTGAATACGATACAATTGGTGTCGGGTTTTATCATGGTGCCTGGGTGCAAATGTTTATACAAGCAAGATAATTTTTTAGTATAGAGATGGAAGAAAGGTGACTTACCTTATCTTCCATCTCTTTTTTTCATACAGGTAGGAAAAGAAGGATAATGTTGTATGAAACTCGAAAATAAGATGAAGGTTGATATTGGAGGAATGTTATGTTTGTAATTATTGAGCCTAATAGTTTTCTTTTTAACTTGGCTATAGCGACGATCTTATGCACCATTATTGGGTTAGAGAGAGAGTTGAAACGAAAGCCATTAGGGTTAAAAACGTGTCTTGTAATTGGAATTATGAGTTGTTTGCTTACGTATGTATCTGTTGCTGGTGCGGAAGCTTATGCTACGGCTCACAGCAAACCAATGGATCCTTTGCGTCTTGCTGCTCAAATAGTATCGGGTATTGGTTTTTTAGGAGCAGGCGTTATTTTGAGAAGAAATAATGATATGATTTCGGGTTTAACAACAGCGGCCATGATCTGGGGCGCTGGAGGAATTGGGATTGCGTGTGGTGCTGGCTTTTGGCTAGAAGCGGTAGTAGCAACGGTACTATTGCTAATTAGTGTTGAATTCCTGCCATTTCTGATCAAATTTATCGGTCCAAAAGCGTTAAGGCAAAAGGAAGTGAAAGCGAAAATAACCGTAAATGCCGAGGAGAAACTAACTGTTATCTTAAAAGAAATGAAAAAACAACAGCTCAAGGCTAGAAAAGTAAGGGTAAAAGATTTGCGCGATTCCGATTTACAAATAATGGAAGTGTTAGTTCTTGTTGATGAATCCATCTATACGACCGATATTTATTACACATTAAAGAAAATGGAATATGTTGTTGGTGTTGAGTTAGAGTCAAGATAAGGTTTAACTTTAAAACAATTGTGAAAGGGCAATGTAGTCGGGGCTTAGTCGGAATCTAGAGTCATATTTTGCTTGGGCAATGTTTAACGTAATTGCCCCATCTGACTACATAAAAAAGATTCGAAAAATACTTATAACAACTGCAATGACACTAATTCCAGTACCTGCTGCCCATTTTATCAATTGCAATTGCTGTTGATTCATTTTCTTTTCTACTTCCTGTTCTAAGGCAATTTCTTTTTCTGAAATAATGAGGTCTATCATTTCTTGAATATCTGTTTGTTTTATTTGTTGGTCATTTGCCATGCGTAACGTTTCAATCTTTGCTTCTAGCTCTTTTATTTTGAGATCTTGTTCCATTTGCTTTTGTTTGAACTCATCCATTGGTGTCCCCTTCCTTTTTCTCCAACATCGTCTAAAGTTTTATGGTATTCACCTATTTTTCTAGGCACCGACCCAATCAAAAACACAACTTTTACATACGTATAAATGGTGAGGCATCGCCTTCACGAATGAGAAAGGAGTGTTATGACATGGTAGGAGGATTTTCTCTTATTGTCGTACTATTTATTTTATTAGTCATTGTAGGAGCTAGTTGGTTTGGAGCGGGACACACAGTTGCACCAACATATGGCTATGGTTGCTGCTAAAAACGGACGAAAGCTTGTCGATACGGCAAGCTTTTTAGCACTTTTTATATCAAATAGAGGATGCAGTTGGGCATCCTCTTAAAAAACATTAGATCCACCAAAGAGCAGAACCTAGTGCGAACCCACCAATGGCAGCTAATGCAATTGGGAAGCCCCATCCCCAGCCCCAGCGGCCAGCTCCCCAACCCCATCCGTAGCCGAAACCGCCAAAATGAGAACCTGTTGGTTGAATATAGACATGCGTGTCAGTTACATGTGTAATTCTTCCACAATATTTTTTTCCGTCTAAGCAAGTAATCGTTACTTCTCTTCCCTTATAACGACAACAAAGATCATAGTATCCCATACTTATTCTCTCCCTTCGTAAAATAACAGTGTTCACTTTATTCTATTGGCAAAGAAATAAGTTGTTTGTTAATCGGCCTAATCGTATATGAAATTACGCACTTATCTAGAGGAACGCAGGGGAGAAGCTATCATACTATACAAAAAAAGAGCAAGGGAGAGATCGTGGATTTATGAACTCATACAACTATTTAGATTTATTAAGTGAACTTGGAATCAACAGCGCTCATCCGGGGGGGATGGAGCGAACGAGCAATATGCTTGCGGATGAACCGATTCAAAAAGGGATGAAGGTTTTAGATGTAGGTTGTGGAACAGGTGAAACGTCATTATTTTTGAAAAACAATTATCAATGCAAGGTACACGCGTTAGAGAACCATCCGGTTATGTTACAAAAAGCAAAAGAGAGAGTGAAAAATGAAAGTGATATTGAAGTAATAGAGGGGTCAATTGAAAATATGCCTTTTTCAGATCACACGTATGATTACATTATTTGTGAATCTGTTCTAGTGTTTGTTCATGTGAAAAAGGCGTTGGATGAATGCTTTAGAGTTTTAAAGAAAAATGGAACGTTCATTATGAATGAAATGGCTATTACTAACGTGTTAGATGAGTCAAGTTTAAATCGTTTTAAAGAATTTTACTGTGTAACAGAATTGAATAATAAGGAGCAATGGAAAAATAAAATGTTACAGGCAGGATTTAAGAGAGTCGAGGAAATGTATGTAGAGTCTATAACGAGCGAACAGGTAAGCATCAATCTTAGTCCGGACATAGATCCTAGTATATTGGAATTGTTAGATCAGCATCAAAAATTACAACAAGAATTTGAAAGGAAGATAGGGCATGTTATTTATTCCTGTTGCAAATAAAAAGATGAGGTTGGGACAAAACTATGGTGTTTAATTGAGAATACGATCGGTTCACAATTTTAGCGGAGGAAATATACGTAGACTCCTGTGGGATCGAAGGCGAGGCCACTGAAAAAGTGCTCGTTTATTTCGGACTTGAGGAGCTTCGACCCGCTCCCGGGATGGGGGGCACGCTTTCCGCAGGCGGGCGTTGAACTAACCGGCTGCGCCGGTGGATTTCAACCTGCCCTT
>NZ_JAOANA010000009.1:0-169895 GCF_032335535.1 Alkalihalobacillus sp. MEB130
CGATGGTGAGATGAAGTGGTCGGGAAACCAACTTTATCCTATCATGAAGTGAGGTTTTTTTTTACTACCACGCTATAAGCTCTTTTGAACCCCCGGCATAGCCAGGGGTTTTCTAAACCATTAAAAAGAACAGATCGTTCCAAAGAAACGTCTGTTCAATCAAAATCCTAATAATATAACTCGTAATATTTTCAATCTTTGAAAATATATACCATTATAAAGTTGACATTCTTCTTGTATACATTAGTTTAATTACATTGATGAATGATAACAAAACTAATTAATTTGCATTACAAGTGAATTAATAAGGCACCCGGAAAATCCTCGTTAAATAAATTATTTAACGGAAAACCCTCCATCTACGAATATATGAGACCCAGTTATAAAGGATGATTCATTTGATGCTAAAAAGACAGCTGGACCTACAATATCATCTGTTTCTCCAACTCGATTTAACATGGTTAGACCACTTTCTTTTTCCATTACTGCGTGATCTGAGAGTCTATTCATTGTTAGTTGGGTACGAATGGTTCCTGGAGCTATTGCATTTACGCGAATATTATAACCCCCAAGATCTAGTGCCATATGTCGAGTCATAGAAGCAACTGCCCCTTTGGAAGCACCATACTCTACTGTATTCGGTTCTGCAAGCACAGAAGTCGTCGAAGAGATATGAATAATCGATCCGCCACCGTTTTGGGACATAACACGTGCAGCTTCTTGACTACAAAGAAAGACACCCTTTGCATTCACCTGCATAACCCGATCATAATCTTCTTCTGTTAGTTCTAAAAATGGTTTTCTTATCGTAATTCCTGCATTTGCTACAAGAATGTCTAACTTTCCAAATCTTTGAATTGTCTCTTCAATACACCTTTTCACATCATCTAACTTTCCAACATTAATGTATGCAGCTAACCACATTTCATCTGATACACCTGATTCTAGAGCTATTTTTTCCGCTGACTCTTTATTGATATCTGCAAATACTACCTTTGCACCTTCTTTCAAATATCCTTGTGCAATCGCTGCCCCCATACCAGAACCAGCACCTGTTACTAACGCCACTTTATCACTAAGTCTCATTCCCTTCACTCCTCAAAACTATTTTTTAAAATTAATAATCTAAGCTACCTTTACTATTACTCTTCGTTAAAGAGCTTTGGAATTATCCTTCTCATCGACATTCTCTATTTTATATTCATTCTCCCAAAAATCAGCGTTCTTAATTCCAAGCTTTACTGGATCAAATACAGGATCTTTTCCTGCTCTTTTTTGTTCCTTATAATCGTTCAACACTTTCAATGCCGGCTTTGTCAGAAGAAGCAAAGCAACAATATTTAAGTACGCCATACTTCCTAATCCAATGTCACCGATAGTCCAAGCTGCACTTGCAGAAATGATAGTACCCGTAAATACAAAGAATAGAACTCCAAACTTCAGAAGATGTCCTGACCAGACTCCGTTACTCTTCCTATTTCGATTAATAAAGGCTAAGCTTGTTTCAGACTTATAGTAGTAAGAAATCATTGTTGTAAAACAAAAGAAAAGCAGAGCAATCGCCAAAAATGTATAACCGAAACCAGGAAGTACACTGTCTACAGCTAGCTGAATATTTACTACACCAGCTTCTACACCTGGAATGTTAGAAACGAGCGTTTCTTCCCCAGAAGGATGGACATTGAACATTCCGGTAGCTAGAATCATAAAGGCTGTTAACGAGCAAAGAACCCATGTATCAATAAATACCCCTAAAGACTGTACCAGTCCCTGCTTTGCCGGATGTGACACTTCAGCAGCTGCTCCTTCAAACGTTTCACCACCAGATCCAGCAGCATTTGAGAAGAACCCACGCTGAACTCCCCAAGCAATAGCAGAACCTAACATACCTCCTAACGTCGCTTCTACTCCTAAGGCACTTGATACTATTAATCTAAAAACATCTGGTATAACAGATATATTAGCGACTAAAACAATGATACTAACAACTATATAACCAATAGCCATTATAGGTACTGCAAATTCCGCTGTCTTTGCAATTCTTTTGATTCCTCCAATCAAGATCATAAACAAAATCAGTACCAAAAATAGTCCCGTAAATATAGGATTAATCCCAAAAGCTTCATTCATTGAAGCTGCAATAGTATTTGATTGAATATTCATTAATAAGAAACCATTTGCAACTATTGTTAAAATTGCATAGGCAATGGCAAATTTCTTTAATCCTAACCCCTTCTCAATGTAATACGAAGGCCCACCACGATATTCCCCATTTTGTTTACTTTTATACATTTGCGCAAGTGTTGTTTCAATAAAAGATGTTGCCGCACCTAAAAATGCCATGACCCACATCCAAAAAACCGCTCCAGGCCCTCCGAACGTGATAGCTGTTGCAACACCTGCAATATTTCCTGTTCCAACACGGCTACCTAATGATAACGATATTGCCTGAAACGATGAAACCCCACTTTTTGAACTTTTTCTCTGAAATGTTAATTTAACCATGTCTTTGATGTGTGTTACCTGAACAAACTTTGTTGCAATTGTAAAAAACAAACCTATTCCTAAAAAACAGTATACAAAGTATTGATTCCACACTAACCCACTAAGCCAACTAAAAAACTCCTGCATAAAATCCCCCCATCAACTCAATCGACAATAAAGTCACAAATTGAGTATTTTTTAAACTCCTCTTTTAAAAACTCGATTCATTTTTTTATACTCATGATTCTGTGTTGATTAAAAGTATTTTATTGAGTACTACCCTGCTTCCTATAGACCTTTGTCAGAGGAAGATCCCATTTACTAGTTGTGGTTGAGAATAGTTATGTCACTAACATTAAGGTGTTTGCGTGGCTTTAAATTTTCAATTATGATTTCAGCTACATCCTCTGGATCCATATAAAGATCCAGGTTTTTATTTTCAAGATCATTTCTCCATAAATTCGTTTTCATGTTTCCCATATACGCGGAAAAAATATTAATCTTTGAATCTTCCACTTCTAACGCAAGAGCATCTGAAAATCCACGAACACCAAATTTACTGGCACTATAGACACTTTCCGTTGGTTTAGCTACTTTTCCAGAACCCGATACAATATTAACAATTGTTCCTTTGTTCTTCTCTCTCATACCTGTTAAAACTTCTTGGGTACAGTATATTGTCCCCTTTAAGTTGATATCTATCATTTGATTAATTTCTTCTTCCGTTAACTCTTCAATACATTTAAAAACTCCGACACCTGCATTGTTCACTAAGCAATCAATCGAGTCTCTTTCTTCTTGTATTTTTCTAATAGTATTCCTAACACTTACTCTAGACGTTACATCCGCTTCAAAGATAGAGTAATCATTTTCTAGTTTAGAAGCAGTTTCCAAAAGTTTTTCCTGTGTTCTACCTATTAAACACACATGGCTCCCGAGTGATGAAAACTTCCTCGCCAAGGAAGCTCCTAGTCCACTTCCAGCTCCTGTAATTACAACTGTCTCCTTCATCACGACTTACCTCCTTCATCATAGTTGGACTCCTATCAAATATGAGTTTAATAGCATAATAACTTTAGACAATAGACTGAACTCCAAATGATACCGTTCTCATTTTTCAATTATTTCAAAATAAATCCCTTGATCTCAAACATGAGATCACATTAATTCGTAGCTCCATTTAGCAAGATGAAGTCTGAGGTAATCTTTCGAGAAATCGTAATATTTAGTTTCCTGAGTGTATACCTAACTTTCAATATTTGTTATTATTTTATAGAATCTACCTCCTTGTTCTTCATATAAATCGACTAAAATCTACATTTTCTCACCTATATGGTTCTCCCTCTTATCTATATAGTAGATTTATTTAAATGTACCGTGTTTTGATATTTGTCACAATAGACACATTGTTAAAGACGAGTCGTTTATGTTCTTACATCTTTTTTGTAAGCGCTTTAGTAATATTGTTAAAATAAAGCATCAAGGATGTAACCTTATCGCTTTATTTTAACAATTACACAGTTCACGAGATAAAGGTTAATCTAACTCCAAGATGCATTCTTTCAACGTTTTCACAATAAACGCAAAGTCTTCCTCTGTAATACTTAACGGCGGTGAAAGTTGTAAAATATTGTTATAGCCTGCAACCGTATCGCCATTTTTTCCTATAATTAATCCTCTATTTTTACACGCACCTATGACTTGGTTTAGCTTTTCCACTGCAGCAGGTTCTTTCGTTTCCTTGTCTTCTACTAGCTCAATTCCTACTAAAAGACCTTTTCCGCGGATATCCCCTACGTTTGGATGTTTTTTTAGTTCATCAAGTTCAAGCAATAGACGTTCCCCTAACTCTTTCGAGCGTTCAATCAGTTTTTCATTTTCCATAATTTCTAGATTTTTAAGTGCCAATGCGCAAGCCGCAGGATTTCCACCAAATGTGTTAACATGACGGAAACGATCATAATCTTCACTACCAACATAAGCCTCATAAATCTCTCGTTTCACGGCCGTCGCTGATAAAGGAAGGTACGCACTTGTGATTCCTTTTGCCATCGTAATAATATCTGGTTTCACGTCATAGTTCATGAAGCCAAATGGTTTGCCCGTCCGGCCAAATCCGCAGATCACTTCATCACAAATAAGCAAGGCACCATGATTCTCACAAATTTCTTTTACTTTTTTCATGTAACCATCAGGTGGCATTATAATCCCGCCTCCAGTAATGATCGGTTCCATAATGACACCCGCTACCGTTTGGCTTAACTCCCATGTCATCACACGATCAATTTCATTGGCACTTTCAAGCGTATGAACATCATCTGGATTTCGATACGTATCAGGTGGAGCAACATGCAAAAAACCTTGTCCTAATGGCTCATATTTGTATTTACGTTGCGCTTGGCCGGTTGCTGCCAATGCCCCCATTGAGTTGCCATGATAAGCCCGGTAGCGCGAAATGAACTTATAACGATCACGGTCTCCTTTTTGATGATGATACTGACGGGCAATTTTAAACGCTGTTTCGTTTGCTTCTGATCCACTGTTTGAGAAGAAAATGACATACTCCTCACCGAGCCATTCATTCAACTTTTCTGCTAATTTAATCGCCGGAACGTGACTATTCGTGAGCGGAAAATACGGCATTTCTTCCAGTTGTTCAAACGCAGCTTGAGCGAGCTCTTTTCGTCCATAACCAACATTAACACACCACAGACCAGACATCCCGTCTAAATAACGATTGCCATTAATATCGGTCACCCACGCACCTTCTGCTTTCGTAATAATAAGATTAGCAGGGTTAGGACCCGCTCCTTTCATCGCATGCCAAAGGTACTTTTCATCTGTTTTCTGCAAATTTTGTGTTTGTTCATTCAGTAGGGCCGTTTGTGATAATTCCATTGAGAACCTCCTGTAAAATAGAATTAAATCTTTAACCCAATTATATTTGTCCTCTACCACCCTATCACTAGACACTGTGTCAAATTTTCAGCATACGTTTTCTACCTTTTTTAAACATCACTTCTAAACGAGTTTACAAGTTGTCATAAAAAAAGAAACCCTACTAAAATCTTAGGGTTTCATCACGATTTAGGAGTTTTAAGACGTTTTAGAAATTGAAAAATAGGAAGCATCAAAAATTTGCTTTGAAGCGACAGCATATTCATATGCGGAGATGGATACTTCAATTGCTTGTCGTTTATACGGTTCCATAAAATCATTTCCAATTAACTCATACAATTTATCCAAACGATGATAAAGCGTTTGTCGAACAATAAACAGATGTTCAGCCGTTTCTTTTTTGGCACCTTTGCATCTTAAATACATTTTTAACGTCTGTAATAACTCTCCATTGTTCTGTTGATCATGCTCTAAGACCGGTCCAATGTAATCATAAATGAATTCACGAAGGATGCCTTGTTCATTTGCAGCGAGTACAATTCGAAAGATATATAAATCTTCATAAAAATATTTACGTATTTCATTTGGCATTTTTTCTTTGATACTTAACGTTTCCTTTGCTGTACGGTAACTATTTCGTACATGATCTAATTGGTCGACGAACTGTCCAACACTTATCTCCATCTTAGTCAGGTTCTGCTTTTTAATAAAATCGGACTTTTTGATGCAATCGATACAATCTTGCACTCTACGTTTAAAGTCGTGTTTTTTTCGTTTATTTACTAGTATCATAGCCATTTGATTTTTTTGGATTGAGGAGCACAAAAAGATGCCTCTTTGCTCAAAAATAGAACTAAGAAATACTTTCAAGTACGTAATTTCTGAGTTGATTTTATCCAAGTTACTAGCTTTACAAAGTAGCACCGCACATCCGTTAGGTTTGAGATCAGGTTCAAGTTCGAACAAATGTGTTTGGATTTGTTCCTTGCTATGATCCCCTTCAAGCCAGTGACTTACCCATTCCGCTTCCTTTGCCTTCTTTTGTTCTTCAATATATAACTCACGTAAAAGAGCTTGAGCCAAAGCAATAGCACTTCTATCTAATATAAGAGATTCAAATTCAGTGATTGCTTCTGTTTCTGAAATGATAAACAAGTCTGCAAACGTTTGATTAAGAGCTTGAACGGGTTGGTGTGCCACATTCATATTTTTAGGGATATTATTTGTTTTGATTAGGTCAAACAGTTTATCTTGGTCGGATACATTCGTCTTAGGAATAACGGTAACCTCTCCTTGATTAGAAATATAAAATATTCGCATTCCTAAGTATTCATATAAAAGCTCTAAAATTCTTGGTTTCGGATTGGATGAAAGAAGCAATTGATTCAGCCGATTTGAGAAATCTTCTAAATCAGAAAGAAGTTGATAATGTTTCTTTACTAGTAAGCTGTGAATTTCTTGTGTGATATCGATAAAGCGTACTTCTTTCGCAAAGGTGATCAGTGGAAAATCACAGTTGTTGGCTAAATCGATAATTTCTTGAGGAACCTCTTGGACATATGGACCTAATTCAATACATAAACCAGCTGCATTCGAATCAATAAACTTTTGAACTAATAACGCAAATGTAGTTGGATCTCCTTTCCATCCAACTCCTGTTGAAAGGATCAGTTCGTTGCCATTTAACAAATTATCAATTGATGTGACTTCTAAAACATGAACCCATCGAACCGGATGAGAGAGCCCTCCCTTTCCAGCAATTACATTCGCATCGCTAAAATGTTTACTCTTTAAAATCTCATCAATTGATAATTTGCTTTCAAAGTTCATACATACATTCCCCCTACGGTCATTTACGATTTATTTCCCTTTTACTATTTTTCGTTCTTGAATGGAGATGGTTCACCTAATCGACATTCTCCTTATGTCGGTTATTATATCTACAAACCTATATTACTCTACGATTTTTGTAAGGTTTTCTTCCGTCTTTATTTTTTCTTCGTGAAGATAGAAGGAGTAAAAATCAGATAAACCCCACTAGATCAACTGTTAATTCTCAACTAACTTTAATCAAAGAAAATATAATTTCCGCTTCCTCTTATCTGAGTCACTATTGACAGTAAACGCTTTCAATTATATTTATATAATATATATTTTTGATTTTCGCTACTTCTATTACAATAAATTTTAATAAATTCATTAAATTCAGTATACTTCATCCTACTATTTTTAGTAAAATTAATTATTATGATGCAAAGCATAATGAAAACTTATGAATGGAGAATGATGATGACTCTTGCTCGCTATGAAGTTTTTTACACAGTCGTTGAATCTGGAAGTCTGACTAAGGCTGGTCAAATATTAAATTTAACTCAATCAGGGATCAGTCAAGCCATTACGAGCTTGGAAACGGAATTAGGGTTTTCATTACTTACCCGAGGGAGAGGCGGTATCCAACTCACGAGCAATGGAGAACGGATGCTTTCGTATGTTCGTGATATATTGTTTTTATATGAAGGAATGAAACAAGAAGCCGCAGCCATTAACGGAATTGAAATGGGGGTTGTAAGAATAGGAACATTCACTAGTGTCGCTTCACAATGGCTTCCCGACATCATAAAACTGTTTGAAGAAGATCATCCGGGGATTGAATTACAATTATATGAAGGAGACTATGCTTCCATTGAACAATGGATTTCTACAGGAGAGGTAGATTGTGGGTTTCTAACGTTACCAACACCTAAATCACTAGAGTTTACCCCACTAAAAAAAGATCGAATGCTTTGTATTTTGTCCGATCAACATCCACTCCAGAATAAAGACAACATATCATTTAAGGAAATAGAAAATGAACGTTTAATTATCCCTAAATTAGGCTGGGACCATGAGGTTAGAGAGATATTTAAAGAAAACAATATTAATCCCCAAATTAAATTTGAAGTTTCCGAAGACGAAATAATCATTGCCATGGTGAAAAATAATTTAGGTATAAGCATAAGACCTGAGATGACGTTATCTTCTCTTCCTAGTTGTATGCGTATTCTCAACTTAGAAAAAGAATCTTTTCGCTACATTGGAATTGCGACAAAACCTAATACGTCTCCTGCCACTAGAAAGTTTGTTGATTGTGTTTACTCTTGGTTAAAATCAAATCATTTGCTTGATTCCTAGCATTACATACTTTTTTCATTTTATTGTACATTCTCTACATTTAGCCAAAAATTAGGTGCAGAAAATATCTCGAAATGTATGACACTCTGTCTAATGATTACTTTGTAGTGTTTTCCTATCATTGGTAATGGTACAGAATTGAAAACAGAGATAGTTGATAAGACTATCTCCCGTGAAAAATGGGAGGTTATAATGAGAAGTCTACCTGTAAGCTTATTATGGTATGTCTGTTCAATTACGTTAAATGCTCTAGGAAATAGCTTTATGATAATAGCTAGCTTAGGAAGTGCGCCCTGGGCAGCTGCAGGGGAAAATCTTTCGTCTATACTTCCGTTTTCCATCGGTGTCTGCATTGTTATTTTGAATGTTTGTTCATTTCTACTTAGCTATCTCATGAAAATCCCTTTTACCGTAGCGATGATAGCTAAAAGTATGGCTCTTACCTTCGTTTTTGGATTGTTTATTGATCTATTTGTCTACTTACATCACATGATGTATCTACCTGAAAATATATGGATTCGTTTTTTCTATTTAGTATTAGGGCTCAACCTTATGGCAGTTGCTATCAGCATTTATTTTCAATCAAGCTCCGTATATCTGCCGTCTGACTATTTGTTGAAGGCGTTTGGTAAACGATTTAACAACTATACATTAGGAACCATCCTTTGTACGTCCATACCATTATCCATTAGTGTGATTATTATGCTCTTTCAACAGCACATAACTGGTCTTGGTATAGGCACGATTTTGTTTATGTTTGGAATCGGTTTTTTTATTGATCGGTATAATCGTGTAATTGTGATTCACACGGTACTAAGGCAAAATATGTCTGGATAGTAGTCGTTTGAGGTGTGCAGGCAACGTAACAACCTGAACAGCGCGAGGGGCATGACGTTGTGCGATTACTGCGAGTGGACACCCCAATAAAACACTGTTTGTCACAGATAGCGGAACTTGAGTCCACTTGAGATAAAAACAAGAGGATCTTCCGGGAGCTGAATATTTGAAGGAAACTGCGCTTCTATTGGCTCTATGAAAGACCGTTCCCTTGCTTTTCTAACGATGCAGCAATTAATAAAGAAATATCTTCTTCACAGGAAATACCCCATTAAGCACAAGGGTTATTATACTATATTAAAAATAAATGCAAAAAATATAGATTTCTTCAGTAGGGAATCCATGTCTGACATGCTCGCTTCCCCTAGCCATATTCCTAGCTTTTTCTCCTTGCTCCCAGATTCGTGAACCAAGTTTCACTCCCACTTTGTTGGTACTCGCTAAATATGGATTTAAAAGTAAAAAGGCAATAAATACAGCCTAACTAGACCGTACCTATTGCTTTTCATTATTCAGATTTCACTTTAAGAAAACACTTTGTCTACATTGTACTTCGCCTTGAGTTCATTAATTATAAACGTCTCATAGATTTCTCTATGTACAGGGCTTTCGACCACACAAACATCAATTTTAGTCACTTCATTTCTATGATCTTTGATTGGCGATACTGTATCCTCAAAATGTTTTTTGATTCTTTGTCTTAACTTCCTTGCTTTACCGACGAACAATAATTCCTTATTGCCATTATAAAACATAAAAATACCACCCTTATCTCTAGGGATCAGATGGAAATCAGTAAATCCATAAATATTACTTAGCTCTGGATTATCTTGTTTGGTAATCGTAACATTTGGTGTTGGAATCGTTATGTTTATCACGAGAGTTCACTTCCTCTTTAAATATTGCTAGTGCTTTTATGCTTAGATTATGCCACCCAACAATCACTTTAAATTAAGATATCGTCATTGTAACCATTTTTAGAGAGAGCTATCCAAATAAAATGCGATAAAATTAGGTATTCTAAGCATTGTGTGTTATGCTTCATCTAACCATTTTACCACTTGTATCATGTTGCCCCGAGGCTGACTAATAGTAAAATGCCACATCCTACAAACTCGAGAATATAGACTTTTACCATATGGTTTATAGATCGGATTTTAAAAGGGAGAAGGCATTCATTAGTCAGCCTTTTTTGTATTGTGTGTTTGCAAAAAGAAAAAAGGACTCTAATCTAGAGTCCTTTTTTGCTTAATTATGCTTTGTTTACATTAACAGCTTGAGGTCCACGTTGACCTTGCTCTGTGTCAAATGTAACTTTTTGACCTTCATCTAAAGATTTAAATCCTTCGCCTTGGATAGCTGAGAAATGTACGAATACATCATCTCCACCTTCAACTTCGATGAAACCGAATCCTTTTTCTGCGTTAAACCATTTTACTGTACCTTCTTGCATGTGCGTTTCCTCCTGCGGTGGATTACGTCCACCATTTGTTACTATTGATGTTCAGTTATCAAAGGCGAAAAGTTTAAACCACTTATTCGTTCCTACAGATCGAACAAAAATAATTCTTCCTTAGAGTAACAGATAGGATCCAAAAAGGCAAACTGTGTTTCATTTGGAATAGGTGCCAAAACTCTTAAATACCCTTAACACTATGCCACTCTACATACATTCGGTAAAAATTTTTATCAGATATTGGAATTTTTCTCGGCCTCGTTCCATACAGAACTCACTTCTTAGTTGTACATACTCTTTTTTTAAAATAGGATACACCCCTACCTCCCCCTCACTTTTCAAACTAAAAAAGGTGGAGAACTCCTCTTGATTAAGAAAAGTTCTCCACCTTGAGATCAACCTCAAACCATCAACTCACATTCCTTACATCTGCCTCTTCATCTGCAACCATTACTTCTTTTGGTACAGCAAATAAATACGTAATGAAAAATGCAGCAATAAAAGTGATAACGGAAACAACTAGGTAAGCAAGAAGCTGACTCCAATCATAAATGTACATTAAAGGAGAAAGAACGACCGCTAATCCATATGAGTTTGCCTGTACATTCAATAAGGAAAGGACGGCACCCCCAGCAGCGGAACAAGCAATCATCACATAAAGCGGTTTCGTACTGTACCTCATTACGACCCCAAACAGTGCAGGTTCACTAACACCAAGTAATTGAGTTGCCGTTGCACTCGCTCCCGTTACCTTTACCGTACTCTTTTTCGCTTTCACTGTAATTCCTAAACAAGTACCAGCATTAGCAAATCCGTACATCGCACATAAGGTAATTAAAGGATTGAAACCCGTGTTTGCAAGCATCGTTGTTTCAATCATAATAAATAAATGATGCATTCCGGTCATAACAGCTAACGGGTAAATAAAGCCAATCAGTAAGCCGCCAATACCTAGAGGAATATCGATCAGTTGCGTGACAATTGTTACTAATCCCGCTTCTACAAAATGCAATAGTGGACCTAAAATAAGCAATCCAGTAATCATCATTGATAGTAAAACGAAGAACGGGGTAAAAATTAAGTCTAACGCATTCGGCATGACAGCCCGTAATTTCCTCTCCAATTTTGCCCCAAGAAATCCAACAACAAGTGCAGTTAACACACTTCCTTGATACCCGACAATCGGGATGAAACCAAACGCAATAATAGGGTCAACCCCGCTATTAATGTCTGCTACTGCATATGCATTCGGCAAAGCAGGAGAAACAAGCATGAGTCCAAGTACAAATCCAATGATCGGCATCCCGCCAAATTTCCTAAAGGCCGACCAACAAATCAGCGCTGGCAAAAACGCAAAGGCTGTATCTGTCAAAACAGATGTTAGCGTTAAAAGGTATTCAGGAATGTCATCAATACTCTTTCCTATTAAACCTAAGAACGCATCACTGGTCAAAACACCCCTTAACCCAAGGAATAAACCTGTTGCGGCAATAATGGGGATAATCGGAATGAAAATATCAGCTAACGTACGAACAGCCCTTCTGATCCCTTTTTCCTTATTCTGAGATGAGGAGTCCTCTTTTGCTTGGTCCTCCACCTCATCAGGCCGCCCCCCTCTTAAAGCTAAATAAACTTTATTGACCGTACCCGTACCTAAAATCACTTGATATTGACCGGCATTATAAAATACGCCTTTTACCTCATCAATATTTTCAATAGCCTCATCATCAATTTTTGTTCGATCTTTAACGGAGAATCGCAATCTTGTTGCACAATGGACATACGATTCGATATTATCTTCACCGATGACTTCAATCAGTTCTTTTCCTATACGCCCATATTTATTTTCACTCATGAGAACCCGCTTCTTTCTTTTGAAGTATTAATGCTTGGTATGGTTGTAACGAGCGCGCTTGCTCAGAAATAATCTCTTTCTCTTCTTTATAATTGTCCAGTAGAACCTGATACTCTGAATGCTCTAATGTAACGCTTTCAATCTCAGCTGAAAAATTGAAATAGCAAACAATTTCTTCAGCACCTAACTTACGTTTATAGGCAACAATCGCAGGGTGTTCTTCTAAAATAGGTTCAATCTCTCCATATATGAAACAATAACTCGCTACGCTCGACTGCCTAACCTGAATCATCTCTCTATAAAAATTCAATACCGAATTTGGATCATTCTGTTGTTGTTCTACATTAATAGTTTGGTAATTCTCGTTCATTCCTAACCACGGCTTCCCTTTTGTAAAACCACCATTTTCCTCATTACTCCAGTGAAATGGAGTTCTTGAGTTGTCACGGCTTCGTAAATTAATAAAGTGGAGTGCTTCCTCTTCACTAAAACCTTCTTTTATCGAACGATAATATTGATCAATGCTTGAGATATCATCAAATTCTTCAATACTTTTACGTTCAAAGTTCGTCATCCCGATCTCTTGACCTTGATAGATAAACGGCGTCCCGCGAAGATAGAAAAACATCGCACCCAGCATAGATGCTGAATAAAAGTTTCGGTTCTCCTCTTCTTTTATATACTTACTGATTGATCTGTTCTGATCATGGTTCTCTAAAAAGTTTGCTCCCCAACCGGCTTTCTGGATTTCCTTTTGACTCGTAAAAATGAGTTCCTTTAAACCTAGTACATCCCAATCAATTCTTCTAAACCACTCACTTCCAGAAGCAACATCAAGATCTGCATATCTAAAATCAAAAATCATGGAAAAGTAGCCATTGTCGCCAATGAAATCCCCGTACTGCTCATAAGGTACCCCAGGAGCTTCTCCAATCGTTACACAATTGTATTTGGAGAACGTCTCGTCATTTAATTCGTGTAAAAACTCTTCAATACCCGGCTGATTACGAGCCTTCTTGGTACATTTTACAAGTCCATCGACCCCATCAGCAGGAAGATTATCATAGTTTTGATCTTTTTTAATAAACGTTATAGCATCTACCCTAAATCCAGCAATGCCTTTATCAAGCCAGTAATTCACCATTTTATATAGTTCTTCTCTGACTTCTTTGTTTTCCCAATTTAAATCAGGCTGTTTCACATCAAATGAATGGAGATAGTACTCATCTGTTCCTTGCAAAGGCTCCCATACACTTCCACCAAAAACAGAGCGCCAGTTAGTAGGCGGTTGACCATTTTCTCCTGTTTTTAAAATGTAAAAGTCCCTATACTTACTCGTCTTTGGATTTTCCAATAAATCTTGGAACCACGGGTGTTCGTCTGACGTATGATTGATCACTAGATCAAGGACCACTTTAATTCCTTTCTCTTTTGCTTTATCGATTAACTCATCTAAATCTCTCATCTCACCAAACTCCGGGTTTAATTGATAATAATCCGAGATATCGTATCCATTATCGGCCATAGGTGATTTGTAAATCGGACATATCCAAACCATCGTAATACCTAGAGACTGTAAATAATCTAGCTTTTGCGTAATCCCTTTAATATCTCCGATTCCATCATTGTTAGAATCATAAAAACTCTTAGGGTAAATTTGATAGATTACTTCTTTCTGCCACCATTTCTTTTCCATGATATATCCTCCCATTGACTGTGCTTAGATGTGGTATCGATTCCATATAACTACAAAATAAAAAATAGAGATAATAACCACTAATTAAGATTTTACAATTATTTTTCTCTCTTCTCTAATTCGAATATATGTGGTATCGGTTCCACAGTGATCCGAAAAAAATCAATTGCTATTGTTTATGCTATTTCATTTTGTTTTGTGGAACCGATTTCTGTTTTTATTATACTTTTAGTTTTTGTTTTGTGTCAACGCTTTCTATTAAAATTATTCTAGTGAAAATTCATCCATACATGAAAACTTATAAAAAAATACAAAATGAAACAATGAGAAACGTTTCACTTTGTACTCTCTCGTGTTAAAACAGATTAAGTCGATTGCCTTACAACTAATTCTATTGGCAGCTCATAATTTTTTACTTCCACTTCTTCTTTCTCCAGCATTTCAATCATGACTTCAATGGCTTTTTCCCCCATCTGATCAACAGGTTGGCGAATTGTCGTTAATTTAGGATCCAGTATTTCTGCAATCGGTTGATCATCGAATCCAATAACAGCAAGATCGTTCGGGATAGTTAGGCCTTGCTCTTTAGCTTCAATGATGATTCCACCTGCCACTTCATCACTCCCAGTAAAAATAGCCGTTGGGCGGTCATTCATCTCTAACAATTGTCTTAGTACGTACTTACCGTCTTCAATCGTATGTTGATCAACGAAAATCCATTTAGGATTAATCTTAATCCCTGCTTCACTTAGCGCTTTTTGGAACCCCTGATTGCGATCTTTCCCTTTACCCTGCTCATCAAACAATCCACCTGTACAGTAGGCAATTTTGCGATGTCCGCGTTCAATCAAATGGTTCGCGCCAATTTGCGCACCTTTTGATTGATCCAAACGAATCATAGGAGCAATCTCTTGATTCACATAATCATTACATAACATGATTGGACCATATTCAATATATGACTCAATAACATCCCAATCATTTTCAGTCGAAGTCATAATAATTCCGTCAACTTGCTTGGTTTTTAATAAATTTAAAAAAGCTAATTCCTTTTCTCTATCTTCATAACTTTGACCAATCAGCACTTGATACCCCTTTTGGGACGCAGCTTGTTCAATCGAATTGATTAAATGCGCAAAAAACGGGTTTACAATCCTCGGTACAATCACACCAATGGTTGTCGTTAACTGCCCTCTTAGCCTTCTTGCAGAAGGGTTTGGTATGTAACCAAGATCCTTCATCGCCTTTAGTACTTGCTCTCTCTTTTTGTCCGAAACGTACGGATGATTATTGATCACACGCGAAACCGTCGTTTTGGACAATCCTGATAATTTTGCAACGTCTGATATCGTAGCCACTTTGTCGATCACTCCACTTTTTAAAAACCTGAAATCATTTTCATATCATTATTTTACTTTAGTATGGAAAGAGATTGCAATGAATAGTGGCTGGTTTAGACTTCTTAGGGCTTTTAAGAGATTTGGGAGTTTCTTATGCTCTTCTCACAATTAGCGAAACTAATGAAGAAGAAGGTCTGTTCCCTTGTACCTATCCCCATCTCTAGAACTGCTACCTCTTAAGGAAACAGTCTTACTTAGTAAGGTATGAAAAAAATAGGTTGGTGGTTGTAACTGTGTTGGAGTGTTCCTCATCCTGTTCAAGAAATGATGAGGATGTGCTTGATAATTGGAAACGCATGCTCTTTATGACATTCAATACATATCGTAAGGAGAAGAAAAACGTTTTAAGCGAGAAATGTTTCAGTCGGCCAATTGGGGTTATATACAATGGGAGCTGACGTTTTTTATGCTGTTTTCTTAACTTGAAGTAATGCTCCCTTTAGTTGAAAACTATTTCATCTTTAGTCAATTACTTTTTTCGACGATACAAATCAATCGATTTATATCCTTGTGATAAGATATCAATCATTTGTACTCGGCGTTTATCACGAGTCTTCTGTTGCTTAGCAGAGAAAATATAGCGAGCCCAATCCCTTTTGTAACCTGGTGTTAGTCCCTGATAAAACTTTAGTTCATTTGGATGATCTTTTAATACCCTTTCTATATCTTTAACATTTTCCTCGTAATCAGCTACACATTGACTAGTAGCTGATGACTTTTCAGCTTTCTTCTTTTCACGTTTTAACCCAACGACAGTAAATACATCATCCATACTTACCATTCGTGAAAATTTCAAATCGCTATTTTTCACATATCCATCACCTTCTCCTACTTTCATGGTTGGAAAAATTTCATCTCTGTGAATAAACGTATCATATCGCTTATTCCCTTTTTTCGGATAGGCAAAAAACAAGTATCCTTTTTCTAGTAATTGTTCCTCAATAATCACTTTTTGAGTTTGATTCACCATTTCTTCCATCGTTTCAACAAAAATGAAGATAGCATCATGGTCTCCTGTTAATTCCGTCATATATCCTTTAAACAATTCATAATCACTAGGTTGATTAAGCACGGCCATTTTTTGATATTTACTCAGATTTAATTTGTCAATAATCGTCATAACTTTTCCTTTCATGTACCTTCCATCAAAAGTTGTTGTAATTATACATCATAGTTTCTGTCAATTAAAATGAAGATCTTTTTGCTGGAGATTACTGGTGTATCCAAAGTAACAGCTGGTCTATTGATTCTGCTACTAATTTTTGAGCAATGGTTATCTAATGATGAGTTTTTTGTCACAAAATCTGAAATTTAAAGGGCATAATAAACTCTATCTTCAATAAAAAAAGAACTTCGAATATGAAAAACATAGGGAGATTTTAATCTTCCTATGTTTTCAACAGAGTAAAAACTTAATTGCTTTAGCTCTTGTCTAAGGATAAGAAAAACCTCCTCATGGTTGGTGTTTGATCACACTTATAATACCATTTCGGAGGTTTTTTCTGTTTTAATCCGAACCTCGTAATGTGAGGCTGGCGAAACATCCAACTATTGAAGTAGGTCTGTGTTTAAAGTATATTGACTTAGATATTCCCAAACGATCTGACGGTTAATGTCAGCATTGTTAGGCTCATTGGGATCAAGTCCAGCAACTGCATATTGAATAATATCGGCATGATCACCAGTGTATGAGTATCTAGTTACGCTATCAGATACGATTTCTCCATCTACTCGGCCATCGTGATCAATGTCAAGTTTATCAGCCCACCAAGGACCTACATCTAAGAAGTGATGGAAAACAGGTTCACCAAAATTCGCACCAAAGTTGTCAGTCCCGCCTCGAAATGGAATAACATTATCTGCTTCTCCCATTACGTGAATGATTGAAATTGGTGTTGTTGGTGACTCATCATTAATTTCATATCCTAAGGTCATAGTAGCTCCAAGCGGTGCAACTGCAGCAAGTCTATCTGACAAGTTCACAGCAAGGTTGAATGATAACATACCACCACTAGAGAAACCAGTAGCATATACGCGATCAAGATCAAGTGAGTATAGTTCATCAAAATAATCAATCATTGCTGAAACAAAACCAACATCGTCCACTTGATCTCTGTAAATATACTGAAGAGCGATAGAATAACCAGGATCCCATTGAGTACCTGCAACAGGTAACGGATTACCGAAGAAACCTGGAAGATAACCTGAATTCGGGTCATTTGTTGGCAATACGGTTGAACTTGGGAATACGGCAATAAAGCCTTCTTCTTCAGCTATATCGCGCCAAGCTCCTTGTACAGTACCGCTTCCACCCATACCATGGAAGTAAAACAGTAATGGAACATCGCTTTGACCATCATAACTGGATGGTACATAGTATCGGAAATTTCGGTCGTATTCAGCATGACTGAATCCGTCACTTAATACAATAGCACCTGTTTTTTGAACAGTGAACTGTAAATCTAGAGTCTCAACTCGGTCATCAATTGTTACTGTAAGCACTTCCAAGTTAGCAGTTCCATTTAAATTAAGACTGCTATCTACAGCAGATTGATCCCCATTGATTACACTTTGAACAACATTCTCAAAACCTCAACATTCATATATTATGACCGAAGGAGGTTTCACAAATATTAGAACAGATCATTATGTAAACTAGAATCATTTGAATTACACCCACAAAAAAACTGCATGGAGCAAAGGGCTCATCGTGTGAAATGTTTACACATCTATTTAGGAACTCTTAGAAATTTCGTCATTCGTTTTCTTTTTTCATTGAATAACCGCCCATCATAATTCTTGTAAAATATTAACTCTTATTTCAATCTTCTAAATCCAATAATATAAGCCCTTTCATAAGTGAAAGGAACGAGAGCTTAAGTAAATTAGCACTCGTTCCTTTTGAGGTTAATAGTTATGATTGTAGTAATCTGGAAACTGACCGTACCTTGTCCGAATGCGTATCCATGCTGCGCGTGATAATCATGAACATTCTTCTTGTCGATAGGCTTTTGCTCAACTAACGCTTCACATTGAGGTTGCCTCTAAAATACGGCTTGTAAACATTGTAAAACTCTACAAGAAGAATGTAGATGTAATGGATTCACTATATTTTTTTCTATGATCGAATAAGATATAGAGACAATACCACCTCTTCTTTTTTTGGAAAGGTGTTTATATAGATCAATTGAGGGTATAAAAATTGTTGCTGCAATTGGGATTGGTGTTCTATTTTTTGCTTTTACTGGCTTAACAGCTGAAGTATCTAATATGAACGAATCAATCCAAGATCAAACAAAGGCCATCGAAGAACAAACACAAGTGACAGAATCGATCAAAGAAAGCATGGACAACCTCATTGCAACTATTCAAGATGCTGTAAATAAAATAACAGGAGCCATTAGTTAAGTTTTCACCAAATTAATCGGAAAACAGGAGGGACAAAAATGCTCACTCCTGTTTTTTCTGCGAGTCGGCGTGCTACGCACCCAAAAGGCATGAGTCCGATATCGAACTCATGCCCAGGATATTAGTTACTACTATTTTTCTAATGACTGTAACGCCATCCACTCCATAATCGTTACTTGGTTTCCATTGATTTCTTTAACTGGATCGTTATTATAGACATAAATCCAAGACCAATGACCGTTGTATTCAAATGGGGTACCATCAGCGTTTTTGTATTTTCCAGAAGTATCATAGACTCCATCATATAAAGAAAAATGTACATTGGTTGCGCCAGCTTCTAATAAACGGTCATAGGTTGGAATCGTGTAGTGTTCTGGTCGTAACGTTGTATCATTTTCCGCTGTAACAAACCAAATTGGCGTCTTAGCTAAATTCTCAATATCCTCATCTGTGATGAGTGTAGTCCGTAAACCTTCACATACCGGAAATGCAGCTGCGAAGTAACCTGGGTAATCACGGATCATAAGCATAGTCATATATCCACCGTTTGAAGCTCCACCAATGTAAATTCGGTCCGTATCGATATCTGGATTGTTAGCTACATAATCTTTAATAAGCTCCATCAGCGCTTCTTGGTAAATAGAAGTTCCATCAGCTGATCCAGTAAAACCTTCCATCCATCTCGTTGGGGTTTGCGGTACTAACACGTAAGCCCCTTCAAAAATAGACTGGATTTCTTCACTAACAAAGCTCACAGCTTTATTAGCAGCTAGTGGAATCGTCGTATCTGTTCCACCTTCTCCACCACCATGTAACCAAACAATTAATGGATTTTTCTTCTTATCTTTTGCAGGAACATAATCTGCATATGTCAACGTAACACCATTAAATGTTTTTGAACCAGAAGAGAAATCATCAATTAGTTCTCTTGTTTCCCCAGCAAATGTATCAATAACCAACCCAGAGATTGTTCCTGATTTTCCTTGATTAAACGTAATGTCTTGGACCTGAGTAATCGTATATTCCTTATCGATCCAGTCGTTAAAATGTGTGTTTGCAAAATCATAGTTTAGCGGAGACCCTAATGAGATAGTCGGTCCAATTTCCATTTCTAATACTACGTACTTTCCTCTTTGAGCTTGGTTCCCATTTTTATCTGCCACATAAGCATTTGTGACTCTGCGTTCCCCTTCTTCCAAGAACGGATTGTTTAATCTAGCATCACTTCTAGATACATGTACTTGAAAGGTTTCCTTATTTACGGAGTCTTTAGGGAGAGGTTTGCCTATATCAATGATAACCTTTGTAACAGCTGCTCCCCAGTCATGGATTTCTGTCACCGTTTGATATGAATGCGTCTCTGTGTTCCCTTCTTTAGCCAAAACTCCCATACTAAAACAAAGTGACACAACAAAAGCTAACAGACACAACCAGCCAATTTTCACGTGTTTTGAAAGCATCCTCTTCTACCTCCTCTTTTTTGTAAACCCTTACAAATATAGAATAACAGACAGCTTATACGATGATCTTTTTGCTTATAGGATTTTTTTGCTATTTCCTTCAACATTTTGTTATCGTTTCTTCCTGATCTATCAGAGCTGTTCTGTAGAAAAAATACGCCCTTCTAATGAGAAAGGCGCATTTGCTGATTAAAGAAGCTCAAGACATACGAGTAACCTTTATTTTAATTTTTTGAAATCCTAGTAAATTCAACTTGTGGAGCTAATGCTTCATTCACGGTTTCAACAACGATATCTTTATCAACGTTAAAGAATGCCGTTCCTCTTATATCGGTTGAAGACGCACCAACAAGAACCTCATATGTTCCTTTTTCCACAATCCAAGCGGACTTTTCTTCATCAAAAGAAGCTAAATCCTTTAGATCTAAATCAAATTTTACATTTTCTTTCTTGCCTGGTCTGAGCTCTTTCGTTTTTGCGAATGCTTTTAATTCAATCTCAGGCTTCTCTAATTTCCCATCTGGAGCCGATACATACACTTGAACAGCTTCGCGTCCTGTAACCTCTCCTGTATTTGTAATTTCTGCGAAGACCGTAATCTTATCCTTCAATTGACCATTGCGATTTACTCTCACTTTGTCATAATCAAACGTAGTATAGGACAAACCGTAACCAAACTCATAGGCAGAATCTAGGTCAAATGTAGAATGGTAGCGATAGCCTACATAAATATCTTCTTCGTACGAGAATTCATCATTAACACCAGGATAACGGTCTGCATAAGGAAGGTCTTGATAGTCAACTGGGAATGTTTGTGCCAATTTACCCGATGGATTAACCTTTCCAGTTAAGACGTCAGATAACGCACTTCCTAATTCCTGTCCTGGCTGCCAAGAAAGGACGATTCCATCCACCTTATCTTCCCAGCTCGCTGTTTCAAGTGGACCTTCCACATTCAGTACGGCAATAACAGGTTTGCCTTGTGCACGGTAGGCTGCTGATACATCGTCAATCATTTTCAGTTTCGATTCTGATAAGTAGAAGTCCTCTTCCATTCGATCCCGTCCGTAACTACCAAACTCCGTCGCAAGAACGATAATTCCCACATCCGTTTGTTCTGCAGCCGCAATAGCTTCTTCGGCAACATCCATCTCAGGTAGAGTCGGGAGTGTTGAGACAAAGAAATTACCTGGCGTTTGTTTATATTCATCTGTTGCTCTTAACTCTTCAACATACGTTTCATATTTGGCTAGCAAATCTTCGTTTAATGTTAGCCCGGCATCCTGCAGTCCTTCTGGAATGCTTATTTGGTATGGCGTATTAACTAGCGCACTTCCTCTTCCTCCAGTCATCGTTTCAATCGTTGGCGTACCAAACAATGAAACGCTTGGATTATTAGTTAATGGCAATGCTTTATCTTCATTTTTCAAAAGAACCATTCCATCCGCCGCTGCTTGACGTGCCACTTTAGCACTTGCTTCTAAGTCTGGGTTATCCGTGGCTACATGCCCATTAAACCTTGGAGTTTTGACAACAATGTTGAGAATGTTTTTGACATTTCGGTCAAGATACTTTTCATCAAGGCTGCCATCGTTAACGGCTGCTATGATACGATTAATTTGTTCTAGGTTCCCAGGCATGAATAAGTCATTTCCTGCCTCAACTTGTTTGGCAATATCACGGTTATTTCCATTTTCCCAATCGGTCATGACAAAACCATTAAAGCCCCAGTCATCTCTTAATACCGTTGACAATAAATCCTTATTTTCTGTTGCCATCTCACCATTGATCCCGTTATAAGAACTCATAACGGCCCACGGATCTGACTCTTTTACAGCAATCTCAAACCCTTTAAGATATATTTCTCTTAATGCTCTTTGGCTGACATTCATAAATCCGTTATTTAATGTTCTTTGATTATAAGCAGCAAAATGCTTAATCGTTGTTCCAACTCCATTGTCCTGAACACCATTTACAAATTCCCTTGTCATGATTCCTGTTACTAAAGGATCTTCTGAGAAATATTCATTGTTTCTTCCATTTAATAGATAGCTTTGAATATTCATTCCAGGTGCTAATAGAAGGTCAATGCCAAAAGCATTGAGCTCATGTGCAGTCGCTTCTCCAACTTTATTAACTAATTCTGTATCCCATGTGGCCGCAAGAACAGGAGGGGCTGGGAATTTAGTTGCATGAAACGTTTGATCAGTGCCTTCTCTAGTTGGGTCGATTCGAACGCCCATTGGTCCATCTGCAAATACAATCGCTGGAATTCCTAGGCGCGGGATAGCTTGGGTCTGACCAGCAGCACCTGGTACGATTCTAGATTGAGCTCCAATAATTTCTCCATTCACTGGATTAAGTGCCACACTGTTTGCTCCAACAACCATCGCAGCTTTTTCCTGTAGTGACATCGCTGCAATGACAGCATTAATGGAAGCAGCATCTACTAATTGAGGAACCTGTTGTTGCTCTGTACCTGTCTTCTTCGCTTGCCCTTTTGCTGAAGCTTCCTGGGCGACAATAGAAGCATTACTGTTAGGAGTTCCAGCAGCAAAGGCTGACTCAACACCTAATCCACTTACAATTAATCCAGATGCTAATGCAATTGCAACTAACTTCTTTCTCTTCTTTCTCCACTTTTTTAACATTTCATCTTCCCCTTCACATGTTAATTCCGTCCTTAAAGTGTAAGCGTTAACAATTTAAGTTTACTAGAATTTGCTGATTAATAGATTGTGATCATATTTACTTTTTTGTTATTTCTAGCACTTTCTTGTTATCTTTTCATTTCGAAAAAAACAGCTCTGTAATGAATAGCTAATTGTTCAAGACACAGACAAGAGGCCAAATCAAATTTGATTTGGCAGCTATTTCCCATATAACAGATATCTTTCCGTGTACCTAGTTATCTAACCTTAAAATAATTAGCCCGATACTCGCTAGGACTTTCCCCTGTCGTTTTTTTATAAACTCGGCTAAAGTAATTAGGATCGCGATACCCAACTTCTATTGCAATTTTTTTTAAAGTCACCGTTTGATCATTTAAGAGTTCCTTTGCTTTTGTCACTCTTAAATGGGTCAAATAGTCAATAAACGTCATCTGAAAGCGTTCCTTAAACAACTTGCTAAAATAGAATGAACTAAGACCAACAAAATCAGCCGCATCATCAAGAGTGATAACTTTGTTGAAGTTTCTATCGATATACTCCTTCGCTTGTACGAGAAGGCCCTTCATATCATTTTGACGCCATTCCTTTATTTCTTTAATTACAAAAACTAACTGAGACTTCGCAAACTCTTTGACTTGAGTTACTGTTGAAACCGAATGAAATTCATATTGAAAAGGTAAATCGATCCCTATCTCTTTCAACATTCTCGATATAACGACAAATAAATCTCTTACACTCATTTTAACTTTGCCTACATTTGAATAAGCCACTTCTACAATGGTATAGTAATATTGATCAAATAAACGAAGAGAATCCTCTTCACTCCCTTCTTTTATGGCTTCAAGCAATTTCTTTTCTTTCTCCATCGGGATTAACTGCTCTCTTTTTTTCTTTAATTGCTCATCATAAATGAGATAATTTGCAGCTTTATTACTATGAACGAATTCTAAGGCTAATAATGCCTCTTCATAGGATTTTACGAAGTGATCAAGCTCCTTAATCATTGATCCTACCCCAGCCGTTAAGCGACAGGTTTGCTTTAAATTTTTGAACTTATGAATGATTTTTAAAACAATGCGGTCAATCTCTTTCCTATCAGTAGATGCCTCGTCAATCAACATAAAAACAGGTACATGCAAACCCATCATTGGTCCTACTAAACTATTGTTCATTTCCATGTGAATAACGTCTTTCAGCAAATTGTACCATTCCAATTTCACGGATCTATTTATTTCAGATTCGCCATGTTCAAATGAGAAAGCAAGAGCATATCCTTCCTTTCCCTCAATATTGAGCCATTCACTCCACTCAGATAAACTAACTTCTTGAATGTGATCCATTAATAAGTATACAATCGACTCTGTTTGAACAAACGAAGAGATCCGCTCTAAACGGTTGGTTAGCTTTTTCTTTTGATCTTGCTCTGAACGTAGCTTCTCAATTTCGTTTATCATGCGATCAATCGCTGCTAATATATCGCTCTTCTTACTAGGTTTTAATAAATACTCTTTTACTCCAAACCTCATCACTTGCTGGGCATAATCAAATGTATTAAAAGCTGAAACCATAATAAACTTGATTTTGGGTTGTTCCTCTTGAATTCTTTTTACTGCTTCAACTCCGTCCATACCCGGCATTTTTATATCCATCATGACAATGTCAGGCTCCAACTTTTTAGCTAGTTCAACTGCCTCTCTTCCATTTCCTGCCTCTCCAACTATGTTAATAGCAGGTCGTTCTTTACTAATCATTAACGACAGTCCTTCTCGCTCAATAACTTCATCATCCACGATTAATATCTTTATCATTTTTTCCCCTCCCGAAAGTCAAATGGGAATGTTAATCTGACAATCGTCCCTCCCCCGAGGTTCGTAATAAGATAAATCACATTGGTCTTCTGATAATAAATGGCTAATCTCTAAGGATGTATTCTATATGTACGTCTTTCTATTCTTCTCCCTCTCTTGCATTCTCTTAACCAACCTCAACAAGCGTTATCTTCTTCTCCAATTAACACAAAAGGATAAGTAGGCAAGTTTGCTGACGTTTGTTGAACTAATCCACCGTTTAATTTAAGCGTTTTCAAAAAAAGATGTACTAAAAAATAACCAGTGATAGTAATGTAATGTTCGTTTTTGTTGAAAAATAATAACGAAATAAGAATATTCAGTTTTTTTGTTAAAGCAAGGTAACTTCCATACTAATATAAAGTAGCTGTCTGCTGTTCACTCTTATTTCTTTACTTCCTGTAACGACTGTAATCTTTTGGACATACTTATTTATAGTTACTATATTTTAACTATAAAGAGTAGAATCATTTTTGAACAGGTTACAATTCACCGGTTTTATCATAAAAGAATTAGGTATTCTTTCCCATCATGCACAGTGGTTGGTTTCGACTTTCTCTTAGTCGCTTTTCGAGAATGATTTTAGTAAGCAATCCACCGATGAAGAATAGCAAAAATCAGATCAACGAAAGATTCACATGATAGTGGACCATTATGTGATGAGATCTCCCTTCGTCGTCCCAGCCCTTCCCTCTTGGACCATGTCCAAATGGACTAGCAGCTAAAACATAGAGTCCACTTACTAGAGAAAATTTCTTTGATAAGAGATTTTATGTACACAAAAAAAGCTTGCAGCGCTCTTAAGACGCTGCAAGCTTTTAGGATTGTCCAGTTGCTTGGTCTCCCCCCGTTATAGTAGAAGCTTACTCTAAGTTAGACCATTCTCTTCCCATAAATGAATCATGATTGCATACTAAATATCCCTTGCTTCCCCGAACTGACTCTTTCATTAAGCTCTTTGTCTTCGTGTCATAACATCAAAGATAACAGCTAAAGCGAGGACCCCACCTCGAATCATGTATTGAGAAGCAATTCCTACCCCCAATAAGTTCATACCGTTTGTTAATGTTGCCATAACAAGTGCACCAATCACAGCACCTGTCACTTTCCCAACTCCACCCGCAGCAGATGCTCCACCTACAAAGGCCGCTGCAATTGCATCAAGTTCAAATAATGTTCCTGCCGTTGTCGTTGCTGATTGCAAGCGGGAAGTAAATAAAATCCCAGAAAGTGCAGCTAGCATTCCCATTGATCCAAAAACTAGAAATGTAATTTTACTAACATTGATTCCGCTAAGGTGAGCAGCTTCAGGATTGCTTCCTACAGCATAAATATGCCTTCCGATGATCGTTTTTGTTGTTATGAAGTGATACACAAGTACAACAACCATAATAATAATCACTGTCCATGAGAAACCGTTATATCCAGATAGAAGCCATGTGATATAGGCAATAATGGATGATACAAAAGCTAGTTGAATAACAAACAGTGGTTTCGATACAACTTCAAAATTATATTTTAACTTTTTTCTACGATTTGAAATAGAACTGTAAATGTAAAATAAAATAGCAAGTGCTCCAATAAGTAAGGAAAGCAGGTGCAATCCTCCTACTACCATAATAGACGGAATGTATCCGTTTCCAATTGCATTAAAGGCTGGGTCATTTATTATGATCGTTCCTGTATCTTCTGTCACTAACAGAATGGCACCTCTATAGATTAACCAACCTGCTAACGTAGCTACAAATGCTGGAATACCAACTTTTGCAACAAGGAACCCTGTTATCGAACCAGCACAAATGCCGAGAATAAGAATAATAGGAATAACAATATACACAGGTACCCCGTAATGCATCAATAAAATAGCCGCAACGGCACCAAGAAAACCTGCTAAAAATCCAATGGATAAGTCAATATGGCGTATGACAATAACTAGCATGACCCCAACTGCTAATACGGCAATATATCCTGCTGAATCTAATAGATTACTTATATTTCGAGAAGTTAAAAATAATCCGTCTGTTAAAATGGTAAACGTAATCATAATGACAATTAAGGCAATGTACATCCCATAATCACGAATATTATGTTTAATTAAATCTTTTGCTTCAATGAGCAATTTCATTTGACTAACCTCCTATTGCGTTGCAAGTTCCATAATCTTTTCTTGGTTCGCGTCTTCCGCTAACAATTCACCTTTGATTTTTCCTTCTGCCATGACATAGACTCTATCACTCATTCCAAGTATTTCTCCTAACTCTGACGAAATCATAATAATACTCATCCCCGCTTTAATAAGTTCATTCATGACCGTATATATTTCAAATTTCGCCCCAACATCAATCCCACGTGTCGGTTCATCTAAGATTAATAGCTTAGGACCAACAAACAACCATTTTCCTAATGACACTTTTTGTTGATTTCCTCCACTCAAGTTCCCAACCCGCTGTTGAATCGACGGCGTTTTAATGCCTAGTGATGTTTTGTAAGATTCCGCTACTTTGATTTCCTCGTTTTCGTTAACTACCCCAATAGAAGTAATTTGTTTTAAATTTGCGGTTGATATATTTTTCTTAATATCTTGTAATAAGAATAAGCCATCCCCTTTTCTGTCTTCTGTAACATAAGCAATTCCAGCTTTAATAGCTTCACTCGTGTGCCTAAATTGAACAGGCATTCCGTCCAATAACATATTTCCTTTAAGCTCATATTTGGCTGCATTACCGAAAATGCTTAATGCTAACTCTGTTCTTCCTGCACCCATTAAGCCCGCAATACCAACGATTTCACCTTGTTTTACGTGAATGTTTACATCTTTTGCCACATCACGGCCTAATTGTGGGTCATAGGCGTTCCAATTTACTAACTCAAGGATTTTTTCACCAAGTTCCTTTTTCTCTCGTTTCGGATAAATTTCTTTGATTTCACGCCCTACCATATTTTTAATAATGGCTTCTTCTGTTATTTCTCCTTTGGAAGCATCTAACGTACAAATCGTCTCGCCATCCCGAAGAACCGTTGCTTTATCTGCAATAGCAATTACTTCTTTTAACTTGTGGGAAATCATAATAGAAGTAATTCCTTGTTTTTTCAATTCACGTAATAACTCTAATAGATTTTCACTATCGTCTTCATTCAGAGCCGCTGTTGGCTCATCTAAAATAAGAAGTTTCACTTCTTTGCTCAACGCTTTTGCAATTTCAACGAGTTGTTGTTTTCCAACACCTAAATCTTTAATTAATAGTTCCGGATTCACTTTTAGATTCACTTTTTCAAGCATTTCTTTCGACTTAACGACCACTTCATTCCAATCTAGAACGCCACGACTTGCAATTTCATTGCCAATAAATATATTTTCATAAACAGTAAGATCAGGGAATAAAGCTAACTCTTGATAAATAATGACAATTCCAGAATCGACGCTATCACTAATTTTACTAAACTTCTGTACCTCTCCATTAAACACAATATCCCCTTCATAATTCCCAAAAGGATACACACCACTTAACACTTTCATAAGTGTCGATTTTCCGGCACCATTTTCTCCAACTAAAAAGTGAATTTCTCCTCTTTCTACTTTAAAATTAACATTAGAAAGGGCCTTTACCCCCGTAAACTCTTTCGATATATTGTTCATTTCTAAAATATAATCACTCATTATTATGCCTCCCTACTACAATGAATTAATAGTGTTAGACTGATGTCTAACACTATTAATTTGGCATTATTCTAATCCAGTAAACTGACTAGCTTCATAGTATCCAGATTCAATAAGCTCACTTTTTACATTGTCTTGATCCACTACGATGACATCTGTTTGTTTTGCACTTACATCAACGCTGCCGTTGTTATAACTACCTGTCGTTTCAGGCGTATTCCCATCTAGAACATCAATCGCCATTCCAATCGCATCTTGTACCAACGTACGAACATCTTTAAAAACAGTCATGGATTGTTTTCCATCGATAATGTACTGAATAGAAGCGATTTCTGCATCTTGACCAGTAATAAAATAACTTGTAATTTCATTATCTGAAGCAAAAACATCGGCGATTGCACGAGATGTACCATCATTTGGAGCTAAGATAGCCACATCACCTTTTAAATCATCACCAGCTGCAGTTAATTGAGTCTGAGCTTTGTTAATGGCTTCGCTTGGATCCCAGTTTGTTGTAACTTGACCTAAAATACGACCAAATTCCTCACGAGAAAGATCTGCTTTGTCTTGTAATTCTACTGCTTCACTTGAGTTAGCAATGACAAACGTTCCATCTGCAATTTTGGGTTGTAGCACATTCCAAGCTCCTTCAAAGAATAAAAATGCATTGTTATCAGAAGATGCCCCAGCAAATAGGTATAATGGAATTCCTGATCCTTCCGCATTATCAATTAAATATTGACCTTGTGCTTCCCCTACAGCGATACTGTCAAAAGTCACATAATAATCAACCGCATCCGTGTCTGTAATTAGACGATCGTAAGAAATAACGGTAATTCCTTCAGCTTTAGCAGCTGCCACTGTTGCAGCTGCTGCCGCACCATCATGTGGAGCAATGATCAGAACATCGATCCCTCTATTAATTAAAGTTTCCACGTTTTCTCTTTCATTAGCCGAAGACCCCTGGCTAAATAAAATTTCTGTATTGTATTCTGAGTCTGCAAGAGCCGCTTTAAATCTTTCTTCATCTTGCACCCATCTTGGCTCATCTCTTGTTGGTAGAACAATTCCAACTTCTACTCCTCCACTACTTCCGCTGCTTGCACTACTCTCACCACTTCCGTCACTTTCCCCACCTGTTTCACTTGAACCACCACAAGCTGTAGCAATAAACATCATAAGTAGTCCGATGATCAACACTGAAATCAATCTAAATTTCTTTTTCACTCTTCTAACCCCTCTCAATGTTTTTATTTGTAACGGCTTACAACTTAAATATATCAACGAATCTACTTAGCGGAAACGCTTTCTTATGGTACTTTTTTTGCTTCTATCTGTATTTTTTTAATTTTCTCAACAAAAAACCACTAGGTGTCTCAACCTAGTGGTTCAAAGATTTGTATACGTCTTCTTTCTTATGAAATCCGTCCGCGATAATGGTCTCATCTATATTTGATTGATCGACAGCTATTGGTGTCAGGAGAAACGATGGTACATTAACCAGTTCATTATTCACTTTCTCCCCTTTTAAAACCTCTTCCCCTTTTGCTAAAATCACGGCTAATTCTGCTGCTTTTTCCGATAAATCGTTAATCGGTTTATAAACTGTCATTGCCTGGGTTCCTTCTACAATTCTCTGTACGGCTGCGATATCAGCATCTTGACCTGCTACAGGTATTTCACCTGCAAGTCCTCGTTCCTCAAGAACCCCAATCACTGCACCAGCTGTTGCATCATTAGCAGCAATGATAGCATCTATTTGATTATCATTTGCTTCTAGAGCCAACTGTATATTAGCTTTAGCATTCTCAGGAACCCAGTCTTTCGTCCATTGATCAAAAACAATTGTAATATTCCCATTTTTAATAAATGGCTGCAGGACATTGAAAACCCCCTTTTTTAACAAGTGGGCATTATAATCCGTTTCCGCGCCTCCAATATATACATATTTCCCTTGAGGAACTAGATTGGTAATAGCCAATGCTTGCAATTCACCAACCTTTTCATTGTCGTAGGACACATACATATCAACTTCCGCATTTTTTACTAAGCGATCATATGATAAAACTTTAATCCCAGCCGCATGTGCTTTTTTTACAATGGCAGCGGTGGTCTCAGCATTATGAGGAACTATGACAAGCAAATCAATTCCATTGCTAATCATCGTTTCTGCTTGCCAAATTTGCAATACATCGTTGCCGTGAGCCTCCATAATTTCAATTTCTGCTCCACGACTTTCTACTGCTTCTTTAAATAGTTCTCGATCCTTTACCCAACGTTCTTCTAGTAGTGTATCCATCAAAAAGCCAATCTTCAAATTGTTCTGTGTTCGTTCTTCAATTGGTGTGTAGATTGGGGTTTTGAGGTTACTTTTCTCATTTTGCTCACAAGCAAAAAGAACTGGGATTACCACGAGCAAAAATAACATGAACCTTAGCTGAATGAATAGATGTTTCATTTTCTGTAACTTCCTTTCAAGTTACCTATATAGTAAGAAGCTTCTTCCTATACTCGGTCGGAGAAATCTGACACATTTTCTTAAACACTTTGCTAAAGTAATTGGGATCATGATAACCAACCTCAAACGTAATTTCTTTCATACTTTTTTCTGGATCTCTCATCAATTTTTTTGCTTTTTCAATCCGACATTCTGTCAAAAAGTTTATGTAATTGATTCCAAGATGTTCTTTGAATATTTTACTAATGTAAATAGGGCTTAGGCCTACTTCCTTGCTAATAGTTTGTAAGGAAATATCCTGATCCGCATGTCTAATAACATATTGCTTTATTCGTTGAATCGTATCTCCTTCTAAATTCAAGGAATGGGCTTTATAGGCATGTTCAATTCGTTGTAATAAATAATTGGTTTCAGATCGTAACTGCCTAAAATCAGTTGCTGTAAAAGTGTAAAGGTAGGAATCTAACTCTACTCCCATATCATTCAATATTTGAGAGATTATCCAGACAAATTCGGTTAAACGTTGTTGGGTTCGTAGCAAGCTACTACCATCCTTTTCTGAACCTATTAATAAGTTAGACATTTCAGCATGAAGTTCTTCCCATTTTCCATCATGGATCAGTCTGAAAATTTGTTCTTCCTGTTGCTTTACCTTCTTATCATCAAGACTGGGTAATTCCTCACGAACCTCTGAATAGTAACAATAACTTTGAGAAAGCGTTGTATCCTTTGTAGCAATTAATGATTCCTGATACGATTGTCTGATCTGCTCTAATGAGCGATACACATTCCCAATACCGATGAACCATTGCGAATCCGGTGGCTGTGCTAACGATAAAATCTCCCTAACTAACGAACTAGCTTGTCTTTGAAACTTTTGATCTTGCTTCCGGAATACAATGATAGGAATTTGACGCCCAGATAGGGCACCAATTAATGCACCTTCTGTTCGTCTCACTTTTTCTCTAATACTAGGATAATCTACTTCAGACCCTAGTGGTACCAATAACGTCATTACAAAAGATTCTTGGGTAATCTTTATATCTAAAAGACGAACTAACTGGTCAATATGAACTTCATGGACATGATCGAATAACAACTGTGTGACAATATCTGTTTCAAAGAGTGACATGACAGTATCCTCATTGTATCTCTTTTTCGACATTTCCTTCTTTTCATCCTCCACCTGCTTTAACACTTTTCCAACTGTCTCTACGATGTTCTTTACCTTACTCGGCTTAACAATGTAATCAACGACCCCTAATTTCATTGCCGAATGAGCGTAATCAAAAGTAGCATAAGCCGTGACCATAATGAATTTTATATGTCGATTTTTGGTATTCATCTTTTCAATTGCTTCAAAACCATTCATGCCTGGCATCTGTATATCCATTAATACAACATCTGGTTGAAATTCTTCTGCCATTTCGGCAGCCACTCTCCCGTTTGGTGCTTGCTTTAATTCAATTTGAACAAAATTTCTGCCTAAGATCGCTTGCATAGTCTCGCGCTCAACCTGTTCATCATCCACGATTAGAACTTTCATTAATTACTACCTCCTCTCTTTAAACAGATAAATGGTGACTTTCGTTCCTCCTTCTACCTTGCTTTCAATTTCCATGACAGTCTCACACCCATTAAAAAGACGAAGTCGTTTCACTACATTACTTAACCCTATTCCAGATGTCTGGCCTTTTTGAGAATCACGTCGTTCCTCCATAATTTGTGTAATGGTTTCATCAGACATCCCTGGACCATCGTCCTCCACTTCTATAATGACCCTGTCTCCCCCATCCTTTACACGAAACCATATGACACCACCTTGTTCAAAAGGTTCGACGGCATACATTACGGCATTTTCTACTATGGGTTGTATAGTTAGACCAGGTATCTCCACCTGCAAGCAGGTTTCTTCCATTTCCACATAAAAGTTCAATCGGTCTGTAAACCTTGCTTTTTGAATTTCCATATAATCTCGTAACACGTTTACTTCATCAATAAGCGTCATGTTCTTATCAAGATGCTTTAAGTTATATCGTAATAAGTCAGCCACACTAGTAATTAAATCACTTGTTTCTTCAGAACCCTCCATATACGCCTTTTTTGAAAGTGTATTCAACGTGTTGAATAAAAAGTGTGGATTAATTTGACTCTGTAATCTTTGCAGCTGACTTTCTTTTAGCAGCAATTTACTTTGTTGCAATTCTTGTTCTAGTTTTGCTTTCTGTCGGATTTCAGAAATAAGATTATTAATATTCACTCTCATCTGTTCAAACATCTGTGCTAAAAAGGCAATCTCGTCCCTTGAATCTACTTCAATTTTCACGTCAAACCTCCCCTTTGATAAATAACTCGCTGCCTCAGTAAGTTTTTTTACAGGTTTGGTTATTCTGATAGAAAACCAATACGTGAAAAGCAATAATAGAATGATAATTAACGAAAGTACCAAAAAACCTAGTTTCTTTACACCTTCTGATTGCGTAATAATTCCACGGTAAAACGGATCAAATGTCTTTAGTTCTAGGTCAATTAATGTTAGTGTCATTTCCGAAATATAATTAGAAATATGCGTTGCTTCCTTCAGTATGATCATCGAACTTTCCGAGCTTGGCTCTTCATGTAAACGGACGGAGCGATCCGTTGCTTCTACTAGACTGTCAATCAAATTCATATAGTTGGCTAATGCTAACTCATTCGCTTCATTTCTATGACCCATCACATCGTATTTCAATATTTCAATTTTCTTTTTACTAGTATTAATAAGCTCTAAATGATCACTCGTAGGAGTAACCAAGTAATTGTTTAATTCTGTAATCATGTTTTGACTTGTACTAGTTAATTCATTCAAAGTTAAATATCGCTCAAGTACATAATTATATTGGTCTTGCATTTTTTGATTATAGTACGTTAAGGACACCCAAATGACGGTCATAATTAATAAGACAACGATAGCTAGTACCCAAATTTTCTTCTGTAAACTATTCATTGTACGTCCGCTGCTTTCACGAGCTCAATGTCCGTATGATAACCATCTAATTCAAGCGGTTCTGTACCATCTTTCAACCATTTCATCATTAAACTAACACTACGCTCTCCCATCCTTTTAGGAGATTGTTCAACCATCGCATCTAGTGTTCCTTGTTTCAGAAGTAAACATGATGCACTATCCTCGTCAAATGAATAAATGTGATAATTCTCCACTTTTGTGCGTCTGCTAATCTCCTCAACAATATGTGAAGCGAAAGTCGCATTTACAGCAATGAAAGCATTAACATTTGGATGTCTATTTAGTAAATCTTTTGTTGTTCCCACTCCATCTTCCCTTGATTCGCTTGATTCAGCAACGATAAACTCAATGTTAGGATAATTGACTAATACGTCTTGAATTCCCGAAAGTCGCTGTTTTTGATAATACTGCTCTTTGCTATCTTTCATAATAATAACTTGACCTGCTGTTCCCATATCTTTAATAAGTTGATTCGCGATTAATTCTCCTGCTAAATAGTGGTCTGATCCAACATAGGTTTTTCGAAGACTTTCTTCCATCGGTACATCATTTGCCACTGTAATGATTGGGATTCCATGGGATGCTGCTTTCACTTTCGTTAACTCTTTAAATTCATCCGTACCTAATCCCTGAACAATGATCCCATCCACTTTTGCGTAAATCGCTATGTCAATTTGCTTTAAGAAATCCTCCTGATTCCCAGCGTAACTTCCCCAAACTTCCAACCTTGCCCCCTCGTTCCGAGCTTGGTCTTTCGCCCCTTCACTAACTTTTTCCCAAAAAGGGGTATCTAACTCTCGGGTAATTAAGACAATACGATTATGAATGGAATGATCTGCTGTTGTTTCTGGTATTTGCCAGTCAGCATAAAATACGTCAACTGCCGAGTTAATTGTAAAATAAAAAAGAATGATAGATATGATAACGGTTACAAAAGTAATAATCTTTCTCATGTAAAACCTGCCCCTTTACTAGATTTAACAAATGATTAAAGTATAAATCCAGGATTCTATAACGTAAGATAATTTTTTAATAATTCTTTTAATTATAGCGTATTTCGATTATGTATCAATATAAAATCGTCTCAAAGGAAAATACATAATTCCATGGAGGAAACTAAAAAAGAATGACCCTTATTTGAAGGTGCAGGTTGGCGAAGAAACGAGTAAAGATAAAGTAATTGATTAAAAACTGTAAATAGGACTGAATTACAACAAAAAAATCATCGAAGGCTAGTCGGCATAGTACCGAAAAAACCTTCGGATGGAAAACAATACAAACGAACGAGTCACTCTCTTATAATAAAAAACCTTGGTATAATCAAGGCTCGATGTGGCTTATTGTTGATGCAATCTGGTAATGAAACAAAAGAGCAAGAGATCTCTCTGTCCCCTTGCTTCCTTTTCCTATAACCCCATTATTTCTGCCACGAGTTGGTGGGAGTAGAGTCGGGCGTTGTGGTCATAGACCATTGTACTCACCATGATCTCATCTGCCTTCGTTTCATCTAAGAAGGATTGCAGCTTTTTCTTTACGTTGATAGGACTTCCAATGAACGTGGAGCCTAATTGTTTTTCTAAAACTGCCTTCTCATATGGGCTCATGAGTTCATCCAAATTCTTCACTGGTGGTTGTAACTGTGTTGGTGTGTTCCTCATCATGTTTAGGAAGCTTTGTTTGATAGAAGTGGCTAGCAATTCTGCTTCCTCATCCGTATCTGCCGCGATGACGTTTACTGCAACCATTGCATAAGGCTCTTTATAATCCTCCGACGGTTTGAAGTTCTCGTAATACAATTCCAGGGCCGGTAGTGTGTTTTCAGGTGAAAAATGACTAGCGAACGCAAACGGCATCCCGAGTTGTGCCGATAATCGGGCACTAAATCCACTAGAACCTAACAACCAAATTGGGACATTTGCTCCTTCCCCAGGGATGGCTCGTACCGCTTCTGAACCTTGGAAATAGGCTTGCAGTTGTTCTAATTGTTCTGGGAAATCATCTCCATTGGTGTAGTTAGCCCCACGAAGGGCATGAGCTGTTCGTTGGTCCGTCCCCGGTGCACGACCTAATCCTAAATCAATTCGACCTGGAAACATAGCTTCAAGGGTTCCGAATTGCTCCGCGATAACCAGTGGCGAATGGTTTGGAAGCATGATTCCACCGGACCCAACACGAATAGTAGAAGTATGTGCCGCTACGTGGCCGATGACTACGGATGTTGCAGAGCTTGCTATGCCAGGCATATTATGGTGCTCCGCTAACCAATATCGTTTAAAGCCTAGTTTTTCCGTTAATTGGGCTAACTCGATCGAATGTTGGAAAGATTGGCTAGGCGTCCCCCCTTGCACGATGGATGCAAGGTCAAGGACCGAGAAGGATATATCGTTAATGGATTTTGTCGGTCTAGTTATTGGCATGGATATCCACTTCTTTCTTTTTCATTTCCTAGTTGATGGAGCTTAAATGTGTTGATTATTATAGTGTTGATGTGACTCCATACAAAAAGTTAGTACTTATTTTGTTTTTATCATAACAGGAAGAAGAGATGATTTAAATTGAGATGACTTGGTTGAAGGCGTGCGTTCGTAAACACCTTATGGAAAACGTCATTTGTTACTCGATTTAGAACCTTTCCCTATTATCTACCACTAATAGCATTTCAGTTAGTTGCGAAACCATCTAGAAATCGGTATTATTTTTACCACAAATACCATTTTTTACATAGAAAGGAAATAACCATGGCAAAATTACCTCCAGGACAATTCGGAACAGAGAAATGGCCTGTTTTACATCAAGGTGACGTGTATGAATTTAATGAAGAAACATGGAAATTTACACTGTTTGGTGAAGTGGAAGAAGAGAAAACCTTCACTTACTCTGAAGTGATGAATTTACCAAAAACGATTTCTCCGATTGACATGCACTGTGTGACGACATGGTCTAAATTTGGAATGGCGTTTGAAGGGATTCCGTTACGAGCGTTAGTAAACAAAGTAAGGCTTCATCCAGACGTCCATTATGTGAAAATATTCGGCTACTACAATGGGGACCCATTTGGTTACTCAGCAAATTTACCGTTGAAGGATTTAATGGGAGATGATGCATTGTTCGTGTTTCGCTATAAGGATGTAAATCAGGAACAATGGTCGGAGATTACACCAAAGCATGGCTATCCATTAAGGTTTATCTCCCCTGCCTCCTTTTACCTATGGAAGGGATCGAAATGGGCTACTGCCATTCAATTCATGAAGGAAGATGAAGAGGGATTCTGGGAGGAGTTAGGCTACTCTATGACGGCGAATCCATTTAAGGAAGAGCGGTATCGATGATTTTACTGTGAAAGGTGCATAGATCTTAGCATTTTTGGACCAATCTCCTATTTCTCCCGGGAAAAGTGCGCAAAAGGTACTAAATGAATCCTTGAGATTAGGACAGGCAGGTTAGTCGATTGGCCATCCACGCTTTTGGAATTCAGAGCACCACAGCATGAATGGCCTCACTGCCTAGTTCCTAAAGTCATGCTCGGCTACATTGGTGGGCAAACACGCTCGATACATATTGGAGCAGGGGCCAGTGTTGCTTCCACATTAGTCCTTATCGAGTCACTGAAGATCGTAAGGAAGCCTCAACTTTCTTAATATACTCTTTCATCTCTTGTTTTCTCAATAATTTTAATTAATTCATAAAAGGTTTCGGTAACTGGTACTTTCATGTTTAATTGTTTTGCCTCTTTTATGACCGCACCATTTAGCGAATCTACTTCAGTTTGTTTTCGATTTAGAACATCTTGAAGCATAGAAGGCTTATGTGAAGCATACTTTACAAAGGCTTCACTTACTAGCGAACGAACCCTCACTCTATTTACTTTTATACCTTTCTTTATAGCAATATCGAGAATCTCCTCAACTACTTTAAATGCTAAATTTCTTCCTTCTTTCAACTCCCCTAAGAAACCGACTTCTAGAGCTGTGATTGTTGCTAAACAGTTTAATGAGCAGTTAAATGCTACCTTTTCCCAAATATATGGGTAAATATCGGTATGGGTAGAGCATTGAAATCCAGCTTCGTTAAACATTTTCACTATTTTTTTCAGCTCTTTCGGTACCGTCTGGTTAAGCATCATCAACCTTGTTTCTCCGGAACCTACTGATTTAACATAACCTGGCCCTATTAAATCACTTGGAACGTTCGTCACACCCACGATGATTTGATTTTCGTTAAAAAAGGACTGAATCAATCTGGCATTGTTTAAGCCATTTTGAATCGTTATAATCATCGTATTTTCGTGTACAAGGTGGAGAATAGACTCTATCGCTTTTGGGGTGTGAAAGGTCTTTGTAAACAATATAATTAAATCTGCTTTCCCCTCCATATCTTCTGCAAACTTCGCAGCAATCTGTATGATGTCTTTCTTATTCTCTCCTTGTATGAGTAGTCCATCAGAGTTCACTTTTTCAATATGTTCGACCCAAACATCTACTAAGGCTACATCAAAGCCCTTTTCCTTTAAGCGACCACCAAAAAGAGACCCCATTGCACCTGCTCCAACCACTAGTATCTTCATATACTCTCCTTTCTTTTACATGATTCATCAGCAGGCTGTGTTTTTATAGTTCTATGATTACATGCTATAAAAATTAGCTTATATTTCATAAAACTTGTTTAGGTTCCTTGGACATGATAATAATTTCGAAAGTAAGAAGAATTTCTTCCACTTCTGGAACCGATTGCGAGAGTCTAATTTTGTTTATCCCTAAATCCTTTAATATTTTCGCCATAACTACGTAATCATCATGAAGTAACTCGGCATCTTGGCATGTTTGATTCAAATTCTTTTTTGAATACATATTTGTAAACATATCTTCCTTCTTTTGTTCTTTCCTAATACAGAAGACACCTCTTGGTTCTTCTTGTTCTAGTTTTTTCATTCGTTCTTTCAGATCATCTTTATGAGACCATCCAATAGATTGCAGTAATTTATTGGCTGCTGTTTCAACGTAGATATCAATGATACGTTCAGCTGTGTCATTATCATTCAAAACTAAAATGTGTTCAGAATTTGTTAAATAATTGTTATACATATAGATGGATAATTTCTTATTTTCTACAGTCAATTTATGAACACTTTTTCGTTCAACTAATTTCTCTTTCCTTTTTCTATAGGCAATTAGATCTTGAATAGAGATGATCTTTAATTGATGGTGCCTTGCCATAACCTGTAGCTCCGGGAGACGAGCCATCGTACCATCATCATTCATTACTTCACAGATGACAGCAGCTGGTGTTGCATGAGCAAGCCTCGCTAAATCAACAGCTGCCTCCGTATGCCCATCCCTTTCTAGCACACCGTTTTGTCTTGCTTGAAGTGGAAACACATGGCCTGGTTTTCTAAAGTCTTCTGGCTTGCTGTTTAGATTTAACAATTCTTGAATGGTTAAAGCCCGATCTTGTGCTGATATCCCTGTTCCTGTTTGTATATGATCAACTGAAACGGTAAAAGCTGTTCTATATTTATCTTCGTTCTCCTTCACCATAAGTGGAATTTGCAACCTATTTAATAACTCTTCTGCCATCGGAACACAAACTAGGCCTTTTCCATACTTGGTCATAAAGTTAATATTTTCTGGCGAAGCAGCTTCAGCCAAACAGACTAAATCTCCTTCATTCTCACGATCATCCCGATCTACCACAATAACCATTTTTCCAGCTTTTAAATCTTGAATAGCAGAATGAATTGAAGCAAATTCAGCGCACATTTTCGATCACCTCATTTTTATATGATCTAAATAACTAAGATAAACTTCTTATCTAAATCGTAACGAAAGTTTATTCGCAAAACCATATATGTTTAGGTTTAAAAATTGATAATAATAAGACATAACCGTACAGATTTCACAATGCAACACGACTAGAAAAAAAGACTCCAACTTTGTGATCGGAGTCTTTTTTTCCAGTATGAAATTGTTGTTTACATCGCTTCTTCATATTTTAACGGATTACCACAGAAAGGTTCATCCGCAACTTTAATGGATTCCGTTGGACATCCTTCACGAGCATCCTCTAAGTCTTCCAATAAGTCAACTGGTATGGTTTCTGTACCTTCATTCTCATCTAGAATAACAAATGAAATTCCCTCTTCATCAAAGTCAAATATATCTGGTGCTGTTGCCCCGCATGCTCCACAAGCAATACAGGTTTCTTTATCGACAATTGTATATTTCCCCATGCCGATCTACCTCCCTTTTACTTCAGTGCTTGATAATTGACCAATTTTCCCTCTAAAAAATAGAAGTGGTTGTTTCTCTTGGTCATAATCAACTTTTTTTACCCTTCCAGTGACGATATAATGGTCTCCACCCTCAAGTACATCTTCTACCATACACTCAATGGTTGCGAGATTCTGACTGATTATGGGAACTCCATCATTAGATAGGCTATATGTCACCCCTTCGAATCTATCAGCAGACTTACTAGCAAATTTCCAGCATTCATCTTCTTGACCTTCCTGCAAAATATTAATAGCAAATGGTCTTTCCTTAGTAAAGGCCACCATACTACTTGATCTTTTATCAATACAGACTAATATTAATGGCGGATCTAGCGATAAGGAAGAAAATGCATTTGCTGTTAACCCAATTAGCTCCTCTCCCATTGTCGTCGTAACAACTGTAACTCCTGTTGCAAACTGACCAAGTGTATTACGAAATTCTCTTCCATCCATAATAAAACTCCTCCTCTTTCCCCTAAATTTCTACTTTGATTTCCCCTAGCATAAGGAGAATTTGTAAACATATTTGAATCTCAAATCGAGATTGAGAACTTGATAGATCCATTTCCAACAAATCTTCTATTTTTTGAATTCGATATCTCATACCGCTTATTGAAATCGACATTTCACGTGCTGTTTTGTGAAGATTAAATTCATTTTGCGAATAATAAAAGAGAGTGATTAATAATTCCGAGTTTTTCTTCTTATCATAGATCAGAATTGTATCTAATTTTTCTTTAGCAAACTCCTCCAACTCCTCTGGTGCCCTAGCATTTAAAAACAGTCTCAAATAACCTAATTCATTTGACATCATCACTCTTGAATGAGAAGACTTTGCCTTCGCCTTGGTTTTGGCCAACTCTACTGCTTTTATAGCCTCTTCTGATTTGGAATAAAAGGATGATATGTCCTTAGTTACACCGCTTACCCCAATAAACGCTTCACAAGCGTGCTTTTCAAATTTTTTAAGCAGTTGGTTAGCGAATTCTTTAATAGTAATCTGTTGTTTGTTCAGATTTTCTTGGGAAATGATAACTTGTAAAGTATTTAGTTTCGGTAAAATCAAAGAATGAGGACCAAAACTTTTTGATTGTGCATAAAACAAGTCAATCATCTTATTACGAATTTGAAGATACTCAAAGTCGTGACTTTTGATACTCTCACCTGCTTTAGTAATATCTATTAAAAGAACGTAATGAGGTTCATTCAAATTATAACCAAGATAGGAGAAGCGTTTTTGGATTTCGATGCTGTCTACTTCTTTATTATTAAGTAATTGCTCTAATAACTCTCCCTTAAGTCTTTGTTCTGTTTCTATTGCCACTCTCTCATTTTGAATATACAAAGCTGTAATAGTAGTCGATCTTTCTAGTAGATCTTTAAGGAAATGTAAATTTTGTTGATCACTAATGATATTAATATATCCATAGATTTGATCCTTTATAATGATAGGCGCTGTTAAAAGTTTGAAGATCTTATGTGGTAAATCTGTCTCGACGACTCCACAATTTTTTTTGAATATATCTTCATGATTACTAATAGATTGAGCTGATATATATTGATCCATCCCTGGATTAATTCCAAATCTAACTAAAGGCTCAAAGTCTCTATTCTCAATCAAAACCGTGCAATGTAGACTCTCTCCTATAATTGTAGCAAACGATTGTAACCCTTCTCCTTCTAGCATTGCCTGCATTAAGTTGCGGCTTAATGCGTATCCTTTTTCAAATTGTTCTTTCTGTTGTTCGACTCGCCTGTACATTTGATCCAATTCACCGGACATATCCTCATCTTCATAGTACATAAGCTCTTCCGCTATCTCATTCCCCCAAGCATCTACAGTCTTTCCAACATAGCTGCAATGGTCATCTCCTTTTCCTTTACAAGTCACTTCTTTAAAGATAGTTTTTTTCCCTAAACACTCACTTGTATAACCACTAGCATATCCTACTAAGTAATAACAAACAGGTTCTGAATGTTCAGAAAAAAAATTCAAATGCTGCTTAGCTTCATATGAGTCAATCCAATAACCAGAGACATCAAACCTGCCATTTTCAATATCTACCTGAAACGAGTCGGGATACGAAAAAGCTCTTCCCGTTATATGATGCATCTTGGTACCAGCTATAAGCCATTCAAGATGATCCTTCCAACTAATTTCCTCTTTGAGAACTCTAGCCTCGTGAGCACCGCAGTGATATCCATAACGTAACAAAAAACGTTTTGCACGTTGAACTCCAAGTGCGTTTATCAAGTCTCTTCGAAGAAGTCCCAAAGCTTCAGTACTTGTAAATGTTAATTGCAAATCTTTTAATTTTTTCCCTGACTTTTCTTGAATACTTATCAAATGATCTAAGTTTAGTTCGTTAGCTTTCATCACAAATCATCACCCCCCTATTATTAGGTTTTCTGACTCCCATAATTTCTCAGTCTTTATCTTGGTCTTTCTACCAACTGTAACAATTCCTTATTTAGGCCTTGAAAAAAGATCATTCGTGCTCCATCAATTGCTTTTTTTGGCTTTTCACTATGAAACGTAATTCCTTTTTCTTGTAATTCCTTCATAACTTGATCAAGGTTCTCTACCGAAAAAGCAATATGATTGACAATACCATCGGCTGAGTATTCGGTAGTTGGTGTAAGATCTCGAATAAGTTCAATCTCCACTTCAGGTTTTGATTCTAGATAAATAAAAGCCATTTCTCTTACATCATTTTGACCTTTAATGCGTAATTGAAAACCAAACAGATCTTGATAAAACTGAATTGTTCGCTCAAGATCTTGTACGACCACAGCAATATGTTCAATTTTTTGAATCACGTTTTTAGCACCTTTCTAATAGTTTTTGCTTGTTTAATAAGACTGTAAGAAAGAGAATCAGAAGCACCCAATCATGTAGCAAAGGTGCTTCCTTTAAACTCAATTGATCACATCACCATAAAAATAGATTGTATGATCATTCTTGGTTACTTCTATTGAGGTTACATGAATGCTATTTCCGTTTATATGGATGACTTCATCTTCTAACATTTCCCGTAACGTTGGGTAGGTTACTTCAGAAAGGTATTTATTTAACCCAACTACTGCGACTACTGTAAAATTCGTATTTGTAAGAATCATAGATTCTCCTTTCTCAGAACCAATTTACCTAGATAATTGACTTGCTGGTGGCTGGCGGCCTGATAAAACCAAGATGGTTAAGAAGATCAACAAACTTAACAATGGTTTGTTTTTGATATTCTGTAACGTTCACTTCATTAAAGTCGTAAAAACCTTTTCCCGATTTCATACCAATATCTCCACTTTTCATATTCTCAGAAATGACATCAGGAGGGCTAAAACGATCATCATTTAATGAATCCTTTAAATAGTGACTTGCATAGTACAGAATATCTCCGCCTCCCCAATCAACGAACTCCAGCAATCCTAACACTGCAAAACGAAGGCCAAAACCAACTCTTGCTGCTTTATCTATTTCTTCAACAGAAGCGACTCCTTCCTCTGCCAACCTTGCAGCCTCATTCATCGTTAATGCTTGAAGTCTGGGTACGATAAAGCCTGGTGAGGCTGCGCATGTTACGGGTACTTTCCCAACTGCCTCTAATAATTCTCTCGTTTGCTGCAGTACTTTCTCATCTGTTTTCTCACTAGGACTAACCTCAACAAGAGGAATCAAATAAGCTGGGTTTAACCAATGTGTATTTAAAAATCGCTCTGGCCTTTCAACAAATTGGGCTATTTCATCTACTAAGAAGGTAGAGGTTGTCGATGCAAGAATGGCTGCATCGTTTGCATAGCGAGATACTTTTTGAAAAGCGTCCTTTTTTACATCGATGACCTCAGGTACGGCTTCAAAAATAATGTCTGCATTCATAACAGCCTTTTCTAACTCTTCTGCATGATGAAAAAAAATTCGGTCCGTTATTACAGATATTTGATTTTCATCCAAAACATTTACCGAGGATAAGAAGGTCATATTTGATTCGATTTCTTGTAATGCTTCTTTTTTGATTTGCTGCTTCCCATCTTCATTTCTTTGTTTTATATCAACAAGATGAACCTTATAGCCAGAATAAGCAAAGACATGAGCAATCCCTCTTCCCATTCTCCCAGCACCTATGACAGAAACAGTCCATTGCTCATCCATCATATTGAAACACCTATTCCTTGAGTTAACAGTACTTTCATCTCCTCTAATGAAAGGGTATTTAAATGTAAGTTCTCTAACGTTCTTCCATTTTCTCTCCAGTTTTCCTCAGCTACTCCTGAAGCAATCGCTAGCAGTCCAGTAGCTGTCGGTGCAGGAATGTTTAGCCAATCGGCCAGAGAAACTAGAAACGCTAATCCACATGCAATATCTTCTTGCATATAACGATGTTTCTTTAAATCTAACGGTTCTAACCAATCTTTCCCGTCAACTAATTTTTCGTGTGCCCCATTTCCATACATCCACTCTTCTCCGTCCAAACTGTAATGATCAGCTAGAGGAAAATGAGGAGCCCCATAACCTAGTGCTTCTCTAACCGCTATTCTTTCTGCATCGAGTGCATCATGTATCCTTCGTACAGATGGTTGAGTTCCTTCATTATGAATATCCCAGCGATCAAAATGCTCAATAGGACCTGCATTCATCATAATTAACGGAGGATGAATGATTGGGCCAGCATTCATCAAAGCCCCATCAAGTGCATCTTGAATCGGTTCAACAGAAGGGTATGCTTTTATTAATACATCAAAAGCATGTTGGGACCTCTCAGCAGGGAAAACTCCAGTTGGGAGCCTTGTTGCACGTCCCGAAATTGATACAGTATCACTGTCATGCTTTCTCGCTAAGTATGGCAATGTCCCTGTTTCTGCGAACGTTATTTCTGCTTGACAACCTTCATTTTCTAACGTTTTCGCCATTACGTAACTGCCAAATGTACCAGGTGGCAAAAAGATTACCTGACCATCTTCTAAATATGGAGAAAGTTGTTCAGCCACAGATTGTTGAGAAGTGGCTGGTAATGGGATCACAATTAATTCTGCCCCGCTTATCACATCTTTCAAATTGGTACTAACAAGAGCTAGGTCTACCACTCTAGTCCCATTAATATCGCGTACCTTCATACTCTGATTTTGAATAATAGTTGCAAAATCGTCTGCGTTTCTTCTCCACCACCTTACATCATGACCACTCTCTGTTAAATCCGCAGCCGCTGCATAACAACCGTTCCCTCCACCAATAACAGCAATATTCATGTGCAAATCATCCCTTCTATCCGTTTATATTTAGACCAACGTTTTTAAATAAATAATATTTTCTTCTAATTTACTAACCCACTCTTGAGTTTTTTCATATAGATCACCAATTTGAAAAAGTTTGCTTTCTTCAAATGGCTTACCTATTAATTGGAGCCCTACTGGAAGATTGCTAGGCATAAACCCACAAGGAATGGTCAGCGCAGGTAACCCAGTAATATTGGCAAATGGTGTTCTCCCTAACGTAAACATATTGTTTATAGCTTCTTGGGGAGGAATGGTGCCTATTGAAAAGGGCTCTATTGCGTTTGTAGGAGCCACAATTGCATCAATATTCAAATCATTGATTTTATTCAGAAATCTGGAGAGGAACAACTTCCTTGTTCTTTGTGCATTGATATAATTAGTGGCTAATACATCTTGGCCGAAATGAAAACGAAACTGCAAATCCTCTCCATATAAATGTTTATACTTTTTTAGAATCGGCTCATGGAAAGCAACTACTTCAGATTGAGCAATAAGCTTAAGGGAGTTAAGAACTTCTTCCAACCCATCAACCTCGACGTCAACTACTTCTGCGCCTAATTGCCTTAAGTCAGAGATCGCTCTCATTACAACCATCTCAACTTCTGGACTAATTTCTTCAAAAAAATGAGAGTGAATAACCCCTAATCTCAATCCTTTTAAACTTGTTAATGGAGAATAATCAACTGGAGCTGATACTTTGGATGAAGAAGAATCACTTGAATCATAACCAGAAATAATATCTAGCATGAGAGCGGAGTCTCCCACTGATCTCGTCATCGGTCCAATATGATCAAGTGACCAGCTAAATGGCAAACAACCTTTTCGGCTTACCCTTCCATAAGTAGGTTTTATTCCAGTAATTCCACAAATAGCTGCAGGTAGCCTAATAGAGCCCGCCGTATCAGTGCCGATGGCTCCAAAGCTCATTCCCGTTGCAACTGCAACGGCAGATCCACCGCTAGATCCTCCTGGAATCTTCGTTACATCCCACGGATTACGGCAATTTCCAAATGTAGCATTTTCAGTTGTTGCCCCCATCGCAAATTCATGCAGATTCGCTTTCCCAATTATAATGGCTCCAGCTTCTTTTAATTTTGATATAACTGTTGCATCATCACTTGGGATCCAATTTTCAAATACTTTCGACCCAGCCGTTGTCTCAACTCCTTTTGTTTCTAACAAATCCTTCACAGCAATAGGCACTCCATGTAATGGACCACGTATTTGACCAGTCATCACTTCTTTTTCTAATATAGAGGCTTCTTCTAATGCTGAATCAGACATCACTTTAATAAAAGCATTTAATACAGGATCTAACTTCTTAATTTGTTCAAGTGACTGCTTTGTTACATCTACAGGTGAAATCTCTTTATTCGCTATCATGTTTGAAAGACTCTTAATATCTTTGAATAATAGTTCACTCATCGACTCCCCTCCAATCTTCTAATGAAAACTGAAAGGCTGGTTCTACATCCAAAAGCTCTATTTCCTGCTCATTGTCAAGTGGGGCGAGTATTTTCTTAACGTATTCTTTGAACTCCATTAATGCTGTTCCTCCTCAATTTAATAAATCAGGCTGTTCTCGAACAATTCTTTCGTATAATAAATTGAATTGAACTTCTCCTGCCCAAGGGGCACCTACTTGTTTGGACGTATGAATAGCACTCTCATGATCAATTTGTTTAGGAGTTCCGACTGCTTCTGCCAATAATTGAGACTGACAGCACCTTTCCATGCTAATGTACCACCAGGCAGCTTCTTCTACTGATTGCCCTACAGTTAAGAGTCCGTGATTAGCAAGGATCATCGCTTTGTTCTGGCCTAATGCATTCACAATTCTTTGACCTTCATCATCACCATAGACAACTCCACTATAACTATTAAATAGCGAATGCTGTTCATAAAAAGCACATGAATCTTGTGTTATTGGATCTAGCAATCTGCCAAGTGTTGACCACGTTTTTCCATATATTCCATGTGTATGAGCGGCTGCTACGACATCTGGTCTTGCTTGATGAATTGGCGTATGAATCGCTAATGCTGCTTTGTTTACTTGCCCTTTACCTTCCACTACTTCTCCATTTTCATCCACCAATACAAGATCGGAAGTTTTAATTAAACTGAAATGAACAGCAAAAGGGTTTACCCAGTAACAGTCTTTGTGTTCTGGATCGCGAACTGTAATATGTCCTGCCAACCCTTCATCAAAACCAAATCTTGAAAACAAACGGAAAGCAGCAGCTAACCTCGTTTTACGATGTCTTCTTTCTTCCTCTATTGATTGAAAACGTACCGTTGTTACTAACTCCTCATTTCCCATTTAGTTGTTCCCCTTTCGGTATGCTTACTTAATATCCACGCTCACAATCTATAACATTCCGAAAACCTTCGGTTGTACCACTAGCATATTTTCTTAAATTTTGTTTAAAGATCTCAATAGCACGAACATGATAGTTTATTGACACTCCAGCAATGTGCGGGGTAATCGTAACATTCTTCATACTCCAAAACGGATGAGACGAATCTAGAGGTTCCTGTTCAACAACGTCTAATACCGCGTGCGCTATATCTCCTTTTTCCAAAGTTAAAATTAGATCGCCTTCATTTACCGTGTCTCCGCGACCGATATTAATGAAAACAGCGTCATTTTTCATGGATTGAAAATGTTTAGCATGTAAGAACCCTTTTGTGTCAGGGGTAGATGGCAAAATTGAGATAACAATATCTACTTGTTCTAGCATGTTAAATATCGCATCTCCTGTCCAAATAACATCAAAATATGGAACCGATCTCCCGCTAGAGTTATAACCGTGAGTTTTCATTTGAAAGGCTTTGGCCACTTCAGCAATCTTCTGTCCAATCTCACCAGTCCCGATGATCGCTAGATTTTTCCCGGTAATTTCATCAATACTTTCGACATATTTCATTTTATCCCATGTATGATTTTGTTCATCTTCAATCATTGTTTTGTTATGTCTCAACGTCTGGATCATCATTAGCATGGCATATTCCACCATCGGTGTTTTGTGTATTCCTTTTACGTTTGTTACAATTATATTTCTCTCTATAACCAAATCTCGTGGCACTTGCTCTATACCAGCTGTTAAAACCATAATCCACTTTAACTTCTGAGCTTTTTCGATAAATTCTCTCTTTAGATGATCTCCATACGTAATAAGAACATCAGCTTCTTTTATATTTTCTAAAATAACTTTTTCTTCTTTAATATACGAAAAAGATATTTTTTCAAATTCTTCAGAAAGTTCCTGACGTATTTCATCACTCAGTTCGACCAAAGATAAAACAAACAGTTTATCACACCTCCTCACCACAATTTACAAAGCAATCAAAACGATTTGCGGGAACAATATTAAAATGACTATAAAAATGACATACGTTACAAGAAAATATCCAGCACCTTTAAAAATTGTTGTTATGGGAGTTTTGGGACTTAGCCCTTGAACTACAAATGCATTTACTCCTACAGGGGGTGTAATTGCACCCATACTTGTAACAACGCAAAGAAGCACAGAGAACCAAATTGGATCATAACCGAGTGCAACGACTGTTGGGAAAAAAATCGGAATCGATATAATCAAAAAGCCTAATGCATCCATGATCGAACCACCAATTACATAGATTAGCAATATGCAAATAAGGATAACCATCGTCGGTACAGGTAGGTTGTTTACCCACTCAGCAACTTCAAACGGAAGTCTCGTAATAGTAAGAAATCTACCAAAAATCGTCGCTCCGACAATAAGAGCCATAACCATCGTAGCCGATTTTAATGTACTAACAATCGCAGTTTTAAATTTATCCCAAGTTAGTTGTCTCATCGCGAGTGTAATAATAATGGCACCAAACGCTCCAAAAGCACCTGACTCAGTTGGTGTAAACCAACCTAGATAGAGACCACCAATGACAAAGATAAATAATAGAACAATAGGGATAATCCCTAATAGAGATACTAATTTTTCTTTTAATGGAAATTTAGGTCCGGCTGGTCCATAATCAGGATTTTTCTGACATAAGAACACGACCGTTAAAAATAATAAAACCGTTAAAAATATCGCTGGAATTAAACTAGCTGTAAACAAATTCCTGATTGATTGCTCGGTCTGTATGGCAATGACAATGAGTACGGTACTAGGTGGAATAATAATTCCAAGCGTTCCTCCAGTTGCTACACTACCTGTACTAAGTGCTTCATTATATTTATATTTCTTCAGCTCAGGTAAAGCCATGGTCCCCATCGCAGCAGCTGTCGCAGTATTTGAACCACAAATAGAGGCAAAGCCTGCACTTGCTAAAATTGTTGTGCTTGCCATTCCTCCTTTAAATTGACCAACCCATTTGTAAGCAGCATCAAACAGTTTTACAGTCACACCTGTCCTAAAAACAATTTCTCCCATTAAGATGTACATAGGTATTACACTTAGTGTGTAACTAGAGAAAGAAGTCCAAATTTCTGAGCTAAGCAAATTAAATGTAGCTACTGGGCTAGACATAATGAGTAATCCCAAAAAACCGATAATAAACATAGCAAAACTTATTGGCATTCTTAAGAACATGAGAACAAATAAGCCGATTATTCCTATAACCGCTATCCATGCTGGTTCCAATTTATTCACCACCTACTTTAAGCAACTTTATTAAATCCGTAAGCAATGCAAATGTAATTCCGATAAACCCAATTGCAACAAGATAAACAAGGGGATAAAATGCAATTCTTAAAGTTGAAGACACCGTACCAGCATTCATTAAACTAGTTGCATAAACGATCATTTGCCATCCGACCATCGCAAAGAATAGTAAACTGGCAGCGTATATGATCAACTGAACTCCCTTTTGAATAACAGGATGGAATTTTTGAATAAGTAAATCTATACTGACATGGCCTTTTTGAAGCTGTGTGTACCCAAGAGAAAAAGAGATAGCAATGGCTGCAAGCCACCCTACAACTTCTACTGTTCCTGAAAAAGGTTTAGCAAAAACACGAACAATCGCATTTCCAACAATTAAAAACATCATTAATGTAATACATAAACCTGCTAAAACAAGAAGCGCTTTATTAAATTGCAAGCTAATCATCTCTATCATTCCGTTAGTTGGTTTAATGTCAACTTGCTTATCACTTTCCATTCGATGTCCCCCCTTAAAAACATGAGGGTGACTCTAGTGAAGATCTGGTCATCTAGCAACTTGCTAAAGACAGGACACTTGTTTTTGAGTCACCCTCATTTACCAGCTTATTGGTTCGAATATTTCTCAATTAATTCATACAACTTCTCTTTATATTCTTCAGCCGGATATCCCTGTTCCTCAAGCTCAGCCACTAAATCATCTTGTAATGATCCAACACGTTCATCCCAAGCGCTCGCATCTGTCAAAGAAACGACTTCTAGACCATGCTCGTCTCTGCTCCAATTCATTGCTTCTTGAACCTGTGAATCTAAATAAGCCCCAGCAAATTGACCCATTTCTTTATTCAAGTCATTAATGACTTCTTGGACATCATTAGGCAATGAATTCCATGTGTCTTGATTCATAACAGCAATAAAACTTGAAACAGTTAAGGGATAATCTGTTACATATTTCAAATTTTCTGCTAGACTTAAATCCATTAATACCTCACGAGATGAAACATTTCCTCTAACAACACCTGTTTGAACTGCCTCAGCCACTTCTGCATTGGACATTCCAACCGGAGCTGCTCCTAAAGCCTCCATAATTGGAGTTAAAGAGCCTGAAATTCGTAGCTGCACTCCACTCAAATCATCAAGACTTGCAATAGGGTCTGCACTTTGAAGATAGGCTGCTTCTGTTGCAAAAGAAGTAATGATTTTCATATCATCAAATGCTTCTGGAGGGTACAATTCAACTAATTCGTTAACAACTAAACTAGCAACCTCTCCACTTGGATAACCAGACGGCATATCTGATATCCCCATCAGCGGAAACATACCTGGTTCATAACTAGTTACAGACAGACCTATATCAGCTACTTTGTTACGAATACCATCATACATGTTGTTTGCTTGCAGCAATGATCCCCCTGGAAAAAGTTCTACTTCAACTTTTCCATCCGTTCTAGCTTCAAGCTCATCCTTCCACTTCTGCATTTGAACTGCCGGGAACGTGTTAGCAGGAGCAAAAAAGGCGTATGTTAATTTAATAGGATCTTCACTTGATACAGTCGTTTCTTCAGTTGAAGAATCATTTTCTTGTGTATCTGCTGGTGCTTCTTCAGATGTTGATGGCGAACTACCACAAGCTGTTAGTACAAAGATAAATAACATGGCGATTAATAGGCCAAAGAACTTTTGTTTCATCATTGTTTCCCCTCTCTTTTTACGCTTGCTAGTAGTTTTCGAATCTAATTGTTTTACTACGATTTACTAGTTGTTTTTTAACTCTTTTCTACAATGTGGCAATCCAATGTTTCTGTATACATTTGCCCGCGAAGCTTTCTGTATCTTAGTAATATTCAGACATAAAAAGTTACTTCTCAAGTAAAAAGAACGGTCTCCCGATAATAGCCTCTAATCGAAAATATCTATCTAAACCTGATGACCGAAAAGAATGAGTCATAGCAGTCACTGCTTGCAAGTCTGGAACATTGTACAATAAAACTGCATGCCATCCTTCATCTCCAGCAAGACCAGCTGTAAAAATATCCCGATCAATTGTTCCAATTAATTCTGCCCCATTTTCTTTCCAACTTTCTAATGCTTCATTGAGGTTTGGTAAGATCGTTTCACTTCTTTCTTCTGCTGATGTATTAAACCATCCAGTTGACTCAAACTTAATCATCACTCTTAACGGACTAGGTATTTTTGGTACGTCATGTTTAATTCCCAAATTTATCACTCCTTATTATTTACCTCATAAAAAGTCCACCATTGATATCTACAGTTGATCCAGTAATATACCCACTATTATCAGAGCAAAGATAGTTTACTAGTTTCGCAACTTCCTCTGACTGCCCTACCCGTCCTACAGGTATCGCCTTTATCATATTCGCCAATTTATCAGTTGGAATTTTATCCATTTCAGGTGTCTGAATAGCCGCTGGTGTAATAGCATTTACTGTAATCCCATCATTTGCCAATGATCTAGCAAAAACTTTTGTTAATGCTAATTGACCTGCTTTTGACGCTGAGTAATGGGCACCAGAAGTTAATGGACCCGCCTGACCAGCAAACGAAGACATATTTATGATCCGTCCCCATTGTTGCTCTTTCATCACTTTTATAACCGCTTGAGAAAAGAAAAAAGTACCGGTTAAATTAATTGATAATACACGATTCCATTCTTCTAAATCCATATCTTCAATTGTTGTTTCTGTTCGTACTCCCACATTATTAACAAGAATATCAATTCTTCCCCACTTTTCAATAACATGATTAACACAATACTGAATCTCATCTACGTTTGAAACATCAATGGAAACAAATATTACACGGTTTTTTTCATTGTCAGTAAGAGATGTTTCAATCTGCATTAGATCCTCTTTGTTTATGTCAACAAAAACTACCTTCTTCCCTTCATGTAGAAGTTCCTTGGCAATTTCATAACCAAGACCCTGTGCTGCACCTGTAACAATTGCAACTCGTCCATATCCATCTAGTAGCAATTAAGAACCTCCTTCCCTTAAAGCTAATTTTCAAAAGTTTGTTTAATGGCTCGTAAAGCATTAGCACCTGTGACCTTTTTAATATCAGCATTGCTGTAACCTTTACGAACTAACCATTTCACGATATTAATCATTGATTCCGAGGGATTTTCCAGTCCTTTTACATAATCCGATTCTCTAAACTTTTCCTCACCTGTATGTGAATCGGATATAGCGAGCATATTATCGAATTCATGTTGTAGTGCTACATGATCTCCGTAAAAAGTATCAGGGCCAAATCCAACATGATCAATACCTACCAAATTAACGATATACTCAAAATGCTCCATTACTGAATCAATCGTATGTTCACTTCTTGACTTTGTTAATGTTGTATTTGGAGCTGCACAAATTCCAATTACTCCCCCAGTTTCGGCACATGCTTTCAAAATATGATCAGGAACCATGCGCGGTGTATTCCATAAAGATCGCGCACCACCGTGTGTAATAAAAACTGGTTTTTCACTCTGTTCAATTACATCGATGCTTGTCACATCACCACAATGAGAAATATCAACCATCATTCCTAACTTGTTCATTCTTTCAATAACTCTATTCCCGAATTTTGTTAATCCGCCATCACGTACTTCGGCTAAACCAGATCCAAGAGTATTCGCATGGTTATATGTTATCCCCATACATCGAACGCCAAATCCATATAGAAGATCAACACGACCTAATTCATTTTCTAAAGCACTAGCTGCCTCAAGCGAAGGAATTAATGCCACTTTTCCTTGTCTTTTAGCCTTTTTTAAATCAGAGATACTACTAGCAATAAAAACAGAATCTTGCTTAGCAATATCACAATAGCGGATACCTAGTGTCCAAATGATATCATCCCATTTCAACCCCTCAGTAGAGGAAATAATCGAGATTCCATCCATAAAATTTTCAAATATAACATCTACTCCTGCTCGTGCTAACCCTTCATAGTGAAAGTGAGTGTACGGCTGCCTACAATAGGGAATAATGTCTTCTTTTCGTTTCGGCACAATAAACCCATGATCTCGCATGGAAATTATCAAGTTTTTTTCAAATATAGTATTAACTCTTTCTTGATCTTCTCTCGTTAAATCATAATAACTGTTTAAATATTCTGACTTATCTAACTCGAAAAGTTTATAATCTTTTCCTGCTTCTAAATAATTAAAGGACTCGAAGCCATCATATTTCTTTGCTTTCAATGGTTTTCTCCTTCTTCTGGAAGTTCAATCATATTAGTTCTTAGTCGTTTTTTTAACAGCAAACTTTTCACTTAACGGTAAAGCCTGTTGCCATGGTTGACCTTTTGGTGCATACTTTCCAGCACTATATAGTTGTTTTAAAGAATCCATATCTAGTTGTAAAGGCTCGACTCCCTCTTGAAATTTTTTAACAGACGTTAACAAGATTCGACGCATTTGAATGACAGGTAAATCGCTCGTTCCTAGATGCTCTCTTGAACGATCAACGATTTCTCCCATCGTTTCTGTTGCGGCGTGATCTTGATTAGCAATTCCTCGTATACCAGTAAAGTTTCCGCTTTTCATTAATTCTCGATCTTGTTCATATTCATTATTCAAATTTTTGCGCTTTCTTAAATCCTCATCAAGGTCTAAGCCACGACGTTCATGTTGCGCTTTTGCATCAATTGGTTTCTTTTGGGAAAATTGAACATCCCAGCTCCATGTACTATGATCGTCACGAGGAATAAAAGCATGCCACATTCCATCTTCTCCCTCAAACCGAGGCGGAAATGTATAGAAAGGAAAAATATAATGAATTTCCATAAAAGCATCTTCTTTTGCATTGCCTTCTCCCATTGCTAAGCAACGTTTACCATAGTTCGTATTCTCAACTACTTGCTTAACGGGAGGGTTTCTAACAAGTGGATGCTCAGGGTCAATTCCTAAATCTGTGCTTAAAATTCCCTCATCCACACTTTGCGTTGCATGTGCCTTATGTAAAAAGGCAGCATGAACAAAATCTAAATCATTTTCCATTACCTGTAAGTAATTGCATTCTTGCCATACCCGTTCAGCCAATAAATTTTCCTCGGGCAGACTCATCCAAAAAAACTCTGGAAATTCAGGCTTTTTTTCCTCTGGCCCCATATACGTCCAAACAATTCCATTTCGTTCTTGCACTGGATATGATTTCAACTTTATACTATTAGAGAAATTACTGCCCTTTGGTTCAGATGGTAAGTCGACACAGTCGCCTTCCGTGTTAAACTTCCATCCGTGATACATACATCGGATCCCACAGCCGTCATTAATTCCGTAATATAATGAAGTACCACGGTGAGGACAAGCTTCATCTATCAAACCAACCTTACCATCTGAATCTCGAAATGCTACAAGATCTTCACCTAATAGTTTAACTCTTAAGGGCTTCCCATCTGCAACGACTTCATTTGAGGTAATAGCAGGAATCCAATATCTTCTAAACATTTCTCCCATTGGTGTTCCTGAATTCGTCTCAGTCAGCAATTTGTTTTTTTGAATATCAAGCATTATTTTCCTCCTTCGCTTTATTATGATTTTACTTTACCTTTTGAAAATCACGGGAACAACCTACTAATTTCATTATTTGAAATCCAAAGAAATATTTTTGAAAAATATTAAATAGTTAGTAAAATCATTTATCAGAACCATTTTTTATGATAAAATGTAAAGGCTTACATTTTATCATTGAAGAGAACCTCGTTATATTTACTTCCATGAATTCTGATTTTTGTAGATTACTTGAGTAAAATTAATAATAATTATAAGATTCGACAAAACTCTAACTACGTATATTCATCTCACATTATCTGCTTCCTTATCATTAATTTTTTGACAGTAATAGAAAGTCTCTTTTTTCTTGAAATAATAAAGGATATAGGCCATCATTCTAATCTAAAAAACTTGTTATACATAATCAAATTTTTAGGAGTGATATGATATGCTAGGATCTGTTAAGAATGCCATTAATATTATTAATAGTTTTTCTATTGAAACCCCTGAACTAGGAATTTGCGATATTGCAGATCGATTGGAGATGAATCGAAGTACTGTACACCATATTGTAAAATCATTATCAAATGAAGGAATTCTAGTTCGAACTAAATCTAGAAGGTACCGCCTTGGCTCACAACTACTAGGCTGGGGACAAACAGTCACAGAGCAATATAAAGATTACTTGATGGCAACCCCCTACATTGATTCACTTGTTAAACGAACACAGGAAACCGTATTACTAGCTATATTAGAAAATGAAGAAGTTTGTTGCCTCTCAAAAGTAGAGCCAAATAAGGCCATTAGTATGAATACAAAAATAGGTGATCGAAAACCGCTTCATTGTTCAGGCGCTGGAAAGATTCTTTTAGCTTATCAAACAGAGAAGTCCATTAAGAAAGTGTTATCGAAGAAACTCATTAGAAAAACAAATAACACAATTACAGATCCAAATTTACTAGCAGAAGAATTAAAATTAATTAAGAAACGGGGTTACGCCTTTGATCACGGAGAATATGAGGAGAATTCCTCTTGGATTGCAGTACCTATCTATAACTTTTTAGGCGATGTTACTTGTTCTCTTAGTCTTTCTATAAGCAAGCAAACACTTAACGACGTTGAAGCAATAAAAACCGTAAAAAACCAACTATTGTTAACCTCTCAAAATATCTCTAGACATTGTGACTTTTAACATCATTGTTTTTAATCTATGTACTTTCTAATATCTAAAGGGTCTCTCATCAAGGAAGATGAGAGACCCTTTACTAGGTATTTAGTCAAATCTTATTCACAAACAAATTAATAACTTGCTAATTACCTGTCAGCTCTCTCATTTTTTCAATGAGTTCTGGCGTTTCTTGTACAAGATAATCCCATTCAACTTCGTAAGCAAGGTCTAAAAACTTTTCTTTTTCTTCTTCAGAAAACTCAAAAAATTCAACTCCAGCTTCTTCAAGTGCAACTCTTTCCTCTTTATCCAGTTCTTCATAATAGTCAACCATGTAACGTTCATATTCTGCTGTAGCTGCTAAAATCGCTTCTTGATCAGTAGTAGAAATTTGATCCCATTTTTCTAAATTCATCAATATTGTACAGTTTTGTGTCCAGAATGGATGATCAAGGACATACTTTGTTGAATCTGTCCACCCATCTGTTCTTGGGCCACTCAATCCCCCGTAAACAAAGCCATCAACGATGCCTGTTTGTAAAGATGTATATACTTCTGAAGGATCAATCATAGCTGAATTAACACCCATCTCATCAAACAACCTATTATAGTTAGGTGCAGATCGAAGTGTAATTGAGGAAAAGTCATCGACACTTGAAATTGGTTCATTTAACCAAATTCGTGGTGAACCAGTTAACCATCTCCCTATATACATTGTATCTAGTAACTTATGACGTTCTACCATGAAATCATAGAAACCATTTTCACGCTCTTCCCATGGTTGAGCTTGTGAAAGTGCTATACTTAACGATTCAGGAGCTAATGATTGATATTGGCCAATGTAAGTAAAATTAATATCAATGACCCCTGAATTTAGAGCTTCGAATTGCTCCCCTACTGGGATAACATCGGCACCTCCTCTCCAGTTTACTTTCACTCTCCCTTCTGTGCCCTCTTCAACTTGATCAATCCAATCTTGAATTGTGGCTGTTAGAGGATGATCTTTTGAAAGAAAACTTACTGCATTCAGAACTAGTTCTTCACCACTATTACTTTCCGCTTCTGTGGAAGGACTTTCTGATGAACTCGAATTACTGTTTTCACTTGAGCAGGCACCTAATAGAAATAATAACGACACTAAATAAATAATTTTTTTCATAAACACTCCTCCTCTAATTTTTCAAGAAACCTTGCTTACCAGTATCATTTTAAGTACGTAAAGGAATGCCACGGCGCCTGGAAAAATTAGATGCAAGTTCTCTTCCATTTGGCATTGCTAGCCATAACCTTAATAAATGCCGTTTGCGTTCTGGTTCTTCATAATCTTCAAAGAATGTACGGGAATGAAGAACGGTATAATTGTTTGCAAATTGGATATCTCCTGGTTCGAGCATCATATCCATTCGAATGTTCTCATCATGAAGAATAGAATCAATTACGTCTAGAGCTTCGATTTCTACTTTGGATAGTTCTAGCCCTCTTTTCTCGTGCCCCGATTCAATATAACCGCGCATATACCTGCAACTTAACTTCCTATTATAATAACTAAAGATCGGTGATAAAGCAGGCATTTTCTCCCCAAGGTGATCAAAGTAGATAGGTCGATAAAGTAATCCAAGATATTCTGGATATTTCTCCAAAATTTCATTATAAACGGTAACAGCACTGACAAGACTGCTTAACCCTCCCGATTTCGCTTTTCGAAGTGAAAGCAAGCCGACAACATCAGATAAATCAGTATGAAAGGGTAGATGAGTATTCGTTTGATAAACACGTACGTTTTTATTCGAAGTGTTACCTATATTAGTGACATGTCCTAATAGTTCTCCTTTTTCATTTTGTGTAACCGGAATCCCCATATGAAGTCCAAGTCCATAATAAATAATGCTCACTTCTTCATCAGTATACTTTTCAATTGGCAGTCCACGAATGACTAGAAATCCTTTCCCATTTTCTAGTTCGTTCACAAAGTACGAAACTTCAGCGGATAAATTCGAGATTGGAAAATCTTTCTTTTTAAAATTAGGTGCTTTTAACCCTTTTTGTTGCACAAAACGTAACGCTTCTTCAAGAGCCATTATCATCTTTGGCGTTAAATAATAAACCCAAGAATCATCCTTAGACAATTCAATTCCTTTCCAAGCTGTTGGACCCACTATTTTTTCTCTTAAAATAGACGTCATAAAAACCTCCCTCTGTCTAATTTCCAATAAAATTTAACTCACTCAAACAATTCGAATAGACTTCTAGTTATACACATCACCCCTCCTTTTAACTATTAAGGTTATATCTTTGAAAAATATCAATCAATTATTGGATTTCAAACTTTGAAATATCTAATTAATTTTTTATTTCATTAGACTAGGCAACCAAAGACTAACGGATGGAAAAACGACTAATATAACCATCAAAAGTAAATTTAATAATAAAAAAGGCAATACTGCTATATAAATCTCAGTCATGGTAATTGAATTTTTAGGCATGACTCCCTTTATAGCAAATAAATCCATTCCAAAAGGAGGAGTAATTGTTGCTATCTGCATATTGAGCAAAATAATTACACCAAACCATAGAGGGTCGTACCCCATTGTATTCGCTATTGGCATTAGGACAGGAAGAGTAATCATCATAATGGATAATGGCTCCATAAAGCAGCCTAGCATCAATAATAAAATTTGTATAAGAATCAAAATAACAATTGGATGAAATTCTAATCCATTTAGTAATTGAACAAGTCCTTGGGTTATACCTGTATAACTCAATAGTTGACCAAAAGTAGTTGATCCAATAATGATCATTAAAATCATCACACTTGATCGAAATGCCCCTGTTAACGAGTCCCATATTTTTGCCCAAGAAAAACCTCCATAAAAAAATGATAAAAGTAATGTACCAACCGCTCCTAAAACAGCACTTTGTGTTGGAGTAGCAATCCCAAAAATAATAAACCCTAACAACAGAAAAATAACGATGCTTAATGGAAGAATGTATTTTATTGTATCCGTTATTTTTTCAACTAAAGGGATATCTTCGACTTCATAACTTGGAGCTAAATGAGGTTGGAGAGAACAACGGATTATAATGTAAAATAAAAACAAGAACGCTAAAATAATTCCAGGTAAAACGATCGCGACCAAAAAGTGTCCGACAGGAATAGAAGCAAGCGAGGCTAATAATACACCGAGTGCCGTAGGCGGGATCATAGAAGCAAGACCAGCACTTCCTAAAATTGGTCCAACAGACATGGAATGACTATAGCCCCTTTTTTGCATATCTGGAACTAAGAGAGATCCAAGCAAAGAAGTACTCGCAACACTAGAACCACTTAGAACTGCAAACAACGTTCCACTACCAACTGTTACAATACTTAATCGACCAGGTACTTTCCCCATCCATTTTCCAATCGTCTCAAACACTTTTAGCCCTAGGCCTGTTCGAAACATAATTTCTCCCATTAAAATAAACATCGGGATAGGTAATAACGAAAAAGTTGAAATAGAGTTAAACATGTTTAACACTAATTGGTTTAATCCTGAACTTCCATTCCAAAGAAAGATTACACCTATGATATTGATGCTTAAGAATGCAAAAGCAATCGGCAATCCAATTGAAAAGAGTATAAACATGCTACCAAAAATGAGAACTAAGCTTAACCACCATTCCATTTAAATGTCCTCCGTTACTTTTGCAAGATCTTTAGCTCTTAGCTTCTTCGCTCCAGCTATAATATTTAGCGAAAATTGAATTGCTAAAAATAAAAAACCGATTGGAATAATTACGATTAAGAGGGACCTAGGAAGTTGTAACATGGTTTCAGTCTTCACACCTCTTTGAAACAATCCCCAACTAGTAATAAAACCACTTATGGTTATGGTGATTGATATAAGAAATCCTATAATGGAATTAATTATTCCAAAAATCACTTGATTTTTAACATTAAATCGGTTGATTAATAAGTCGAAACGTATGTGACCATCTTGACGTAATAACCAGGCAGCACCAAAAAGTGTAAGAAATACTAATAAGTATTCGGTTAATTCTAAAACCCAATTAAAAGAATAATTGAAAAGCTTTAATGAGATGACCTCTAACAAAATCAATAAACTTATCATAACGATGGTTAGTTTACCAAGAACACCCATTAAAGTAAGAAGGGAGTGAAATATTGCTACAATTCTTTTAGTCATAATCAGCCTCCTATCGCAATTTATAGATAGTAGTTACAAACCTTGTTCTACAAGACGCCTTTAGAAGACTAGTTTAACTGATAATAGTCTGAATAATGAATATATTAATTTCATAATTTGAAATTAACCTAAAAACTTCTTTTCTAATCACATACGGTTACAAAAAAGACATGCTTTTTAGCATGCCTTTTTGTAAAATGGGAAAATGGATCTTATGATTTAGAAGGAATTTTCTTATCAATAACAGGCGTACCATATTTAAAATACTCTGATGGAAGCGGCGCACCATACCAAATAATCCCTTTTTCTATTTCCTCTTCTTTCCAAGAGATTGGCTTCCAATCAGGATCAAAAATAAGATATCCACTATCACCAAATAGTTCTACACGGTTTCCACCTGGTTCAAAAACATAAAGAAAATTAGCTTGGCTTACACCATGTTTACCTGGGCCAGCCTCAATTTGATAACCATTCTCTGTAAGTAGATCTGAAATATCTGAAAGGTGCTGTGGATACCCATACCAATAACAAATATGATGTAAGCGCCCTTTTCCACCAGCTTGATCTCCCATAAAAGCAACTTCATGTACAAGCGGACTTACACTTAGCCACGCAGCACCATCTTGGCCATTGTTTAACGCAATATGCTCTCTAAGTTTAAACCCAAGTTGGTCCATCATGAATTCCTTATTCTTTGTTACATCGCTAGCTAGTAAGTTAACATGATCAATTCTTCTAACTGGGACACCGCGTGTTGGTCTTTTTTGCGGGCGGTTTAATAAAGGTGTCCACTTATCTTCAGGTGCTTGGTAATAATCTACCTCCCATAAAATCTCCATATTATGTCCATCTGGAGTTAAGAATTGATAAGCAGGACCATGTCCATAGTCGCCTTCAGACCACCCTTGCCCATAACCTGATTGTTTTATAGCGTTTACACGTCTTTCCAAAGCTTGCTCTGAACTGGCACGCCATGCTGTATGTCCCATTCCAGGCTCTTTCGCCTCAGTAATTTTCAATGAATGGTGATAAAAGTCTTCGTAAGCTCGTAAGTAGACCGATTGACCTTGTCGATATGATTCTTCCATTCCAAGATAGTTCTTAAAAAAGTGTAACGACTCCTCTGGTTTAGGCGAAAAAATTTCAACATGGGCAAGCTGAGCAGTATCAAAGTTAGGTTCTGTTTTCATCATTAACCTCCATAAGTTTTGATTAAGTATATACGTACTTACAAGTCCTTCACGATCGAAAACGCTTCCATATTTAGGATTACTCTTCGCTCATGCCTCCTTCAATAAGTGATAAACTTCCTATTTCCTATGATACTAGTAGGGACTTGTAACGAAAACATAGATATTTCAAATAATGAAATAACAAAATTTTTTTTTGAAAAATAATCTTGCATCTAATATAAAGGGTATATTAGTCCAACACGATATCGATTATATGTCCTATATCGCGAAAAGAAACACGACTTAAACCCGTAATTTTTTAAGATAAACTCTATTTTTCCTATTCTTCATTAAAAGCTTCCAAGCCAATTCCATTTTTATTTACGTTGTAAACCTTATACAAAACTATTAATTAAGCGGTTTAGATTGATTTCGTCAAGAAAATTGAAATACAAAAAGAGAGTCCCTTATCGACAACTCGACAAAGGACAATTATTGGAACTTATAATCGAAAAAGCAGCAATTTACTCCGAATTAAATATATCCAGGCATCGGTGGTACGCCCAAAAATACCGATCCAGCATTGTCATAAATGCCTTCATTAAGGAATGCATGCTGAGTGACGACCATTGCATCTCGTAGATAACGCTGTAGCGGATGGCCATCATAGATCGCCGCGGTGCCGGAAAGGAGATAGGCAGACTGGACGGCGCTAGCACCTGCGCGAGTAGCCTGAACGGCTGCCAGACGAAGCATGCTTGTTTGGTCTGCAGAAACACCGTCACCCTTCAAGATAGAGTCCCAAGCGGAGTCGGTGGCTTCGTAGAAAAAGGCACGGGCTGATCTTAACGAGGCTTCTGCCTTTGCCACAGCGATTCGTAAGTAAGCGCGATCAGCCATCTTCGGTGCTCCGGTGATACTAGAACGATTACCGGCTACTTGAGAGACTTCATTCAGGGCGGCACGGGCTACACCAAGATTGACCACTGCTAGTACCTGTGCTGCATAAGCGACCGACGGATATTGATAAATCGGCTCTTCAATAGAAGGTACACCACCACGGACAAAGGTCCACTCATCAGAAACAAAGGCGTCTTTCACGCGCAGGTCGTGACTACCGGTTCCGCGCATTCCGAAAACCTCCCAGTTCTCAACGATATCCACGTCCTCTGGCATAAGCACAGCCGTGAGCGGCTTTCCACCTTCCCCCGTGCCTATACCAACGCCAAGAATATCAGCGCCCTTGCACCCACTTGCAAACTTCCAAAGCCCGTTTACACGCCAACCTCCCGCAACTTTCTCGGCGGGTTGGACTGGAAACAGACCGCCAGCGAAGGACACGTCTGGCCCATTTGCATAAAGTTGTGCGAGCGTTTCACGCGGCAAAGCCGCAAGATAGATCGCAGCAGACCCGAAGCTCGCCACCCATCCGGCTGAACCATCAGCCTCCGAAATTGTTTCAATCAGCCTAAGGAACTCCGAGGGCGAGCTGGCATCGCCACCAAAGCAACGTGGCGCGTGAGCTCGGTAAACACCCAATTGCTTTAGTTGAGCTATCATGTCTCGAGGTACGTGGCGCTTCTCCTCAAATTCGTCTCGTCGAGAGCGGATTTCAATCAACACACGATCCAACAAGTTTTTATTTTGCATTTCAACAGTCATCATTCATTCCCCTCCCATATGGTTTATTATCCACCTAATAAATATTTGGTTTCTTCAAGAAAACTCAACCAACTTTTGCTTCGAGACGACAGTTTTTCTAGCTACTTACCTTGTCATCTGGGGCGCCTCTAAATAGAATTCTTAAACTAATAGTACATTATTCAGAAAATTACAACCACGGCAGATTAGGTTTGAATCTCCTGTGAAAATTAGTACGATTAGTATCAATGCTTTAAAAAAACCTATTACTGGCCTACCCTTACTATCTGACCTCTTGATATGAGCAATAATCGAGGAATTTTCAAAAGTTAGTTCTCTTGAATTGAACGGGGAGGTACGAGGACGGTTCTTTAGGCATCCGGAATTTGCGCAAAAAAGGCACAACTAGCAGAGATTTCAACTGCTCGTTGTGCTTTTGAATTCTCGTATATACTCCATACATACAAAATTGTTGGCTAAAGAAACTATATAAATTTTCTCTCTTCCAGTAAAAACATAAGAACAAGCCCCATTCACTAATGAGCTACCAACACTTGCTTTTTACTCCTCGCATAAAAATCCCAACCAATGACAAATACCAGTAGAGCCCCTAATATAAAGGTCTGATAGAAGGAATGGACATTTAATAAGCCAAGTAAATTATCAAGAATTCCTAAAATAAACAATCCCATTAACGTTTTTGGTATACTCCCTTCTCCTCCTGCTAAGCTAGTACCTCCAATAACAACAGCTGAGATAACAGTTAATGCTGCACTACTTCCAACAAATGGTGATGCCGAATTTAACATACCAGTTAATAGAATACCTGCAAGTGCTGCTGCCACACTGGAAATGACAAATACACTGATTTTGTAGAACCTTACTGAGATTCCTGTTAGTCTTGCCACCTGTTCATCTCCACCAACTGCGTATACGTTGCGACCGTACTTAGTTTTTCGCAATACATAATCAGCAAGTAAGGTTAGGATCAGGAGCATCACGATCAAATTCGGGATACCCAAAAAGGTTCCTGAACTAATATAGTTTAAAACTGGATCTTGCGCACTTGCTGGACGTCCACCTGAAACAGATAAGGCTAGACCATTATAAAAGAACATCGCACACAACGTAACGACAAAAGAATTTAACCCTAAATAAGCTACTAAGAATCCTGTAATTAATCCAATAATCACTCCTAGCAAAAGCGTTAACAGAATTGCTACAATAATACCGGTCTGAGGAATCATCTTAACCATAAAAATACCTGAAAAGGCCATAACCGCACCAATTGAGAGGTCAAATTCTTTATTTAATATGACAAAGGTCATCGCTAATGCCATGATTCCAAATATACTAAGCTGTGTTACTAAGTACGTTACATTTTGAAATGTCAAAAAGTAAGGAGAACTGACCGAAGCAAAAATGACCATTCCGATTAAAATTAATAGTACCTTTTGACTGTATACTCTCTTTAAAATGGACATTTTGTCACCCCTTCCTAACTAGCTTTAGCTCTTTACGTCTATCAAGTAACAGTGCAGCAACAATTATTAACCCTTTTGCCATCATTTGGTCATAATTACTTAACCCCATAAGAACAAAAACGTTATTAAGTACACCTATAATCAGAACACCGACTAATGTACGAGAAATATTTCCTGCTCCTCCTGCCAAACTTGTTCCACCAATAGCGACAGCAGCGATTACATCTAATTCAAAGCCAACACCGACGACTGGAGAAGCATTCAAAGTTTGAGAGCTTCTAATTAACCCCCCTATCGAAACGAGAACAGCTACAATCATAAACGTAATCGTTCGAATGCGATGAATCGGAATCCCAGATAAACGAGCAGCCTCATGATTGGCACCTGTTAGGTAAATGGCTCTTCCAAACGTCGTATACTTCAACACCACATGCAAAATAATAGAGAAGAAAATTAACGTAACAATAGGTGCGGGTATACCTAGAAATGAGCCATTACCAAACCAAGTGAAAACAGTATCTCGTTCAGGATTTAATGTAAAACCTCCTGTATATAATAAAGCTAAAGAGGCAAGGATTGTTCCTGTACCAAATGTGATCATGATCGAAGCACCAAAGTCCCCTTTAATAAATCGAAGAATAGATCCATTTATTAAACCTACTACTAATGCTACAAGAATAACAGCAAAGATGGCTCCAATTGTTCCTAAGAAGGGTTGGAAACCAACAATTAATACTGCACTTAAAGACAGCATTCCCGCTACAGATAAGTCAAAGAATCTTCCAATAACAACATAGGTCATGCCTATGGCACCTAAACCTAGAACAGAAATTTGAGTTAATATATTTAAAAGATTACCTTTTGTAAGAAAAACTGGTGATAATATTGAACCGATAATGATTAGGATCAATAATGCTAAAACTGGACCTAAGTCAGCTAAATCAACTTTACTCTTCATTCGTTTTAGTTGAGTTTCATTCCTTTTTTCAGTAACTGTTTCCACTGTAACCACCCCTTTCTTAAACTAGTGCTTTTTGAAGGATCATTTCAGGACTTGCTTCAGATCCTGACAATTCCCCTTTTACCTTTCCTTCATGTAGAACCACAATCCGATCACTTAAAGCAATTAGCTCAGCCCAGTCAGAGGATATTAACAAAACTGATTTTCCATTTTTGACTAAGTCTTGAATAACCGTATAAATCTCTCTCCTTGCCCCAACATCCACACCTCTTGTTGGTTCATCGAGTATTAAAATATCTGCATCCGAAAATAAATACTTAGCAACGACTACCTTTTGCTGGTTCCCTCCACTTAAGTTAACGGCTAATTGATGAATGGATGGTGTCTTAATACTAAGCTTTTGAACCAATTCTTTAGACGCCTCATTTTCCTTAAACCAACGGACAAATCCAAGCTTACTTATCTTTTTCAATGCTGCCATTGTAAAGTTTCGATTCAACGAAAATTTTGTAATTAATCCATGTTCTTTTCGATCCTCTGGAACAAGAGCAATTCCGAGTTCAATTGCCTTTCTCGGATTAGAAACCTTGATTTTCTTGCCTTTATATACTAATTCACCTTCATCAAATTTATCGGCGCCGAAGATACAACGAGCGATTTCCGTTCTCCCCGCACCTACTAAACCAGCAATGCCTAAGATTTCACCTTTCTTTAATTGAAAGCTAACATCACGCAGCTTTCCTTTTTGAGTTAGATTTTTGACAGCCAATATTTCCTCTCCAAGCTCGATCGTTTCCATTGTCGGATACTCTTCCTCTATATCGCGACCAACAATTCCCTTAATAATTTCTTCTCTACTTGTTTCTTTTACAACTCTTGTGCCAACCGCTTCTCCATCTCGCATGATCGTTATACGATTACATATGCGGTCAATCTCTTCTAAGCGGTGAGAGATATAAATGACCGTTACCCCTTGTTCAACTAATGTTTCAATTGTTTCAAACAATTGCTTTAATTCTGATCCACTTAATACAGCGGAAGGTTCATCCATAATAATTAAATCGGCATTAAAGGAAAGAGCTTTGGCAATTTCAACTTGTTGCATTTGAGCTACACTCAGATCTCTTACGATCGTAGCTGGATTGATTTCTGTTCCAACCTGTTTTAAATAATACTTTGCTTTCTCATGCACTTCTTTCCAATCCACATTATACTTACTGCCGTAAAGCCTTCCCAAAAATATATTCTCAGCGACTGATAGCATGGGAACAAGGCTTAGTTCCTGATGGATAATGACGATTCCTTTCTGTTGGGCATCGAGAGGAGAGGAAAATTCAACTTTTTCATCCTTAAAATAAATCTCCCCTTCATCTGGTTGAATTACTCCTGAAAGCACCTTCATTAATGTCGATTTCCCGGCACCGTTCGCACCAAGCAGGCCATGGACTTCTCCTTTACGAACTTCTAGCTCTATTTCGTTAAGCGCCTTTACTCCTGGAAATGATTTACTGATTCTCTTCATTTCTAAAATACTCATTCCTATCACCCACTCGTCTTTTTTCTGGCATGAATATTAAACAGAAGGGCTTAGGATTAAAAGCCCTCCTTAAAAAAATCTACAATATTAATAGAACTAAATGATGATTAATAAGTTGGAGTAAAACTATCTAAGTTGTCTTTCGTAAGTTTCCCTAAAGGAACATCGACAACTTTATCGACCTCTTCTCCATTAATAACTTTTAAAGCAACATCCATCTGCATTTCCGCTGTCCAAACTAAATCTTCCGTTACCGTTCCATACATTTCTCCAGCTTCAATTGCATCCACTGCCTCAAATGTTCCTCCTAAACTAATTACCGTAACTTGATCTAGCTTACCCTCTTGTCTTAGAGCTTGAATTGCCCCCATTGCCATATCATCGTTATGAACGAAAATACCATCAAGGTCCGGATACTTCGTTAAGTAGTTTTGCATAATCGATAAAGCTCTTGAACGGTCCCATTGCTCTGACACTTGTTTCTCTAAAATTTCAATATTTGTTCCTTCTAATGCTTGTTCAAATCCTGCCGTACGCTCTGTCACTGTAATTCCAGGATCTCCTTCAATGATGGCAACCTTTCCACCATCCACTAGTGCCTCTTGCATTAATTCAGCAGCAAGATTACCAGCTTTAATATTATCTGGACCGACAAATGACGCAATGTAATCATTAGCAGAAGGCGAAACCGGAAGCGTTCCAACAATAACGTGGATACCTGCCTCTTCTAATTCCTTAACACTCGGTACAATCCCCTCTGGATCTATAACGTTAACGAATACTGCATCTACACCTTGTGTTAGTAAGTTTCTAGCTTGAGTTGCTTGAGTTTGTGGGTCAAATTGGGCATCCATATTAACAATTGTTCCATTGGCTTCTGCAGCAACTTCTTCAATTCTATTTAAAATGACCTGCACTGGTGGAACAGAAGTCGCAGACCACAATGCACCGATAACAAATTCTGAATCACTTGTATCCACGTCTTCTGCTGGTGCTGTATCAGGTGAACTTTGATTAGATGTACTTTCGTTTGGTGCCGCACATGCTGCAATAACAAAAACTGTAAAAATAGCAATCATCATGAAATGAATCTTTTTCATAATATTTCCCCCCAATAAAGTTAGATAACTAAATTCTTTACACGCCCTCCTGGTAAACGCTTACAGTTTCTGGCACTCTCTTACCCTATTCCCCCTTATGTTTCATTAAGATTATTAAAAAATTCAGCTAGTAACGTTATGATACTAGCTGAATTTGATACCTAATTATTTCAAAAAGTTCCTTACTGTTTCAGCGATTCCTTCTGGTGCCATCCCATAATACCGATACACTTCATCCGGCTCACCAAGTACACAGAACTCGTCTGGAAGAGCAATTCTTTTAAATCGACAAGGAATACTAGATTCAGCAAGTAATTCTGCAACAGCCCCACCAAGTCCACCATGGATACTATGGTCTTCTACTGTCACAATACATCCTGTTTCTGACGCTGCTTGTAAAACAGCTTCTTCATCAAACGGTTTAATCGTATGCATATCAAGTACTCTTGCATGAATCCCTTGCTTTGCAAGTTCTTCAGCTGCTTTGAATGACCAATATACACTGCTACCTGTACCAATAAGGGTTAAATCAGAGCCTTCCTTCACTTTGATTGCTTTACCAATTTTAAATTCATAATCATTATTCGCATACACATCTGGCTCAGCTCCTCGTGCAATGCGAATGACCATTGGACCTGGGTAGGTCATAGATTCTCTCACAACTCTTGCACACTGATTGGCATCAGCAGGACAAACAATCGTTAAGTTTGGAACGGCCCGGTAAAAAGCAAGGTCTGCAATCACATTATGTGTTGGACCTCCACCTGAAGTAACACCAGCATGCGTTCCTATTAATCTGACGGGTACATCGTTATAGGCAATATCGGCATGAATTTGGTCCGCAGCTCTCAATGGTAGAAATGGTCCAAATACTTGTGCAAATACGACTTTTCCCGAAAGAGCCAAGCCTGCTGAAACCCCTACTTGATTCGCTTCAGCAATCCCCACGTTAAAACAACGATCTGGATAATCGGCCATAAATTTTCCTACTGTAGAAGAAGGAGCTACATTATCAGAGCAAGTAAAAGCAAACTCTAATCCTTCTTCTGCCATTTTTCGTAATTCTGTCCCATACACTTCTCTAGCAGATGATAAAATTTCGTCAAAATTTAAAGTTACTCTAGTCGTCATTATTGTCTCACCTTCCTTGTATTTTCAATGGACTCAATTGCCTCTTCTAACTTCTCTTTACTTAATGAACCTGCATGCCATCCGACAACATTTTCCATAAATTCTACACCAGCACCTTTTACCGTATTTGAAATGATACAAACCGGCTTTCTTCTTACATGCGGGTCTGATTCAGGAAGAGAATCCAAAGCCTCACAAACTTCTCTCATGTCATTTCCATTTATCTCAATTACATCCCACCCGAACGCCTTTACTTTTTCATCAAGTGGGTCTATTGTAACTGTGTTCGCCGTATTGCCTGACATTTGTAGGTCATTTTTATCGACAATTGCTACTAGGTTCCCCAATTGGTATTGGCCTGCTGCCATAAAGGCTTCCCAGTTTGTTCCTTCTTGAAGCTCACCATCTCCCAAAATACAGAACGTTCTCCACTTTTCACCAGACATTCTTGCACCTAAGGCAAGCCCAGTCGCAATTGGTAAGCCATGACCTAAAGACCCAGTTGACGCCTCAATCGCCTCAATGTATTTACGATTTGGGTGCATACTAAACTTTCCTGTTGCAAGTGTGTTAAAATGCTCAACCATATAATCCATTGTGTACATACCTAAATCTGAATAGATCGTATATAACGTCTCGCCACAATGTCCTTTACTTAAAATGAGTCTGTCTCGATCTGGCATTTCTGGATTTGTTGGATCATAATTCATATATTTATAGTAAAGGGCGACAGCCACATCAACCATCGACAACTCCCCGCCTAAATGACCGGCTGTTGCAATTCGATAAATATACGTACATAAATCTTTTCTAATATCAATAGCTTTATCTTCAAGCTGTGTTACTAATTCAATGTCAACATTCCCCATGTGTCATAACCTCTTTTCTTAGAATTTACTAGGTTTTATTCATCACATTTAATTAATACTTTTGGATACTTTCCACTCATATGAGCATCAAACGCTTCAACACCTTGTGTAAGTGGAAATACTTTTTGTATAAAAGGTTCTAAATCTAGTTTAGGAAGCATTTGGACAGCCCTTGGAAAGGCGTAAGGTGCCACGAAAATCCCTGAAATCGTCAATTCGTTGAAATAACATTTATCATAAAGGTTTAATGGCATTTCATACTCTTTCGGGAACATCGCAATATATAACACGGTTCCTCCTTTAGCTGCTATCTCTAATGCAACATTTGCAGCTCTTGGAGAGCCTGATGCTTCAATCACTACATCAAATCCTCGACCATCAGTAATCGTATCTGATTCTACTTCAACATCCTGGTTAATGGGATCAATGACGTGATCTGCGCCGAATTGCTTTGCTAGATTTCTTCTTTCTTCAATTGGCTCAATAAGAGTTAACGATGTTGCCCCAAAATGTTTAAGCATTTGTAAGGTTAACAGTCCAATTGGTCCTCCACCTGAAATCGCGACACGCTGACCGACCTTCATATTGGCTTTATCAACAATTCGAACAGCAATCGCAACTGGCTCCAATAAACAAGCCTCTTCTAATGAAACGTCATCTGGAAGTTTCCAAACTTGTGACTCATGCCAGACAATCGTTTCAGCCATCCCTGGGCGATTATAATCGAAGAGATTCTCACAAAATTGCTCCTGTCCGTTTAAACAGTAGTAGCATGTTCCACAAAATTTAAGGAAATTTCCAGCCACTCTATCTCCAATCTTTAATCCTTTTTTCTTAGCTTTGGCTCCAAGTTCCACGATTGTCCCAGAAACTTCATGACCTAAACCGAATGGGGGCTTGAGGTCAAAGACTCCTTCCACTAAATGAGGGTCAGACCCGCAGATCGAGCAATAAGCTACCTTCAGCCGCACATCATCTTCTCCTAGCTCCTGTTCCGGAAAGTCTAACACCTCCACTCTCCCTCTTGTTTCTTCATTCGGATCTTTTAAACTTCCTACTTTCGTTACTGCAACCGTTTTCAAAAGAGCACCTCCCTTTATTAAATCGTTGATGCAAACCCTCCATCTACACTAATCGTAAATCCGTTAATATAATCAGATGCACTACTTGCTAGGAACAAAGCGGTTCCCATTAGATCATGCGGATCACCCCAGCGACCTAGTGGAATGCGATCATTAATTTTGTTGTAGTACTCTTTATTTTCACTAATTTCCTTATTTACCTCTGTTACTAGAAAGCCTGGAGCAATCGCATTGGTTTGAATGTTGTATTGGCCCGTTTCAGCTGCAAATACTCTAGTTAAACCAACAATTCCATGCTTGCTCGTTGTATATGGTGGACATTTTTTATCCGCTGTAAAAGCTAGTGCTGAGGCAATGTTGATAATTTTACCTGACTTTTGTTCAATCATCTGATCTGCTACTCTCTTGCTTAAGTAGTAGACTGAGTTTAAGTTAATGTCCATGATTTTTTCCCAAGCTGAATCTGGATATTCCGTAAACTCACCAAACTTACTGGCTCCCGCATTATTAACAAGAATATCTATTTGACCGTACTCCTCTATACATGTATCTACTATATCTTGAATATATTGTTTATCTGTCAAATCACCTTGTAGAAACTTGACTCTTTGCCCAGTTTCTTCAATCAATTGTTTAATTTCTGTAACGTCTTCTGTTAGATGCGGAATAAATAAATCTGCTCCAGCCTTTGCGAAAGCTACTGCGTAAGCCATTCCAAGTCCCTGATTAGCTCCAGTTACAATGGCAACTTTGCCTTTTAATGAAAATAAATTTAACGAAAAATCACTTATGTTATTTTTCATACTAACCTCCTTATGTTCTAATTTTCTCAACATTTAAAGTGTACTTGTGCTACCATTAGTTTGAATACGCTTACAATAAAGTTATCACTTTTTGTATTTCTGTAACTTGTTGTTAAATATATTGTACTGAATTGATCTGTTATTCTGGTGTTCATTTTTTAGCAATAGGTGTTATTTTTTAATTTTTTAGATAATTTTTTTATAGTAGTATTTTCTCTATAGAAAATGTAATACAGATGTTGTAAAATCTATTTAATCTTTTGGAGGGGGTCCCCTATGAGTCTATCAATCATTCTGTGCGCCGAAGATGAAATTTCATCTATTATTACTGAGTACGCTGCTAATAATACGAAAGAATTTTCTATTACTTACGTCACTAATTCCTATGAAACGTGTATTGATAAGGCTGTTGAATTAAAGGCTGATATCATTATTTTTCAGCTTATCCACCCCATTTACAAAGTGCAAAATTTATTTGTTGATTTAATGCACGCCAATATTTCTCCAACCCTACTAGCATTTCATTTAAATCCCGAAAATGAAATCGCTTACTCGGTTACTAGCAATCCAAATCAACATCTACTTAACCGTTTAAAACATTATTTTCAGCTCTCCTTAATTGAAAGATTCAATTGTCGGTTTAATACGATTGGTGAAGCAAAAGATTCAAATCTTATCATGAATTCGAGAATTAAAACATTAGAAAAAGCAGAATATCTCAAAGACATTTTACGAGGAGTTACATATAATGAATTTTTATATTATAAGAAGATAGCTAATCTTAATCTAAATTTATCCGGCTATTATCTGTACATTTGTAATTTATTGGACATCGAATATTCCGATCATGATCTTAATAAAAATATTTATTACTTTGTTGGGGAAGAGTTTGTGAAGGAATCTCAGAATGTGTTAGATTCCTATCATGGAGGAGAAGCCTTTTATATCAATCCACTATTAATAGGAATTATCATAAATGCTGATCATTCTAAGAGCGAGGCTACTCAACAACGTGTTCTACTAGAAGTTACGAATAAACTTAATAAAGTCATGGATATGAAAACAGCGCTAAAGTACAGAAGTACCTATATAAAAAATATTGAAGATATTAGGGAGGGATATGAAGCATTTCACCGACAACAAATTTACTTTTTCTTTTGCCACGATGCACCTTTGATTACTCAAGAGTACATTCATTCAGTGAGGAAAGAAATTGATTATACGGTCATTGATGAAATTCTTAAAGAAATCAAAGAAATTATTAACCTAAATATCACTGATCCAAAACTTATCCAATTAATTAAACAGCTATTCTTAGATTATGTAAAACCAAGTTTAAGCTATAATTTATTTTATTACTGTCAAACCTCATTGTTAAGTGCACTAGTAACCAAATATAGTACCTTGTGCACTAATATGTTTAGTGAAAGTTATTCTCCAAGGGAGTTATTTTATTGCTCCATTGAACAAAGGTGTAACGATTTTATCGAAAATATCATGTTATTAAAAGGAAAGCTTTCGAATAGTTCCATGGTCAAAAATTCGATTGTTCTACAAGCCATTGATTTTATTCATAACCATTATTCAGATGAGATTACCGTAAACTACATTGCCGAAAATCTGAATATTAGCAATTCCTATTTAAGTCAAATGTTTACAAAGGAGATGGGGATCAGTCCCATAAAGTACCTTGTTTCCTATAGGATTCAGAAAGCAAAAGAATTAATTTCATCCTCTAAAGATTTGTTAGTAGCTGACATCGCTTCGAAAGTTGGCTTTTTTGAAGTCAAACACTTTTCGAAAACATTTAAAAAGGTTACAGGATTAACTCCTAAGCAGTACAAGAAAAATTATGGAAAATTTGAGTTCATCACAGTAAAAGGAACAAATTAGTAATCACTACTAATTTGTTCCTTTTTCCTATATTAAAAAGCAAATTGGCGATACTTCGTTTGAACGGATACCCATTTTGTAACAGTAAATTCTTCTACTACCCACGGATTCCCAAAGCGCCCTAATCCACTAGCTTTGTTACCTCCAAATGGAATATACGGTGCATCATTTACTGTTTGATCATTAATATGCGTCATACCGGCATCTACTTGTAATGCAAGCTCTTCTCCACGTTGCAGGTCACTTGTAAAGATGGCTGAGCTTAAACCATGTTCTGTGTCATTCGCAAATTCAATCGCTTGTTCATCTGACTCTGCTTTTATAATCGTTGCAATTGGAGCGAACAATTCACTTTGTGCAAGTTTGCTAGAATTATTAACATTCGTGAAAACGAAAGGCGTCAACACATTTCCAATTCGTTGACCCTCAAGAGCAACTGTTGCACCTTCTCTCTTCGCCTCCCCGATAAAGTTAAGGGCTTTTACCATTTGAGCTTTGTTCACTAGTGGTCCAATAACGGTGCTCGGATCGCTTGTATCGCCATAAGGTAGTGCTTTTGCTCTTTCTACAAACTTCTCAACAAACTCATCATGTTTATCTTGATGAACAATGATACGATTAATAATCATACAAATTTGACCTTGATGGATGAACTTCCCGAACACAGCCGCATCAACAGCACGATCTACATCTGCGTCTGATAATACAATTAATGGACTATTCCCCCCTAGCTCTAGCGCAACACGTTTCAAGTTACGTCCAGCAATTTCGCCAATTTTTCGCCCTACAGCTGTAGAACCAGTGAAACTGATTAACTTGGAGTAAGGATTTGTTAGCATTTCATCGCCTATCTCTTCAATGTCAGTCATAATAACGTTGAGAACACCTTTTGGTAGCCCTGCATGTTCAAATGCTTTTGCAAGAATAATTCCACCACTTAACCCAACTTGAATGTCTGGCTTATGAACAACACTATTTCCTAAAGCAATGGCTGGTGCAATCGTACGCATTGATAAATTCATAGGAAAATTAAAAGGTGAAATAGACGTAACCACACCTAAGGGAATTCGATGAATGTGATTTAACTTTCCATCAACATGACCTGGTACTTCTTTTACGGTATTGATTTCGTCTGCATACTTAATAGATTCCTCAAGAAATTCGAGCGTTAAATGTAACTCAACATTCGCTTTTAAAATCGTTCCGCCGGTTTCTCGACTGATTACATTAACAATCTCTTCACGATTTTCCTTTAAATATTCTGCAGCATTATGCAGTACCTCACGGCGTTCTTCTACCGTACTTTTCCCCCATGCTTTTTGGGCTTCCTTTGCCACCTCAAAAGCTTCTACTACTTGCCCTTTTGTCGCTAATGGGACTTGCATAATTAACGAGTCATCAAATGGGTTGGTAATATCATAGGTTCTGTGACTCTTTCCTTCCGTCCACTCTCCATTAATAAAGCTTTTGTTAAAACTTTCAAAGTTTTGCAATTCAATCACCCTTCCCATCATCTTTTGTATACGCTTACAAAAAATACACTAATATGAGCATCTTTTCGTAAGAGACTTGGCTCTCTTACGTTCTGTCTAAGTTGATTATATAAAAAAGCTTTTTCATTCAGGTGTGTTTTTTTTAGAAATTGGTGTCTGTTTTTATTCTGAGACAATATCTGATGCCACTAAAATTGCAACTACCCCAGTTACAGCTAAAAAGGGCAATGAAATAGCTTTTGCTAGTAAAGCCTTATATAATTAGTTTGTGTTATAATCCTATTAAAACTTACTTTTAAGGAGTAAAATGGCTAATTCTTTTGTTACAAGCCATAAATGATCAGCTCTATGAATTTCACCATTTTAGTAATTATCATTCTAATTCAATTATTATTAGTTTTCTTTGGTATTATTTCAATCGCAGGCTTACAGGATCATGCTCTTGATATCATTGGGATCCCCATTCACTTAATTTTCGTTGTTATTTTGAACATACTATCTCTTTACATATTAGGAAAAATTTTTAAACGCGAGGAGAAACGAAAAGTTTATAATACTGAATCTACTCATGTTGAAGAGTTCCGGTCCTTAGTAACTTCAGTTCGATCTGACCGCCATGACCTTAACAATCACTTAACGGTTATTTCCGGACTAATGAAAATAAAAAAATATGATGCCGCTGATAAATACATTCAAGAGATGATCGGTCATATTAATATTAATAATAAGGCATTAACGATAAAAAATCCTATTCTCTCTTCCATGCTATTTTCAAAGATGGACAGGTATCAAAAAGCAGACATACCTTTTAGTGTGAATATAGCAAACGAAGAAATTGAAACTATTCTATCTTCTACTGATTTAATACGATTAATTAGCAACTTGCTTGATAATGCTTATGAAGCCACACTTGAAATGCCTAATGCAGAACGCAAAATTGGATTAGAAATTGTGAAAGTCAATGAATCAGTGAAATTAATCGTAAAAAATACCTCGATCTTGAAAAAGATTACTGAAAATCATTTTAAAATCGGTTATTCTACTAAATCGGAATTAGATAGAGGATACGGGTTAGCAATTATCCAAGAAGTTACTGAGAAATATAATGGTTTTTTGCACGTCGCTACTAAAGATAATGAAGTAACTATTGAAATCACATTTCCGAAAGTGGTGGAAAATGATCAATCACGTTAGCGAAAGAATAGCCAAAGCATTAGGTATGTATGTTGAGAGAACTACCGAAGTTGATTATATTCGTTACGGTATCGAAATTTTGATAAGAGGCTTTATTAAAATCTTCATTTTACTTACAACTTCCATTCTACTAGGTTTACTTTTTCCAATGCTTTCTGTGCTTTTTACGTTTATTATTTTTCGTTTCTTTACAGGTGGACATCATTACTCCACTTACGTTCGCTGCTTGTTTGCAGGGCTAATTATTATGCTTTTCCTATCGTTTATCTCAAGTAAACTATCGGTTTTTATAGATTTCCGGACGATTTTAGTTTTGTTATGTTTTTCTATTATTACAGGCTTATTTTTAGCTTATAAATACGCCCCATCCAATCATTTTTACAAAAACATGACCGAAAATCAAAAAAGGAAGCTAAAAAAATTCTCGCTATCAGCCATTATTATTTGGGGAGGAGTCATTTACACCTTAACCCTGAAATCTTATCCAACTGAAGTTATATTAGCCTCCCTTTTCGGTTTTTTATTTCAAATTGGAACCATACATCCATATTCTTATTTAATTGTTAATAAAATTGAACACCTGTTAGAAAGGAGGCAAGTCTCTTGAAAAAAATGGCAAAGGTAGCTGTCGGTTGGGTAGTTACTGTCATCGTTCTTATAGCAAAAACAGAAATAAGCACAGCGTCTTCAAGCATGCTATATCAACCTAAACTACCTAAAGATCATGAATAAATAATCTTTTATATGCCCAAATTAAACGATAGCTTTTTTCTAGTCAAATTGTTAATATATATTAGGCCATCTTTCATCAACCAAAAGATGGCTTAATATATGTGGCCAGTTTTTAAAATGCCGGCCCCTCTCAGAAGTCCAACTAATATCATCTATGTCTTACAACAAGAAAGGAGGTCATTATGGAGTGGTTTAGTTTCTTTTTATTATCGTTTCCAGAAGCATTTTTAATGCTCGCAGTTTCTTTTGCTCTTCTTGGTGTTTCAATCAAGGGGAACATAAAATCTATGATTATTTTCTCACTGGTATATGGTGGAGTAGCTTTTACTTTAAGTATTTTTATGATGAATTCCATCAAACCTTTAATTAACTTAACCGTGTTCGCATTATTAGTGGTAATCATTTTTAAGTTTAAAATACTAAATGGTTTTATTATTGGTATCATTGGGTTTCTTTTGTTAGTATTTTTTGAAATCATTTTACTTCTTCCTCTTACACAAATTATTCCATTTGAACAAATTGCAGCGAGTCCGTGGTTACGAATTTTAGCTGGTATTATGACTATACATCTTCCATTGTTAGTCACTCTACTAGTTATTCAAAAGTTTAAGCTAGTAATAAAGGTCCCTTTATTAAAATAATGAAAGTTATGAAAAAGGTGCGAAATTAATTTCCCTATTAGTTTCGCACCTTTTCTAGAATAAGGTAGTTGGAAGCTATTTTGAAAAAAGTCCAAAAAGGATTTTGTCGATTTATAAGAAATGCTGTCGAACTGGTTAACAGGTATCAATGCTAGTATATAATGGTCTATGTTGTACAATTTTATTTCTTAATAGTAGGAGTATGTTTTATGGAAAAAGGGACCTTCATAATAGAGTTGGAATACAAAATTGATACATTACGAATTCATATGATTCAGTTGGCCCAATCTAATGGGTTTAATCATCCTGATACTATTAAGTGTAGCCAAGAGCTTGATGTCTTCCTAAATAAATATCAAAAATTAAAATCAAATTAAAACTCTAATATTACTTATATTGCATAGATGGTCCTGACGACTCCAGAAATAAATAAAAACCCTCTACACTTGTAGTATAGAAGGATTTATGGCGAGGACAAGCTTATTATACTGATAGATAATCACACAACTTTTTTTATTATTAAAGTTATGTCATCACTGCTTGCTTCTCCGTTCTTCAAACAGCTCTCAACTATCTACACCTGCATTTAAACATAAAAACCGCCCCGTTCACTAATGAGCCTCCAACACTTGCTTCTTACTCCTAGCATAAAAACGATAATAAAAGTTTTATATTTGTTTACTTCCATCCAAATACTTCATAACATCCTCTACTCTCGGCAGAGCTGTCATTGCTCCTTTGACGGAGGCTGCTAGTGCTCCAGAAAGACTTGCGAATTCGGCCATTCGCTTTAAATCCCCCATCGATAACTCAGAAAGGGGTTTGTCAGACGTGTTTAAACCATAGAGTAATCCAGAAACGAAGGCATCGCCCGCACCAGTTGTATCTACTGCATTGACCTTCATGGCAGGAACATGGCTCCTCTCCCCGTTAACAAGGATGTAGCTACCCTTCTCCCCTAACGTCACAACGACAATGGGAATGTTGTAGGCAGTGATGGCCTCTAAGCCATCTTCAAAGCTTTTACTCCCAGTAATAAAGAATAACTCCTCTTCTGAAATTTTTACGATATCTACGTATGGAAGCATCGAGGTGATCGTTTGCTTAGCCTGCTCTTCACTGTCCCACAATGACAACCGGAGATTGGGATCATATGAAACAATCATGTTATTCTTTTTTGCTAGTTTTACCGCTTTCCACGTAGCAGCATTGGAACTCCCACTGATCAAAGAAATCGAACCAAAATGAAGGATTTTTGCATCTAGAAAAATACTTTCTTCTATATCCTCTTCTGCTAATAACGTGTCTGCACTTGGATCAATAAAGAATTCAAAGCTTCTTTCCCCATCATCGGCCAATGTAACGAACACGACGTTCGTCCGTGCTTCATCGGTATAGAACATATTCGTTGTATCTACTTGGTAGGAAGCTAATGTCTCCTTTAGAAAATGCCCAAGCACGTCATTGCCTACCTTCCCTACAAATTTGGAAGGAACCTGCAGCTTTGCCAAGCCAACCGCTACATTGGCAGGAGCGCCACCGGGACATTTTTGGAAAGTACTATTCTCTTTATCTAATGGTATAAAATCAATTAATGCCTCACCTAGGGTAATAACCCCACTTTTCATAATAATCCTCCTTGCCTACTCCCTATAATGATTTCCGCACCTATGGCTCGATTGCAACCCTTACCTCTGCTAATATCTGCAGATTATAGATTTACCTGACTCCCTTCCATTATTTTACCCTTAGAAAAGGTGCGATAGCTAAATCGATGGACGATCATTGCTGTTAATGCTCCAATAAAAATAGACGTTATTGATACTAAGAGCACAAGAACAACGGCCGAGCTAGTAATAAGAACAACCGAGAAGGATACAGGTAGATCATAGAATGATAGAATGAATGCTCGTTTTAGAAGCGGTTTTAATTCTGTTATGTTTTCATGTAGCATCACCGGAATGATATATACACTTGTAAATAAATACAATAAAATAATGAAACTAGTTAGTGTAATTAATACCATTCTTAGCAAATCATGAGGAATCGTTAGAAACAGTAGCAGATCGACTAGCAACACAGCTCCTACCATTAACCACATTGCACCGATGAAGAAACTTCGCCTAAAGTTTTTTACAAAGAAATGCATAAATGGGCGGAATACTCTCTCCTCTTCCTCAAGTTGCCACGCTTTCACAACGCCTGCCATTGCCACTGTTGCTGGCACAATGGTAATGACAGGGATGGAGAACAATAGCCAAAGCAAGTTTAAAAGGACAATATTCGTTAGTTTATTAAGTGTTTTTGCTGCTTTCCCATCCCATAAATTCATTTGCTACGACCTGCTTTCTTGTTTTCTTTTACCAAATTCCTTTTAGCTTTGTTACAGTTACCTTGTGAAAAATCACTTCCCCGTTTGTTGCAAACAATTCAATTCTTACATCATTTTCTGTTGGGAAAATAATATCTGTCATGACACTTTCTCCCTCGTTGAGGAACACCTCTAACGAAGCCGTATCAAGAAAGACCTTTACTGTTTGAACACCTTGACCCGCAAATAATGTTGCTGCATCTTTACTTGGAAACTCCGCAGAAAAATCAACTAATCCGCTATTCATACGATCGATTATCCACTCATTTTCTTTCAAATTAAAGGTAATGCCCGTATTTTTTTTATCTCCATGGTTGATTCGTATTCCCCAAGCTTCCGCTTTCGCTTCCTTTACTTGGAGATCTAACTCTACTAAGGAGCCAACCTTTGGCAATGTATATGAATTGCTTTCATTGACAACGACATTTATTTCCTCTTTAGGTTCGTTCACTCTCAGTTGCTCTAGTTGTTTTATCGGTTTCTGAATTAATTTATATTCTTCTTCACTCGTTTTTGCAAGGCTTATCTCACGAGGAATAGACATAGCACTTCGCCATGGAGAGGTAGGAACGTCATTAGCATACTGCCAATTGCTCATCCAGCCAATCCATACAGGCTTTTCCACATTGCTCCATGAAACCGCAGCGTAAAAGTCACGACCAGGATCTGCCCAACGAACCGTTTCATTAGAATCGTCACACGTAAATGTTTTTCCATCGAAATCGCCGATGAAATATTGCACAACGGACCCACCATTTGGTCCACCCGGATTAATGCTGACGATTAACACCCATTTCTTTTCGTTTTCACCTTTTACCTCCATCTCGATTAAATCAGGGCATTCCCAAACACCACCGTGGGCACCGTAGTTTTTCCCAAAGGAAGAAAGGAACTCCCAATCTATTAGGTTGGGCGAACCATAAAACTGAATTTCACCTCCACACGCTAGTGACATGATCCACTTGTTTGTTTCATTGTGCCAAAACACCTTCGGATCACGAAAGTCCTTGATACCTGGATTAGGAATGACCGGATTCCCCTTGTATTTCGCCCACGATCTTCCTCTATCGTTGGAGTAAGCGATGCTCTGCTTCTCATTATCCTCCCCATGATGGGTGAAAATGGCCACTATAACATCCTCTTCCTCCGATGTTCTCAGGCCACTTGTGTTGTCCTTATCGACAACTGCACTACCAGAAAAAATCTGACCTAATTCATCAGGATATAGCGCAATCGGGAGCTCCTCCCAATGAATTAAATCCTTACTTACAGCATGCCCCCAGTGCATCGGTCCCCAAATCGTGCTGTCGGGATGATACTGGTAAAACAAATGATATTCTCCTTTGTAATACACAAGCCCGTTCGGATCATTCATCCAGTTTTCCTTAGGACTAAAATGAAATTGCGGTCGAAATTGTTCACTATACATAATAAGCACCTCTACAAAATATTTATTTCTAACTAGATTTACCCTTTCACACCACTAGAAGTAATCCCCTGCACATAGTAACGTTGGAAGAACAAGAAGATTAAAATGACAGGAATCGTGGTTAACGTTAACGCAGCCATGATTTGACCATATTGAATGTTGTTATCCGTAAATAAATATTGAATTCCAATTTGTACCGTTTGAACCGAGCGATCTGTCGCTGCAATTAATGGCCACATGAAGTCACTCCATTGCGTAACGAACGTCAAAATGGCCGCTGTTGCAAAAACCGGCTTTGAGTTAGGTACAACAATCCGGATAAAGGTCTGGAACGGTGTGGCACCGTCAATTTGCGCTGCTTCCTCCAGTTCCTTTGGAAAGCCTAAGAAAAATTGACGAAATAGGAAAATGTTAAAGGCCGATGCAAGAAAAGGAACGATTAGGGCTGGGTACGTATTAATCCAACCAAGATTATTTACAACAATATAAAGTGGAATTAGTACACTTTCAAACGGAACGACATAAAGTGCAATGATGATAATAAGAATTAAGTCACTGCCCGGAAACTTCAGCTTAACAAGGGCATAGGCACAAATGGAATTGATAATCGTACCAAAGATAACGATCGCCCCTACGACGATTAAACTGTTTTTCATGTAATGAAAGAAGTTTATACTGCTCTCGAATAGAATGGTCGAGTAATTTTCAAAAGTTAAGTGGGTAGGAAGTAACGCTCCAAAGCCCATATCTTTAAATATTTCTGTTTCTGGTTTTAAAGAAGCCATTATCATCCACAACAGCGGGGCGATAAACATGAAACCGAGTAGGAGAATGAGAATGGTGGTGGCTGATTTTTTTACCATTTTTTTTGTACGTTGCGTCATTGTATAGATCCCCCTTTATTGCTTTAATATTTTCTTTAAAATCAATGACGTAATGATTACTACAAGGAAAAACACAACAGCAATGGCAGAGGAATACCCTACATCTCGAAATTGAAATCCATTTTCGTAAAGCATAAATACGAGTGTTTTCGTAGAGTTACTAGGTCCACCATTCGTCATGACATACGGCTGAATAAAGAGACGGAATGCCTGGATTGTTGTAATAATGAGTACAAATCCTGTTACATGCTGGATCGACGGAAGAGTTACGTTACGAAACTTCTGCCACGCATTGGCTCCATCAATGTCTGCCGCTTCGTACAATGTCTCCGGTACATCCTTAAGCCCAGCTAAAAAGATCATCATCTGAAAGCCCGCAGCTTGCCAGATGGACATGAAAATAATTGAATTCATCGCCTGATCTGGACTTAATAAAAATGGTTGATTAGGGATGCCAAATACATTTAATACACTATTAATTAATCCACTCTCCACGTTAAAAAGGAAGGTCCAAAGAATCGCTACGACTACCATCGAGGTAACAACTGGACTAAAGAAAAACACCCTTCCAAGGGAGGCCACTTTTACTTTTTTATTTACTAAAATTGCCAAGACTAGCGCTACACCACATTGAAGTGGAACAACTAGTACAGTGAAATAAAGCGTATTTTTCAATGCTGTAAAGAAGATTTGGTCTTGAAATAGCCTTACATAGTTATCTAATCCTATAAAGGTCTTCCCATCTGGATTTAACATATTGTAGTTCATAAAGCTGTACGTGAAGGCTAAGATTACCGGCAAGATTAAAAAGGTAAACATCAATACTAATGCTGGTAATGAAAATAACACTCCCAGTATTTTCTGTTGTCGTTTGTAGGTCAGTTGACCTTTCTTCTTTTTCATTACAGGGGCCATATTTTTTTCCACATCTGTATTCAACATGTTCCTACCACCTTGTTTTACTTTTAAAAGGCAACCGCAAAGGATTGCCTTTTAAAATTATTAATTATTTCGTGCAATATCTGCTTCTACTTCTGCCACTACCTGCTCTATTTCGGCCTTGACGTCACCACCAAGGAAGATATTCTGTACTGCTTGACCGTATCTTGATGATAAGACAGGGTAAGAAGTAGTTGATGGCCTTGGATGAGCGGTATATAACACTTGATCTTTTAGAACGTTAAGAGGTTCTTCATCCCACTCTGTCATTTCTTCGAAGGAAGAAATTCGTGCTGCTGGCTTATTATCTGATCTTGCTATTTTAATAACATTCTCTTTGTTTAAAATATAGTTAAGAAGTATTGCAGACTCTTCTACATGCTCTGTATTCGTAGACATACCCCAGTTCCAGTCACCAGACGGTGAAACTTGTTCTCCATTAGGACTTCTTGGGTAATAAGTAATTCCCCATTCTGTTTCTGGGTAATTTTGCAGTTGAGCCCATTGCCATGATCCCATTAACATCATCGCGGCGTTTCCATCTTCAAATTCAGTTGGTGTTGGCTGTAAGTTTACTAGACCTTCTGTTGTGAATTTTTGTAAGAATTCTAAAGCTTCAATTGTTTCAGGGCTGTTAATATAACCATCTACCGTTGAGCCATCTTCAGAAATAAAGCTACCATCATTACTCCACACCGTTGGTCCTGAGAAGTAAATAATCCACTCACCATAATCTAGTGTCCAGTTAACTCCATAAATTCCGTTGTCTCTATCCGTTAATTGCTGAGCCGCTTCATAGAATTCATCCCAAGTCCAAGCTTCTTCTAACGTCTTTGGAGGTTCAATCCCCGCATCCGCTAGCATTTCTACGTTATAGAATAATGCCACAGTCGATTCTGTTGCACCTAATGTGTACAGCTGACCGTCGTAGGTTCCTTGCGTAATAATCGAATCTACGAAATCATCTAATTCATCTACAAGTCCTTCAATCGGTTGAATAATTCCCGCATCGGCATAGTTTGCCACGTTAGGACCATCCAATGCCACTAAATCTGGTAATGTTTTGCTTGTTGCTGCCGCTGAAATTCTATCTTCATAGGCATACGTACTCCCTCTTGGTACTAACTCTAGGTCCGCATGAATCTCTCCTGCATATTCTTCATTAAACGCTTCAATAATTTCTTTATAAGCTTCTTGCGTATCTCCTTGTGGATGCCATAAAGTTAAGTTAACCACGTCCCCATCAGCGTCACTACCACTGCCATTTCCACTATTACTACTTGCTTCATCAGAGCCTGATGAGCACCCTACTACTAGCACTGTTATAGCGAGTAGTAAAATAGTGCTTAACCAAAAACGTTTCATTTCATTTCCCCCTAACGATTTTTTGTTTGGCTTACATTTGAAGCCCATGTACTTAATTTTGTTCATTCGTAGCATCTAGCTTTTCTTTTTCTGTTAGCTACAAACTCATTGTATCTATTTTAAAGCGCTTACAAAACGAGACAAAGCTTTGATTAATGTTTAAATTTTTATTATCTTTCGAATAAAAAAAATCCCTCAACAAAGTGAGAGATTTTTGGTTAGACTATTATTCTTTTCAGACATCACCTATACTGATCAAACATGCTATCTAGTTTTTTTAAATAAGCTGGAATGTCACGGTCAAAATAGAAAAGTTGAGAAATTCGCCGATAATCTGTCTCTGCCGCTGTGCCTCCACTCCAATAATGGTTGGGCCAGTTGACACTTTTCCCTTCATTTACACGCTCTGCTAATAAGCTAACCTCTGGCTTGTTCATCTTCACACCATTCACAGCACTTATATTTCCTTCAAAATCAGAAAACCTTTGGGCATTTTCTTGTTCGAGGAGAAAAGCTAGAAATTGTTTTGCTTCCTCTGGATACTCCGTGTTTGCAGCTATGGCAAATCCTCCATCGACACCCCCAAGAATTTTATTATTTTCCGGATCATTTGTAGCTGGAAATGGAAACATTCCATAGTTGATGTTCGGCTCTAATTTCTCCAACTCTGGTAGAGCCCATACTCCACTAACAAACATCGCCCCCTCTCCAATAGAAAACGATTTAATAACAGCATCGGTATCGTAGCTAAACGAGTTGTCTTGCGCAAACTCCAAAACAGCAAGCATTTTTTCTGCAATCTCTTCCCACCTTGGGTCATTTTGAATGTTCACCAAACCACTAGTTAAACTACTCCAATAATTGCTATCAAACTCATTCGCAACTAAATTTAAATTAAATACGCTTACACTCTCAAGTTCTTTATTGGCAAATAATATTGGCTGTTTTTGAGCTAATTCTAGCAATTCCAATGTCTCTATAAACTGATCCCAAGTCTCAGGTATTTCAAGTCCTAACTCGTTAAATGCATCCTTATTATAAATCACACCAACAGCATTTTGAGATAAAGCCACTCCATACATTCTCCCATTAATAAGATAACGGCTTTGTATGTCCTCATCTACCTGCTGGATAAACGTTTCATCGGTTATATCTAATAAATACCCATTATTTGCACGAACAACATAGTCCTGTTCTATCGGATACGTAATAAAAATATCTGGAACATCCCCCCGAGCGATTCGCGTCTTTAGAACAGCCATACCGTCTGGAATGCTAACCTGCTCAATGGTTATATGAGGATTCTCCAATTCAAATTCGTGAATGATTTCATCAAAAAAGGTAACTGCATTTTCTTTTGTTTGAAAAAATTCGATGTTTCTTTGTTCAACCTGCTCTTGAACTTCTCCCTCCGTTGAACAAGCGCTCAAAAATAAACACACAACCAAAACCGTTGAGCCAATCATCCATTTTGTTTTCATTTTGAGCCTTCCTTTCTTATGAAAAAGTACCTTACTCTTTGCTTCGGTATTGGCTTGGTGTCATTTGAAGACGTTTTTTAAAGACTTGACTAAAATACCTTTGATCGCTGTAGCCAACCATATTAGCAATTTCATAGGTTTTTAAATCGGTTGTTTTCAATAGAACACACGCGTGCTCTATCCTTAAGTTTGTTAGATATTCCAAAAACGTCACACCTGTTTTTTCCTTAAACAAAACACTAAAGTAACTGACACTTAACAGCACCTCTTCACAAACTGCTTCAATCCCAATTTCCTTTGTGAAGTTTTCCTGCATGTATCGCTTTGCTTTTTCAATAGCGGCTTCTGGAGAACATTTCGAGCGATATTCATTTTTAATATCCTGCTCGGATACTAGATTCATTTTTAAAAAGGAGGCGGAATCTAACATCTGGCATGTTTCCTGAAAGGAGACAGATAGATTCTGGAGACCTATCACTTCTTTGCCTAAGGCAATCTTCACCAGTGAATCTACTGTTTCTTTAAACTCAATGATTTCCCCTTTCACCTTACTCGCCAAATCAATATCTCGATTTGGATGCGTATAAACCATCACATATCGCGTGCTCTCAAATTTGTAGAAGAAAACCTCTGTGAGGTCTTCACCTCTCTCTTGTTTCACCAAATCTAAAAGGCGTTCTTCAAAAGTGGTTGATGGTTTATTTAGCTCGATCGCTGCGATTGCAAGCTTGTTTTGATTATTTACTGTAATCTTGTTGTCGTATCCGATTGTTAATGCTTCGTAAATCAGATATTTCCTCTGCTCATAGTGCTTTTTCATGTCTTCCTTAAATTTCACTATGACCTTCCCAAGACATTCTTCTAATTCTTCATGATCAATTGGCTTTAATATATAATCAAAGGCATTGTTCTGCAGTCCTTCTCTCGCATATTCAAATTCGTTATAGCCACTTAACAGAATCACTTCTGGCCGATGCGGAAGCAATTGCACTTCCTTTAGTAAATCTAGGCCGTTCTTTTCTGGCATGTTTATATCGGTTATGACGATGTCAGGCTTCGCCTCCTTAATGAGGGAGACTCCCTCTTCCCCGTCATTTGCCGTACCCACTACTTCACAATCGCAAGCCTGCCAATCGATGATTTTCGTTAAACTTCTAAGAATCAATGTTTCGTCGTCTACTAGTACCACTTTATAGGTCATGATGCTCCCCCTCACTTAGTGGAAATGTTAGCTTGATGATCGTACCTGCATTTTCATACGAGCAAATCATTATGCCGTAACGGTCACCATAATATAGCTTCATCCGTTCTTGTACGTTCATTACACCGCAGCCAATACTTTGATTGAGTGTCTTTCTCAATTTGTTGGATTCGTTAAAGGCTGCAAGTACATCCTTAGAAATTCCGCACCCATTATCTTCAATGAATAGAAACCCTTGATTGGTGTTAGAAATACCTCCACGGATGTTAATGAATCCATCCAATTTATTTTTGTCAAAACCGTGTTTTAACGTGTTCTCCACAAGGGGCTGTAATACAAGCTTTAATATATAATGATGCTCTAATTCTTTGTCACAGGTAATCTCAAAGGTAAACCGCTCATTAAAACGGATTTTTTGAATTTCTAGGTAACTGATCGCATGACGTACTTCATCACTGACTCGGACACGGTCATCAGAATTGATACTAATTCGTAGCAGTTTCCCTAGGTTAATCGTCATTTTACTAATCTCTCTACTCCCGTGTAGCACTGCCATCGAATTAATCGATTCAAGCGTGTTATATAAAAAATGCGGGTTAATTTGGTTTTGCAGGACCTTAAATTCCGCCTTTCTCTTACGTTCCTGTTCATCCTTCACTCGGTTTAATAATATAGAGATTTCATCGACCATCCGGTTAAAACTTTTTGCCAACTGATTCAATTCTCTATAAGCAAAGGTTTGCATCCTAGTAGACAACTGCCCTTTCTCCACCTGCTTCATATTTGCTTGAAATTCTGTAATGAAGTGAATGATATTATTTAAAAATAATTGCTTAAAGAAAATCGCAAAAACCGTTACTACAATTACTAATAGAATAGTTATGTTTCTAATAAATTTCGTTTCGCTTGTAATAAAACTCCATGGCTTGACTGAGACTAGGTAAAATGAAGAAATTTCATTTTCGTTAAAGGTGATGGGAATATAAGAAATTAAGCTTTTCTCTTTTTCCCAATGATTGATGAATGTTCCTGATTGACTTACTATCATCTCTTGCGGAAGTGCTATCGTTTCACCAATCATCTCGTGGCTTAAGTGATAAACCACTTCTCCTCTGTCATTGACGATCATTGTTTGCGAGTCGTCCTGCTGAAGAGCTTGAAACACCTCGTCAAACCGGTCTAATCTTACATCAAGAATAAGATAACCTATCGCGTTGAGGGTATTTAGATCTTTGATAAGGCGCCCCTGTGAAAAAATTGGCTTGTCATTTTCCATAAACTTATGACTATCCACAGTCGTTATCCAGACTGGCCTGCCTTCCTCCGCTTTCAACAATTGAAAAAATTCTGATTTCTGAAATTGTTGAAATGATGGAATTTCCGTTCGTTGGAAGCTATATACTTGTCCTACTTCACTATAAAGCACTAATTCATTAAGCTTCGATTGACCATAAAGCAACCCAGCAATGGCCTGACCTTGATTATAAAAATCTAGTAAGGATTTTTCATCATTATACTTAATGAAATCTTGAACCTCCCTCGAAGAGATAATGTAATTGGACAAGGTATTAACCTCTGATAGGACCATTTGTAAATTTAAACCAATCGATTCTAACGTATATACTGTCTCCTCACCCACTTTGTCCTTCAAGGTGGTTGAGGTAACATGATATGATACAAGACCTAAAATAAAGATTGGCAGTAAAATGAGCAATAAAAAAGCTAATAGAATTTTATTTTGAAATTTCATAAAAAACACCTTATTTTCTTAATGGTGGGAGTTTCATATCACATTGGATTATCTAGATAGTAACACAGTTGAAAAATAACGATACCTAACATTCAATAGCAAGGTATGTAATCTAGTAATCCAGCAAGAGGTTAAATTAATTATATTCGTCATCCTTGAGAAAACGGTCTTTCTATCATTATAAATTGTTTAAGCGCTTTCATGTGTGGGTAATCCTTTGATTTATGTTTAAATTTTTCCTGTGTATCAGTGTTTTTGGCAGTGTACGGCGAGACATGCCCTTTAACAAAGTAACATGTTTAATTCCACTACAAAAAATTGGTAATATTATTCGATTTTCGTCATTCATCGTCACTCTCTTCCAGGTTCATTGACGACTTTAGGGCTTCCTGTTACTTTAAGGTTATCTATTAATCATGAGAAAGGTGGAGTTTAATGAGTACTCGGATGTCTATTGATCCAACAATTTTCACAGACGAACCAATGCTTTTTTTGCCTGAGTATGTAATTCTCCGAGGTGGGCCTGTTACGGATTATGCTGTGCTTGTACATAACGGAAAATTTACTGATGTCGGTCCTGCAACTGAATTACAGTTTCGCTACGCTGACACGAAGAAAATTGCTCTCCCTGGCGCTTGCTTAATGCCTGGATTCATTGATGCGCACCATCATCTTACACAAGCTTTCGGTAAAGCCCTAGCTTTTGGGGAACCATCTGAAATTTTCAAGAGAATATGGGTGCCACTCGAAGGCTCTCTTACAGAAGACCTCGTGTATCTTGCTGGTAAACTAGCAGCACTCGAGTCACTTAGAGGCGGATTTACAACAGTTGTCGATGCTGGAACTCGTGCAGAAGGAGATCTAGCTCCGTTAGCTCAGGCGGTGACAGACGCTGGTTTGCGATGTGTTCTTGGCTTAATTTGTAATGATAAGGGCGGCGGTGCTCCTACATTGCAATCACACCAAATATTACAACGAGCTGAGAAGCATTTAGCAAATTGGCAAAGCAAAAGTCTGATTCATCCTTCTTTAGCCATCTCTATACCAGAAGCGGCATCCAATGACATGTTATACAGTGTTGCTTCCCTATGTCATGAAGCAGGCGTGGTATTCCAAACGCATGTGAACGAGCACCTCTCCTCTGTCGAGCGGTCAATCATTGACAAAGGACTGAGACCTTTAGAGCATTTACATTCTGTTGAAGCGCTAGGTCCTCAAACTCTGATTGCCCACGCTACGTTGCTAACACCTCATGAATTACGTTTAATTAAAGAAACAGATACGGCTATCGCTTATAACCCTGTTGCAACCTTATGGAAAGGCAATGCGACAGCTCCAGCAACATCCATGCACGAACTAGGAATTCGATTCGGAATTGGAACAGATAGCACAAGAAGTGACGGGTTCCGCTTATTAGATGCTGCAGAAGCCGCACAACGCTTAGCCTTTGGAATTCCAACTGGTGATTTTTCAACTGGGGGAGGTTGGCCTTGGTTCGACCATGCGACATCAGGAGGTGCAGAAGCCATCTCCCTCGAAAACATAACAGGGGAAATTGCCGCAGGAAAAGCAGCTGATTTTTTAATTATAGATATTAATATTCCTGAATTTCATCCTTCTCGAGATCTTATTTGGGAGCTGACTCGTTTTGGGAATCGCGATCAAATTATGGGGGTATTTGTTGCCGGTGAATTGCGTTTGTGGAATGGTTGGCCACTCGATTGGGACGCTCGATCCTTAATGCGCGAGGTATCTAAGCTGGTAAATGATGCAATTGAACAAGCCCCCATTAAGAAGCTTCACCCAACCTCTACTGAACACCGAAAATTATTTCAGTCTTATCGGAAAACATAATAAAAAAGATTTCTTCCCTTCAACAATTGAAGGAAAGAAATCTTTTTTAATTCGCTTTGGAAACTTGCCCTGAAGGAACTTTTTTTCTCCAAGGATAGTTTTTAATTGTATTTTGTACTCCAATATAGAGCAATGCAACGACAATCAATATTCTTAAAATCGTACCGTGAGTGAGAATGGCCATATATCCTCCTGCTAAACCTCCGATAAAAGCTGTACTTGTTAACAATGGAACAATATGAAGGGCCAAGTTATCTTGTTTATATTGCAGCCAAGTACCTAGAATCGTTGTTGGAATAATCGCAAGGAGCGAAATTCCTTGCCCCATATGCTCACTTACTTGTAATAAAATAACCGTACCCGGCACTAAAATGGTACCCCCTCCCGCTCCAAATAGTCCACTTGAAAGTCCTGCTATAAGACCAAGCACAACCGCCATGATCATTGTATACAGTTCACCTGTAGAAACAAAAGGATCTAGTGGCGAAACAGGGAACATATATAGACCAGCCAGTGATAATAGAAACAAACCGAAAAGGAAGCTCAGCATTTGTCCTTTGACATATTTCATAAGATGCGTACCGGCAATGACCCCTGTTAAACAGCCAATCATTACTTGGAAACTAATCGTTACGTTCACTTGACCTGATGAAAAATAAAAACCAAGAGCAGCTACTCCTGAAGCAAATGCAACAGGAAGTGCTGTAGCATGTGACTTATGTGGACTAAGACCAAAGACCGCAATTAAAAAAGGGATGACGAGAAACGATCCTCCAATTCCAAGAAGTCCTCCGAAAAATCCTCCAAAAAGGCCAATCAAACTTACTTTCATTGCAAAATGTTTTCGTTTATGGTCATGTGTAAGCAAGAGATTCTCCTTCTTCTTTTTATTTGTTATTCATTCGGCAGAAATTCCGTTGTAAATAAGTCAGTTACATCAATATTTGATTCGACAATCCCTATATCTTTCAATTGATTTAATAGTTTCGACCATTTCCCCTCAGACATATATCCTACTCCGTGTTCAGCTGCATCACTTCCATAAATTAAGTCAATTAATGCCTCCGATCCATAAGCCATTGCTTCAAGATCATAGTCTGGATTGGCTTCTTGAATAACTGGATTGATTTCATCGTAATTCGTTTTATAGTAGTCCCAACCTTGTAAGCTAGCTTCAATATAGGCCTTAACCGTCTCATAGTTTTCTTCAATATAATCTTCTGTTGTGAAAAGTACATTTGCATACGTTTCGTAGCCTGAATCATCAATAAACAAGTAGTCAACTTCTACTCCTTCTTGCGCTAAGTTATACGGAGCAGTTGTCACAAATGCTTGACTGACAGACTCTTCATCAGCAATAAAAGGACCAAATTGTCCTGTGAACGCCATTTCTTGAACATCATTTAAATTGTAGGCATTTTGAATGTATTCCCAATACATAACTCCTGGTGCAACATAAACTGTTCTTCCATCTAAATCAGAAAAATCGTTTATCGGTGTATCTTTATGAAACAGTAAGATTTGTGGATTAGATTGCAAGATCGCAGCTAAACCGACAACCGGAATCCCTTGATCACGTGCAGCAATGAGTGCATCTGCAGGTGCCATGCCAAAATCAGCCTCACCCGATGCAACGATTTGAACAGCGGATACTTGTGGGCCACCAGATTCTATCGTCATATCTAATCCTGCTTCCTCATAAAAACCTTTTGCTAAAGCTGCATATTGCCCTCCGTGGTCTGGCTGTGCAAACCATGATGTAATTTGTTTTATTTCTGTTAATTCTTCACTGGCTTCCGCATTCGTTTCTCGAGATTCAATTGATTCAGGAACATCACTTTCAGCAGCACCTCCACAACCCGATAACATGAAAGAAAACATCATTCCTAAACTTATTAAAGCGCCAATCTTTTTCATTTTCATTCCTCCCTTTACTCCTACCGATAAGTATAAAATAGCATTGCATATTCAGGCATTCAATAAAGATTAAGAGATTCATGAGGAGTGAGTAAAATTGACGAACAACGATGAATAAATCCATTTAATCCCAAATCCACTTACTACTATAAACATGAATGGTATGTTTTCTGACGTAATCATGCCTAGCTCACTTAAAATTTACTATACTGTAGGAAAGGATTACTAAAAGGAGAGCCATAAGCAATGAATGATTTAGACCTTATCACCATGCAGGAAGCGATTGACCTATTACAAGTTAGTCGTTCAACGATAGACAGATGGCGTAAATCAAAACGCTTGCCTTTTATAAAAATTGGAAAGGAAATTTTCTTTCATAAACAAGAACTTAATCAATGGGTTCGTCAACACTCAAAGGTAAAAGACCCTATAGAAACCGAACAAAAATATGGGTCAGCGCAGAACACGATCACTATTGGATATCAAAGTCAAACTGCCCATATGTGGAGCCCATTATTAATGAAGAAACTTGGTTTTTTTGAAGACGAACTTGCTAAATTAAATCTTGCACGCCCATTTCATATCAATTGGCTGAATGCGAGTAACGGGCTAGAGTTAATAGAAGGAATGATTGCAGGAAACGTCCACATCGCTTCATTAGGAGACTATCCTATTATGGTCAGCCATCAGTTAAGTACGGTCTTGCCTAATTTTAACCCTGTCTTACTTGCTTTTGATGGGAAAACGCCTCAAAGTGAAGGGATTTCACTCGTGCTTCCTAAAGATCTTCACTTCCGCGACCTAAACGACTTACATGGTCACACTCTTGCCACCGTTATGAATTCAAGTGCCGGTCATAGGCTAAATAGACTTCTGTCAGGGGTAAAGGCAACATGTAACGTTATCAATCAAGACATGAGCTTAAGTTATTCAAACATCATTCAAAGAGGTGTGGGAGCAAGTGTTATGTGGGAGCCGTATGTAAGTCTATCTAAATTACAAGGTGCCTCGACCATCCATTTGGATGGACTTATCGATGACTATTTAACCGGTATTATCGCTCTCGATCATTGGGCTCAATTAAATGACGGCATTGTCATAGCCTATCTAAAAGCCCACATGCGCACACATCAATTTTCCAGAGATTACCCAATCAAAGCAGCCATGTTGTTAAGTGAATTAACTGGAATATCTCAAAAAATTACTACAAGTATTGTTTCAAAAGTTCGATGGGATGCCGCTGTTTACAAACAAGATTTAAACACACTAAGAAACTTAACCTTATCAGACCAATGCCTCGCTGGAAATCTATCGAGGTCCGATGGGTGTATTCCTTATAGAGGGTATTATTTATATGAAGCTTCTAAAAAATTACAGTTAATGAGGGTCACCGATCGACCAATAGAAGGAGAGTGGAATTTAGAGTATTTGTACTAGGAGGATATTCATCATAACATCACTTTCTTGGTGGTATATACTAGCCAATACGGCAGGTCTCAATCGAGTACCGAGAAACCTAAAAGGTTCCCGTTCACAGCATTTTACTGCACTGCGAATAGGAACCTAATTCTTTAATAACCTCTCATCAATCATACCCTCCAGTCGGTTCCGGAAGTGATTGGTACTCATCTTTCGGATAAATAATCTCCCTGTTTATGAAATTCATCGTCTCTTCCCATTTAGTAAGCGCACTTGACTCGCAAGCTGTATTCCACTTTACGTGATAATCTTCACCATCTATTGTCATGGAAAGTTCGTACCTATTATGTGGCTCCATACATGTTGAACCACCTTTCTCATCTGGTAATCCCAAAACATTTGCACTTCTAAATTTTTCATAAATGACTTCTATTTCTTCGTTGGACAGGATCATATCTGTTGTTACAGTGCCGTCCACTACCAAATCTTTTTTGTAAGTATTTTCATATGTATTTAATTCATTTGCTGCTGTCACCCCGTATTTTAAAGAAAAGGCGAAGTCAGTGGGCTTCTTTTCGGGTAATGCTTCATTCGTAGAGATACAAGCACTGAGGATGACCAACATCGGTAATAAGAATAAAAGTCCTCTCATTTTTCCCTCCTTACAGTTCTTTTCCTATTAGACGATCGTTAGCAAAATAAGGTTTCTTTAAACTAGCTCTGTTATTGTGTTTCATTATCATTAATTGACTCGAGAACAATCTTTGTTAATATGTGAAATGATTTCTTAAAATCCCACCTTAATAACAAATAACTTAAATATACTTGCACTTAATCATTTAAGTACAAGTATATTCGATAACAAAGTTAATTAGTTTGGTGAGCCTTTTTTTCAAATTGGGGTAAATATGATTTATTTTCTTCTATGATGTCATCTACAATTTGTTTTGCTAGATTTACTGAACCCACTAGCGGATGAATCGTCAGTGCTTGAATTGCCGCTTCATAGTCCCCTGTCACTCCTGCCTTAACAGCTAACTCTTCGTAAGCTTTTACAACTTGTAATAGTCCACGAATTTGTGGTGGGATTGGAGCAGTCAGTTGAATAGGATGTGCCCCCTGTGCATCAATCACACAATTGACTTCTACAGAAACGTCATCCGGTAAACAAGAAATGATTCCGTTATTCATAACATTAACTGTTTGAATATCTCCTCTATTGTTATAAATAGAGGAAATTAAGTCCAAAGCAGCCTCCGAGTAATAAGCTCCTCCTCTTTCTTGTAATTGCGGTGGTTTACTATCTAAGCTTTGATCCTTATAAAGTTCAAAGAGCTCAGACTCTACTTTTTGAACAATTGTTGCTCGTGTTCCCTTCGTCTTCACTGCTTCTAATTGTTCCTCTAACATGGTTTCTTTCATATAAAAATAACGGTGATATGCGCATGGCAATGCACCTAAAGCTTCTAAAAATGATTGTTCCCACCCAAAATCAGGAACGTTTTTCATGGTTAGTCCTGTCTCTCCTGATGCTTTTGATAACACTTCATTCGTAATATCCTTTCCACCTACTACCACTTTAGTTGTCCAATTTAAGTGATTGATTCCTGCCATTTCAATAAAAACATTTGAAGCATCTGTTTTACATAATTTTGCAATTTGCATCTTCGTCCCGATTGGAATATTACAAAGGCCAATTGTTTTGACATTCGTATGTTTTAACACTGCTTCTGTAAGTATCCCTGCTGGGTTAGTGAAATTTAACAGGGTCGCATCAGGAGCAAGTTCTTCAATATCCTTACATATATCTAAAACAACCGGAATCGTCCGTAATGCTTTAGCTAATCCACCGGTTCCTGTTGTTTCCTGTCCGATACAGTTGTATCGCAAAGGAATATGCTCGTCACGAGCACGTGCCTCTAATAACCCTACGCGAATTTGAGTTATAACAAAATCCGCACCCTTTATTGCCTCTCGCCGATCAAGCGTAATTCTCAACTTAATTGGAATCCCCGCTTTATCAAACATTCTTTTAGCAAGGTCCCCAACAATGGTTAATTTCTCACGCCCTTTTTCTATATCTACTAAATACAGTTCCTCCACAGGTAATTCATGATATCGTTTAATAAAGCCCTCAATTAATTCAGGAGTATACGAAGATCCTCCTCCAATGACTGCAACTTTCAACCCTTTGCTCATCCCTCATAACCTCCATACGATTCAAAGCTCTGATACATTTCTTTTGTCACTGTTATATTTAATTGATCCATCGCCAATAAGAGAGCCCCATACACCGGTTCTATCGTTGGGATAATTAAGTTAATTTCAGGATATTCACTAATAATAGAACGCTCAATGGATTCGAGTAGGTATGTATTTTTCCCCTTTTGTAAAATACTCCCTGTCAAAACAACCGGAATCGGACTCTCTAGATTGCCCAACCTTTTTATAACAGATTTAGCAGCTAACCCAAGTTCTTTTCCCATATTAGTTAATATTTTTATAGCGACGGAATCTCCTTCTTCTGCCGCATCGTGCAAAACCCGAGTCAAATCATTAGGTACAGTAAATATGTCGTTATCTAAAAAGGCATTAACCAATTCATTCATTGATGGATAGTTTAAAAATTCAGGAACCTTCTTTGTGAGTATTGAAGGATCTTCTCTATGCTCCCACGAACGAACCGCCGCCCGAAATGTTTCTCTTGCCATTTGTCCTCCACCAGCAAAGTCACCATATAAATAGCCAAATCCACCGGTTTGAACCATTTTTCCATCTTTATTTCTTCCTGCAGCATTTGTTCCAGTTCCACAAACTAAAACAACGCCAACATTATCTGCTGAACCTGCTCTCAGCCCCTCCATTGTGTCACACACTAAATCCCAGTTAGAAAATGCTAAATTTTCAAGAGCTGGAAGCAATATAGAAAAGTCTTTTTCTCGATCTGCACCAGCTAAGCCAAATTGCACAAAATCGATATTACTTTTGTTTAATCCCGCCATTTTTAAAGCGCTTTCAATAGACTCGTTTATATTGGCAATCGCATGGTTGATACCATTTGATTGGTGATTCCCACATTCCGATATACCTTTCCCTACCATATTTCCTTTTTCATCGCAGATTACAGTAAATGTCTTACTCCCTCCACCATCTACTCCCATTAAAAAAAACACTTCGTCACCCCTTTTACATCTAGTCTGATAGAAAGCTAGGTAGCTAGCCGCCCTAACACGGATACTATTATAAATAAAATACAATATAACTAGTGTTCGTGTATTTTACACTTCTTATTTGTTATTATGATTATAGATTTGTTATAACAAATATGTCAATAATATTTCCCTTGTATTTCAGGCACTAGTATATAATGTGTTTTATACTTGTTATAACATATATTTGATTTATACTACTTTCGGAGGTATACCATGGGTCACGATAAACAAGAGACTTCGCTGTACTATATTGTTAAAAATTCAATTTCTGAAAAAATACAATCCGGCATTTACAAAGTTGGAGATAAACTTCCTACAGAGATGGAGTTATGCACAGAGTATAATGTAAGTCGAACAACTGTAAGGATCGCATTAGATCAATTAGCCCTAGAAGGTAGGATAGAAAAAGTTCAGGGAAGAGGAACATTCGTATCTAAACCGAAGATAGTCCAATCACTCTCTTCTGCTTGGAAAGGATTTTCTAACCAAATCCTAGAACAAGGGTATAAACCTAGAACCGAAATTTTAGATTTACGCGTAATCCCAGCAGATGGAGCTCTCGCAAAGAAGTTACAACTTAAGGAAAATGACCCTGTTAATAGGCTTGTCAGAATGAGGTTTGCTAATGAGGATCCTTTGCAATATGAAACATCATACGTGCCATGGCACTTTGCCCCTGGACTTATTAATGATGAGGAAGATTGTAGAAGCTCTTTATTTAAGTTACTTCAAACAAAATACAATATTAAAATTTATAAAACAGTTGAAGCTATTGAACCTGTATTAGCAGATAAGAAAATAAGTGAGGATCTAAAAATCACAAAAGGTACTCCTATTTTTTCTTTACAAACACTTACTTACAATAATGAACAAATTCCAATTGAATACTCTGAAGCTGTTTTTAGAGGAGATCGTTCTAAATTTACAATAGAAAGATTTTACGATTCAAAATAGATATAGTAACATGATTATACACTTTTCTATTTCATCAAAATGTACCCCTCATACTACATCTTAAGAGAAGTAGGGAAGGGAAATTCATCCAAAAATAAAAACTGCAGTTCATTGTAGACAATGGACTGCAGTTTTCTTTTGATATTCACATGAAGCGATACATCACTCTCACCGATCCACAAATTAAATCGCAAATGCGTGGTTTCCTATTACCTTCACGACTTCACGAGTAAAAATCCAATCACTTGTTGCTGTTTCAGGATTATAGAAGAAGACTACATCCCCTTCGTCATCACGATCAAGCAAAGCTTCCTCTACAGCATCATATGAATCCTGGTCTGCCGGTTCATAAATTGAATTATTTTGGACAGGTTCGAATGCATTTTTTTCATAAATAACTTCCTCAACTGTATCAGGAAATTCATCATGTTCAATACGATTCAGGACGACAGTTGCTACTGCTACTTTACCGTCATACGGCTCTCCTTTCGCTTCTGCGTGAACAAGTTGAGCAAGTAAATCCATTTCTTCATCAGAGATAATTAGAGCAGCATCTCTGTTGGCTATTAAGGTCATGAAAGGATTGGTCTCATCATCAAAACATGCGCTTTCCGTTTGATTAATACCATATTTTACACATAATAATCCCACAGCGTCACTTGATAATTCCACTTTAGCGTTTGCTTGAGTCGTAGTATATGATGAACCGATTACTAAGATCGTTGTTATTAGAAAGAAAAAGATGTTTTTCATTTGTTAACCTCCTGTTTTTTGAATGATACAGGCTCATCTAAAAAGGCTAACAGGTTTCTCTAGGTATTTCATTAGTAGATGAATGGTAAGTTTACCAATTGGTTTGGCCGTTTGGTACACCAGGTTCAGTTTATTCCAATGTCCTATGTTTGATGAGAAACCTTTGACACTATTCATTCTTGTCCTTTGGTCGTTTTCTTCATTCTCCACAGTTTTTCCAACATATTGTATTTTTCACCAACGAATACAAACAATAAAGAAACAAACTCATTTTTGAAAGAGGAATGAAGATGATTAAAAAGTTCCGAGTAGCAAAAAAGATTCAATCGTTGAAACATTCTTCAAAGTCCGGAAAGAATGTCTCTCAGCCTATAAATTTCCTTCATAGAAACATCGAGAAGAATCTGACAACAATGCAGAATTCCTTAGGCACAAGCACCGATATCAAATACCGCGAATTTCAAGCGCATTATTACCAGTCCATTAGTGTATTTATCTGCTTTGTTGATGGGTTAGTGAATGAAGACGTTATTAATATGCACATAGTTAAACCATTACTAGAACCCAACATTCATTCAAATTCAGCCCCAACTGAAGATTATTATACATATATAAAAAAAAGAATTATAAGTACCTCAAGTTTAAAAGAATCCAATATATTAGACGATGTTACAGAGGGTGTATTATCAGGAGAAACTGCCATTTTTATTAATGGCTTTGATCATGTACTTCTTGTAGGAACACAAGGATTTGAAGCAAGGAGTGTTGAACAGCCTGATACTGAATCAAGTGTACGTGGGTCACGTGAAGGGTTTAATGAAGTACTCAAGGTAAATACATCCCTAATTCGCAGAAAAATAAATAACCCTAACTTATTTTTTGAAGAGATGAAGATCGGAAAACAAACAAAAACGAAGATTCGGATTGGGTATATAAATGGCATTGCAGATTCAAAAGTTGTTGAAGAAGTAAGAAATCGACTTGAACGAATTGATACGGATATGATTTTAGAATCAGGCTATCTCGAACAATATATTGAAGATCATCCTTATTCTATCTTTCCAACAGTCGCAAATAGTGAAAAGCCTGATAAAATAGCAGCAAAACTGTTAGAAGGACGCGTGGCGATTTTTTGTGATGGGACCCCTTTTGTGTTAACCGTCCCTCATTTGTTTATTGAGACACTGCAAGTGGGCGAGGATTATTATTCACGGCCATATTTTGCTTCCCTATTGAGGCTGTTTCGTGTATTAGCTTTGTTATTAACGATTGCAACACCTTCTTTATTCGTCGCTATTGCCACATATCATCAAGAAATGGTTCCCTCTTTGCTTCTAGTAACCATGGCAGCTGCGGAAGAAAAGGTTCCATTTCCTGTCTTTATCGAAGCCTTAATGATGATTATCGTTTTTGAATTACTGAAAGAAGCAGGGGTTCGGATGCCACGACCTGTTGGATCTGCTATTAGTATTGTCGGGGCTTTAGTTATTGGTGAAGCAGCTGTTCAAGCAGGGATTGTTAGTGCACCGATGGTCATAGTTATTGCCCTTACCGCTATTTCTGGTTTTGTTGTCACAGCATTAACCGATGCCGTTGTCTTATCAAGGTTCTTTCTCCTATTTTCGGCTGCTTCATTTGGTTTTTATGGTATTTTAATGGCAACTCTTGTCCTACTTGGTCATATGTGCTCACTTCGTTCTTTTGGTTCACCTTACCTAGCACCGATTGCACCTATTATACTTAGCGAATGGAAAGATGCTCTCATTCGCCTGCCATTATGGCTTCAAAAATCCAGACCTCAATCTGTTACTAGGAAGAAGTCAAAAAGAGAAAAAAGCCTTAAGAATCAACCGAACCATCCTCAAATTCAAAAAGGAGACTGATAAAGTTGGGTAAAGCTTTTGTTCTCACCTTACTTGCTACTCTCGTCTTTATATCTGGATGCTGGGATCGTCAAGAATTAACGGAAATTGGTCTTGTAGCAGCTATGGCTATTGATAAAGATCCTGAAACAGGACTTTATGACCTTACAGCTCAATTTTTACGACCAGCAGCAGAAAGTACATTGACACCATCACCGGACCGTCCCTATTTAATGGTTTCCACTACTGGTGATACGATCATTGAAGTCATGCGTAAAGCAAATCAAACGATCGATCGTCAAGGCTTCTATGCCCACAATAAAGTGATTGTTATTCATGAAGATGTGGCCAAAGAAGGGATCACCCCTATTTTTGATTCGTTTAAGAGAGAAAAAGATATTCGAGGGCATGTTTGGGTTTGCGTTGCTAAAGATACTTCCGCCAAAAGTTTATTAGATATTAAAGCCAACAATATTTCACGTATTCCCGCTGACTATTTAGAAGGCTTAATTGATCAGTCTGAATTGAGCGCAGCTTCCATAAATGTACTTAACTTCTACAAACAAACACTAGGAAAAGATAGAGATCCTGTAGCAGGATTGTTATCCCTTGAAGAAACTGACCATGAACCATTTGTACGAATTAAGCTTTCAGGTGGTGCTGTTTTTAACAACGATAAATTAAAAGGATTCTTAGATCCCATAGAAGCAAGAGGATATAATTGGATAACGAAAAAAAAACTAAATCAAATGGCAACCCTTACTGTCCCTTCTCTATTAGAAGAAAATAAAATGGTTACCTTGCTCATCCAAGAATTAGATGCAAAAATTACACCGACAGTAAGCGGAGGTAATCCATTCTCCTTCGTGATCACAGTTAAGCCAAAAGGGCGATTGGCTGAATCACAAGCAACAAATGGTGCAGACGATCGAAAAGCAATCCTTGATTTCTTGGCAGATATAGAGAAAGAGGCAGAAAAGAAAATAGAAGAAGAAATAAAGCTGGTCGTAGATAAAGCACAACAAGATTTCAAAGCAGATATATTTGGATTCGGAAGAGAGTTAAATAAAGACTACCCTGACGTGTGGAATAAAGTTGCAGAAAATTGGAATGAGATATTCACTCAAGTACCATATACCGTACATGTCGATGTGACGCTTGATAATACAGGGTTAATCCAAGGGACCATTGAAGCTGAAGAATAACCCTTTAGTTTCAATGGTCTTTTCGTTTAAAGAGGCGAAAAACCCCATGATAAAATATAATGAATACTAATATCAATGCATATAGACTTCCCCCTACAAGCAGGATAGCCGAAAGAAAATCATCTTTTAACACATTCATAATGGAGGGCATAAGAAGTCCCCTTTCTAATTTGAAGATCCGTTTTCCTTTTTTATAAACATAATAACCAGTAACAAAATAGGCAGAAAAGCAAAAATTAAAATGGAGTAGATTCCAAGTTCATCCCCTATCAGTCTTTGATCTAAAAAGGCTGGAAAGCGGTAAACAGTGAACAGCGGAAAAATGAGACCAACAATGGTAAGAAGTCGTTTTGGACTTGTTCCTTTATAAACCCATGTCATAGCTAAACAAAAAGCCCAAAAATGCAGTGCCGTTTTATAAAATCCGCCAATAAACATGATAAAGACAGCTACACTATCTAAATTTGTAATAATATCAGCGATGTTTATGACTAGTATAACTTCTAACAAAGGAATTTCCGCTTTACCAGCTAGCTCTGTTCCTAAAACAACTACCATAACGATCAATGATAAGGTTAACAAAAAGGCTGAGAGACCTACTGCTAAAAAAGCTATTTTACGTATTGATTGCGGTTTCGCAGCATAGTGCCAAAACATAAGGAACACAACCATTTCTCCAAAGGGAAAGGCAACGACTGGATGTAACTCTGCGATAACGGGCTCAATGCCATCGCCTAAAACAGGCTGAAGTTCAGTGATTTCAAACTCTCCCGATAGCACAGTAAATGTATAAATCAATAAAAGAAACAGAATAACATACGGTGTTAGAATTTCTGCTGTTCTTCCAAGTACCTCAAACCCTAAATGTAGAATGTAAATCAAAACGATTATAAATAAATACAGGAGCACAATAAGAGGTGTCTCAGGTAATGTAGTCAATTTTATCATGGCTCCAAATTCAAAAAAGTTATGACTTGCTTGACTAAAGAAATAAAGGCCAAACAGGATAAGTAACGGTGCTGCCAACTTTTTCCCTAATAAGTGCTCTAAAATTTCCGAGAAATTTTGATCTGGATATCGATTAGGGAACTCGGTGTAAACCCACAAAAGGATAAGTCCTATTAACGTAGCGAGTACTATGACAATCCATGCATCTTGTTTGGCACCTATTCCTAGAGCAAACAACGTTGTACTGCCAACTTCAAATAGTAAAATAAGGATAAACAGCTGTATATTTGAGATACGAATCATAATAGGTCTCCTCATATTTTTAAAGAAATACGTTCCTATCATTCGCAGATCTCAGTCATTTTTGGGTCCTTTCTTTTAGAAAGATGATCATTAAAAGCAAAACAGGAAGAAATGCAAATAACGATATTACATATTGATTACCCAATCCTATCCATCTTTGATCTGCTAGTGTCGGAAAACGTATAAGAGAAACAATCGGTAGTAGAAGTCCAAATATAGAGACAATCCATTTCGTTTTTGCACGTTTAACCAGCCATGTTACCATTAAAACAAATCCCCAAAAATGTAATGCCGTCTTATAAAATCCCCCTATAAACATAATGAACACTGCAAGACTATCTAAATTAATAATGATGTCAGCTATATTGATCGCTAATATTGTTTCAAGTAAAGGGATTTCTACTTTCGCCGTCAAGTCAGGTCCTAAAACGGATATCATCGCAATTAATGAGAGTAGTAACATTACGATAGAAAACCCAACAGCCAACAATGCCATTTTCCTAATTTTTTGTTTGTTTTCAATATAATGCCAAAACATAAGGAACAAAATTAATTCACCAAATGGAAAACCAATATGTTTCACAGCCTCTTCCAAGACAGGCTGAAACCCATTTCCTAACACAGGTTGCAAAGCTGTAAAATCGAATTCACCTGAAAGTAGCGTAAAAATATAGATTGAGATTAAAAATATAATGACGTACGGAGTTAATATTTCCGCCGTTCTTGCCAATACTTCAAAACCTTTACTAAGGATATACATCATAACGAATACAAACAAATACAGAAGCGCAGGTAGTGGCGTTTGCGGCAAAGTAGTCAATTTAATTAGTGCACCAAATTCGTAAAAGTTAAAGGTTGCCTGACTATAAAAATAGACACAATATAACAATAGTAAAGGGGGTGTAAGTTTCTTCCCTATGACGTTATGAAGAACTTCAGAAAAATTTTGATCCGGATACATTTTAGCTATTTGTGTATAAATTAATATAAGAAAGAATCCAATCATTCCTATAAGTAATACAACCATCCATGCATCTTGTCCCACTCCAATTCCAATGGCAAAAAGAGTTGTACTGCCAATTTCAAATATTAAAATAAGGATAAATAATTGTATAATTGAAATCCGTATCATATCTATTTCTCCTTAAGAATGATCTAGCCCCTTCATTCTTCTGAAACTTTTTGCAAGATCCTAGAACCGCTTTCTACCTTAAAGTGCATACCTCTCCCATTTTCACCATAAAAAGAACGATTTATAACAAACAATAGTAAAAAAGAACTAGCCCCTGAGTAAACCATATAAGGTTTCTCAGGGGCTAAGACCAGTCGTTACTTTAAAATATATTAGTGCTATTAGTTGATCTTGTTCAACCTAAGCATCCTTACTTCAACTAAGAAATAAAATTTTGAAACGAACGTCCCTACGCGTCCCTCGAGTACATTCAAACGCAAAAGGACTTGTATCATCGTAACTGTTTTTATTTACCTAATGTACTTCCTTGATCATAAAAAGCTGGGCGCTCTGGCATTTCAATCGGCACAATCGCCCGAGAATGTTTCGCTTCTACACACGCATCCGATGTAACCGCAACAACATAGCCATCCCAAGCAGAAGGACCATTCATTTCCCCTTTCGCAGTTGAATCAATCCATTCTTGTAATTCAACATCATAGGAATCAATAAAACGATCTTTCCAATCTACATAAATGTCTGTCGAAAGCTTAGCTTCACTTCGCATCAGAACGCTTTGTGGTTCAGGGAGATTGGCGATTCCTGTTTCACCAACAATTTGACATTGAATGTCATACCCATATTTACAATTCACAAACACTTCCACATCGATGCGAATCCCTTTTTTTGTTTCTAGCAAGATCATATGAGGATCTTGAAGATCATTCTCTGCAAAACGTGTGCTTCTTGGTAGAATAACTTGACACGAAATATAATCATCATCTAATAACCAGCGTAATACATCGATTTCATGAACAAATGAATCGGTAATGGCCATATCCCCGCTGAAACCTGGAGCTGTCGGATTACGGTGGGCACAATGCACTACTAAAGCCTCCCCAACCTTGCCTTCATCAAATACTTTTTTTAATTGACGATAACTTTTATCGAAACGACGCATGAAACCAACTTGTACAAGCTGTTTTCCATGTGCAACCTCAGCATCTACAATTCGTTTACATCCTTCTGCTGTTGTTGCTAATGGTTTTTCGCAGAATACCGGTTTACCGGCAGCGATAGAGGCTAGAACAAATTCTTCATGTGTGGGTCCCCATGAAGTAACGATAATTGCGTCCACATCATCCGCTTTAATTACATCATGTCCATTTTCATAAATTTCCGCTTGAAGTTGTAACTCATTTACTACATTTTTCGCTGATTCAGCATTCACGTCTGTCACAGCAACAATTTCTCCTCCCGTAAGGTCATTTGTAATACGACGGATATGATCTCTCCCAATAGCTCCTGTCCCAATTACACCAATTCTTAAAGTCATAATAAAAACTCCTCCTAATCCACTTTTGTGTTTTCTCTATATCTTCAACCCACTATTACAATCTCGGTAAACAATCTTTTAATAGATCGACAGACTTCTTAACTCCTGTAAAAGGCTCCATCGTTAAATCTTCCATTTCAATCACAATTGGTCCTTCATAACCAGTCATTTTAACCACTGTAAAAAATTCCTTCCAGTAGCCTGCATCATGCCCGTATCCAAGAGCAACATAATTCCATGACCGAGTTGAGAAGCTCTCCATTGGTTTTATATCAAGGAGCCCATGAGCATCATTGATTCCACGTTCAATTCGGACATCTTTTGCATGCACATGATAAATAGCGTCTCCTAATGTTCTAGCTGCCGCAATTGGATCTCCCCCCATCCAGAAAAGATGACTTGGATCCAAATTCATTCCAACCATATCTCCTACTTCATTTCTCAATTTTAATAAGGTCTCTGGGTTATGAACTAAGTTATATCCTAAGTTTTCAATAGCGATCTTCTTAACACCAAGATCTTTTGCCACGTTTACAGCCTTTTCCCAATACGGAAATGCCACTTCATTCCACTGATACTCTAATGCTTCAAAGTGAAGAGGAATAATTGGATGAGTGATCCAATTTGGAATTTTATCATTCGGCCCGCCACTTGGGCACCCAGACATCATCACAACCGTTTCCACCCCTAAAAGACCGGCAAGCTTAAACGTTTTTTCAACAACTTCTGCATGAGCTTTTCCTGCTTCTGTTGGCTCCAACTGATTTCCAGAGCAATTTAAAGCAGCAATTTCAAGTCCCCTACTTTGTATTGCATCTAGAAATCTCGCACGTTTTTCTGCACTTTCTAATAAACCGTCTAAATCCAAATGAGGTGCTTTCGACCAGTTTCCACACCCTAACTCAAGTGTTTCTAACCCTAATTCGGAACACGCATCAAGCATTTCTTCAAATGGCATATAGCCAAGAATATCTGTAACCAATCCAGCCTTCATTATCTTTTCCTCCATTTCAAAATATACCGAGACAATGGAGGAAAGGGAACCTGAATGGAATCCCTTTCACTTCTCCATCTTTACCTCTTACTCATATTTAGCAATATACTCATCTACTTGGTCTGGAACGACTAGTTGGAAAGGAACCATCATGGTTTCTACTTCTTCACCATTCGCCGCCTTAATTGCCGTTCGTATACTTTCGGTACCTTGACCCCTAGCATCCTGGAATACAGTAACTGTTAACTTCCCGTCTTTCATAAATTGTAATGCAGCAGGTGTAGCATCAACACCAGCAACCAGAACGTCATCAAGTTTACCAGCTGCTTCAAGTGCTAAAATAGCTCCAATTGCCATTTCATCGTTATTCGCGACAACTGCATCAATCTCTTTGCCAGACTGAATCCAGTTTTCCATCAACGTCATTCCTTCGTCACGATTCCAATTCCCTGTGCCTTGAAATACAATCTCCATATCAGGATTTTGCTCAATAATTTGCTTGTTTCCTTCCGTTCTCATAATTTGAGCTTCATGACCCATTTGACCTTCCATAATGGCAATGTTTCCTTTACCTTCAAGTCTTTTTGCTACCTCTTCCATTTGAAGAATTCCAGCTTCAATAGATTCCGAACCAACGTATGCAGTCGCCTTATCTACTCCATCGAATGTTTGATTTGCAACAATGATAGGAATACCTGCTTCATTCACTTTGGCCAAAATGTCAGCTGCTGCCACAGTATCTACTGGTGTTAAAATGATGGCATCAACACCTCTGGCAATAAAGTTTTCAATTTGATTCATTTGTTTCGCACTATCATTTTCCGCATTCGAGTAAATAAATTCGAAGTCAGGGTAATTCTTTTGTTCTTCTTCCATTGCCTCAATCATGTATGTGCGGAACTCAGTAATATTTTGTAATGAAACCCCGATCACTTTTTTATCTTGACTTGATTCAGAACCACCTTCAGATGAAGCTCCTTCATTACCACCACAAGCTACAAGGATGAACGACATAACCAAACTGAGAATGAATACAAAACCTTTTTTCCTGTTCATTTTTAACTCCCCCTAAGTGAATGCAAATAATGAAACCGCTTACTTCGTTCTTCCTAGTAAAATCTTTTTTAGGACGCTATATTCCCCCTATCTCAAACGGTTGGATAATCATTTCAAATGGAACCAGGTGCTTAAATTTGATTATAGGAATTAAGGCGTTACTTGTATTTATCTAAAGCAGACTTACTTTTGTCAATTACGGACATCCAAATGACTAAAATCATCGAGATTATAAAATTACAACCATCATCGAAATAATTATCCATAAAATTAACACTGTCATTACACTGTTTCAAACTACCCTAATAGATAATCCAATTTACTACATAAGAAAGCCATTTTGCCTTATCGAGACATTTTCTTGTCTAAAAAGGACATAAGGACATATTGTAACTAAATCTAAAAAACGATCCCTCCAACCAAATAGTTGAAGGGATCGTTAGTAATCAGTAAAAGATGTTCTTTTCACATTTGTATAGAGAGAGCGAAAACGCCCTGGTGGATTGCGCATAATGGCTCTAAACACTCGAGTAAAATGATGAACCGAAACAAAACCACTTTCCTCTGCAATATCCTTGATAGTTAAATCAGTGGTTTTCAGTAAAGTTGCGGCCTTTTGAATCCTTTCGTGTTGTATAAACTCAGAGAAATTCAACCCTAATTGCGTAACAAATAATCGAGATAAGTGACGCTCAGAAATATGGAATTGTTTTGCAACTTCTTTTAATTTTAAAGAATCAGTCAAATTATCCCTAATATAAAGTTTTACTTGATTAAGAACAACAGAGGAAGTCTCTGGGATACTTCTTTGACTACCTGTATAAGATGATGGAGCAAAGGTTTGAATTAATGAAGATATGAGTGAATAGGAAAGAGTCGTTAGGTTTTCCTCCAAAAAAGGTTGTTGTAATTTGGTCGCCTGTTGGAGTAATGACTTCCATAGTAACGCTACGGTTGTATCCTCATTTATCTTAACGACAACTTGAGAGCTTCCCTTAACACCATCCATCATTTTGATCCATTCCTCACTCGACTCAGATTCCACTAACTCGAAGGCAACATATACAACTGAAATTCCCTCTTCACTGGTAATCTGGTGAAGCACCTCTGGTCTTGATAAAAATATTGTATTAGCTTGAAGTGGATACGTTTTGCTATCGTCCATATACACTCCATTACCATCAAGAACATAGTGAGCCTCAAAGAATGAATGTTTATGAACTAAATTATTATAATGCTTTGGCATCCCTCCCCAATAATGTACATGAAATATAGCTCCGTTTTGTTCTATTCGATGCACATATTTATTCAACGCAATTTTGGCAGAAACGTAATTAACCAAGTAGAACCCTCCTTAGTTAGAAGCATAGTGGCTTCAATTTAAGCATTTGCTGCGAATGTAACTAGAGTCTTTTCACGTAAACCTTTATTTTTAACATGAATTAAGCTTCTAATGTTTTATAGATTTTTTCACTCTTTTTAGTTGAGGAGCTGTTAGGTATGTTTCTCTTTTTCGTAACACCTCCAAAAATTCCTCTTTATTTTCATCAGTTACGGCTAAGAGCGTACTTTCCGAGTGCTGAGGAATTTCCTTTGTTCTGCAATTCTCAAGGTGATTGAGCAAGAACGGAAAAATTGCATCATTGTTTTCCTTACTAACGGCTGCTAACTTCGCAAGTGTCAAGACACCTTTATCATTGGTAATAACTGAACCTATTTTCATCGCACTTTTTAATGTGTCAAGATGCGCCATAATGGTTTCTGATGCTGCTTCAGCGATCGTAGATAATGCCATCATTGCGCCCCACACCAAGCGGTTATTGCGGCTTTTTAGCAACTCTATAAAATTCATGGCATACATGCCTATAAGTTCTGGTTTAACTTGTCCAATTTCATACGCTACCTTAATACAATCGTGTTGAATCTTTTTATCCTTGCAAGAGAGGTTTTCAATTATTTCTTTAATGGCTGCATGATTTTCTTCCTTAGCCAGCTTATGAGCTAGCTCAATATTCGGCTCTTCATCATTTCGACCTAACTGAGAAGCTAACAGGTTCATTACTGACATGATTATCCCTCATTTCAGATTTATTAATGGTTCTACATTATTACATTAGGACCCTTGTACCATTTTACATAAAGTTGATCTGTTTGGTTAGCATATTAAAAGTTTTATCTCTCAAAATGTGACTGATAACAAAAATGGAGGAACTTTAAACATGAATCAAAACAATATTCCAAGTTTAAAGCGCTTGGCCTATGCTATTAAAGGACAAGGAGCAAAAGCCATTTTACAAATCTTTCATGGTGGAAGAATGTGTCCTCCGGAATTGGTCCGAATGGGAAATTGTCAGTGCAAGTGACGTCCCTGCAGAAAAAGGCGGAGTTTCAACAGACGAACCGGATGTAAAACCAAGAGCGTTAACCGAAGCTGAAGCGGAAGAAATCATTCATGCATTTGGCGAAACGACTCGGCGTGCAATTGAAGCAGGGTATGACGGAATTGAAATTCACGGAGCAAACGGCTATTTAATTCAACAAATCTTCTCGCCCCATTCAAATCTCCGTGAAGATCGTTTTGGCGGCAGTTTAGAAAAACGAATGGCCTTCCCTCTTGCTATCGTCGATGAAGTTAAAAAAGTCGTCAAAGAACATGGTAGCTCCGAATTTATCATCGGATATCGTTTTTCTCCAGAAGAGCCAGAAACACCTGGAATTACGATGGCCGATACACTCAAGCTAGTCGACACCTTAGCCGATAAGGAGTTAGATTATCTGCATGTTTCCTTAACTGAATTCTTTTCTAAGCCAAGGAGAGGTGTGGAGGATGTCAATAAAACGCGAATGGACTATCTTCTTGAAACCATCAATCAACGCGTCCCACTCATTGGGGTCGGGTCCATTTACTCTGCTGAAGAAGCTCGTAAAGCCTTTGACACAGGTGTTCCTCTGCTAGCATTAGGGAGAGAGCTGATTATCGATCCAGACTGGGTCCAAAAAGTTTCAGAAGGAAAAGAAAGCGAGATCGTCACAGAGCTAGACAAGAGCAAACAAAAAGAATTGGTGGTTCCTGACCCATTATGGAAGATCATTACCAATACACCCGGATGGTTCCCAGGGGTTTATTGAAAAAGAGCCAGACTTCTAATGATTTTGAAGTCTGGTATTTATACGTAAAGTGTTTGATTCATATTCCTCACGAAAGATTTCCGCTAATTGACATATCGAAAAAATCCGATATATAATATGACCTATGGAACCAATCGATGTATTTAAGGCGTTATCAAACAAAACTAGACTTAACATTTTACAGTGGCTGAAGGAACCAGAGAAGCATTTTCCTAAACAAGGCGCTCACCTGCCAAAGGAGGTAAGTTATAAAGGGGGAGTATGTGTAGGAGACATTCAAGAAAAAGCCGAAGCTTCTCAATCTACGGTATCTCACTACTTAAATATGATGCAGAAAGCTGGTCTTCTTGAATCTGTTCGTTATGGTCAGTGGACGTACTATCGAAGAAACGAAGAAGCCATTCGTCAGTTTGCTGAATATCTTAAAACAGAAATCTGAGTGGGTTGATTTCTGTTTTTTTATGAATTGATATATCGATTATTCTAGATATCTAAAAATCAAGAACTCAGGAGGAATTCATGTAATGCGTTACATCTCATATTTATTAGCATTATTAGCAGGCGCAGCGCTCAGTTTTGAAGGAGCTATTTACGGTGAATTAGGGAAAACGATAGGAAAGCTCGAAACAAGTTTTTATAACTTCTTTGTGGGTTCAATCATCCTCGGATTATTATGGCTTTTCTTTGGGAAAGGTAAACTTTCCTATGCCGTTGAAGCACCTAAATGGACACTACTTGGTGGTGTCTTGGGGGTTGTTTATTTAACATCTATTGTAATTAGTGTTCCATTTGTTGGTGTTGGAATCACTATGGTTGCAGTCATTATTGGTCAATTGGTCATGAGTATGGTGATTGAACATTATGGGTGGCTTGGAAGCAAGAGATCTAAAATCAATAAAGAAAAAGTAGTAGCTATTATCTCAATGATTATAGCACTTGTTTTAGTTTACTAGGAGGTATAAAAAAATGGGTTTATTAATGATTCTATTCACCTTTTTAGGTGGGATCACATTAAGCGCACAATCAGCTATTAATGGTACATTCAGTCGTAAAGCAGGGACAATTGAAACGACCTTTTTAACTTTTCTAACTGGAACTATGTTTCTAGCCATTTTTATTCTCTTTTTTGGTAATGGAAATATGTTTGCCATTTTAGAGATACCTAAATGGCAGTTAAGCGCCGTGTTTTTAGGGGTAATGTTTTTACTTTTTATTATCGCCGCTGTTCCTAAAATTGGGGTTATTGCAACCAACATTACCGTTATCATTGGTCAACTTGTAATTGGCATTGTTATTGACCATTTCGGCTGGTTCAATAGTTTAGTCATTCCTTTAGATATGAAACGATATTTTGCATTACTATTTATGATTATTGCTCTTTATTTTATCTATAAAGGAAATAAACGCGCCAGCGAAGAAATCTCTGCGTGATCTAGTAAAATATTTCAAGACGCTGCAATCATTAAGAATAAGATTGCAGCGTTTTTTTATTAGTTGAATAATCTAGCCAAAACATTCTATCTAGATGCCTGCTCTCCGATAATACTATCGAGACGACTCAATCCTTTTTCTGCTGTAGTCACCATCCCATCAAACAACTCCTGTACGGTTGGAATATTTTTGATTAGACCAATTACCTGCCCTGCCCATCCGTAACCTTCTACATCATTACCATTATAGATATAATTTAGATTTGCATTACCGCTAATCACATCTTTGAGGTCTTCATAAGTTGCACCTTCCTGTTCACGTTTTATAATACTCAATGTAAAATCACTTTTTAGAACTCGTCCCGGTGCACCTAATGTTTTCTTAATAATCACTGTATCTGTTTCATTTGCATGAACGATTGCCTGTTTATATTTCTCGTTCGCTTGAATGCACTCCTTCGTTGCAATAAATCGAGTCCCCATTTCAATACCTTCTGCACCAAGGGATAACCCTGCAAGTAATCCACGTCCATCACCAATACCTCCGCTAGCCAATACAGGAATTGATACAGAATCTACGACACGAGGAATAAGCACCATTGTACCAATATCGTCTCGGCCTAAATGTCCTCCTCCTTCCTGTCCAACCGCCATCACAGCATCAGCACCTAATTCTTCGGCTTTTTTTGCTTGCCTAACCCCTGCTACAAGGACAAGCGTACGAATATTTTCTCCTTTTATTCGATCAAAGACAGGTTGCGGATTCCCTCCCGTTAATGAAATAGCTGGTACCTTTTCCTCGATTGCAACTTCAAGCAATTCCTGATAGTTTCCACCGTTGTCGTGCTTTGCAATTGCAAAATTCACACCAAATGGATGATTGGTCAGAGTCCGTACTTTACGGATTTCTTCTCGCAATTTTTCTGGTGTACCAAGTGTTGCTGCAGTAATTTGCCCAAGTCCACCAGCATTGGATACCGCAGCTGCCAGTTCTGCATAAGCAAGGTATGCAAGTCCCCCCTGAACAATTGGGTATTTAATTCCGAAAATCTCAGTTACTCGTGTTTTCATATTCTCTCCCGCTCCTTTTCAGGTGTTTTATGTAATACACATTTGACACAAAAAGTGGGTTTCCTGCAATTGGAAAACTGATGTTACACGTAACTAGATTCTTTCACAAAAGCCTTCCGGAACTGAACGAGCTTTAATTCACGAAATAGGTTATCTGAGTCAAGGTGATACCAATACTATTGCTACCTAAAATGGATACTGGGAAAAGTTTTATCCTCTACCCCTATCAGAAGATAAAATAAAAAGGTCTCCGTCAATTTATTTGACAGAGACTTTTCTACTTTTAGATTTTTATGAAAGACTTGCCCACGGTATTTCTTATTGATTTTGTCCTTCATCGGCTTTATGAAGGTCACTTCTACCTTATTTCTTATCGGTTTTGTCTTTCATCGGCTTTATGAAGGACACTTTCCACGTATTTCTTATCGGTTTTGTCTTTCATCGGCTTTATGAGAGGCACTTCCCCCCGTATTTCTTATCGATTTTGTCTTTCATCAGTTATATGAATTGTATGTAGCTTATTTAACGCTTCTCGTCTCTAGCTCTAGTACATCCTTCACTAAGCCCTTTAATATAAAGGACTTTACTGCTAGCAAATAACAATTTCGGAACGAATCCTCAGTTAGTTGTATATTGGTGGCATGTGTTGTTGTTCATTTTTTAGGGAAACGTGAAGTTCTTGGTCATCATTAATGGAAGCGAAGAAGACTCGATTTACTTGTGCAACCTGTCTTTTATGCAATTCAGCAATTAACCATTGTCGGTTTAAGCCTAAATAGGTTAAGATATCTTCGTAAATTTTTCCTTCTACAATTAAGGGATAAGACAAACTTTTACTTTTCTTTTCTACATTTATATCCTCAATGGTGACTCCCAATTTATTTTCTTTTTTTAATACACTTATTTGCCCATTTGCTTCGATAATAGCAATTTTCACCTCACTTATATCAAAAATATTTTTTTGTCGTAACATTTGTAACACGTTATCGATGGTATATCTAATCCTTTTTAAATTTTCCACTAAGAGCTTCCCATCTTGTATGACTAACGTAGGTTCAAACGTTATTTTTTTCCCTATTTTCCGATGCGTAATGGATAAGTGGGCCGTTAATCTTTGTATCAATGGAATAACGATAATAGCTAAATAAGTATAAACATGATTTACATTTGGATCTGCAATGTCAGCTCCCACCACATTGGCTAATGTCATAATAATGAGAAAATCAAAAATAGGCATTTCTCCAATGGAACGTTTGCCCATATACTGTGTTATTAATAAAAATAACGGAAAGATCGTAATAATTCTAGCTAATATAATAGCTGATTCTTTTAAAATCTCCATATGATTCACCTATTCCTTTTTTGGAGTGGATTAGCAGAATAAGATTTGCTGCATGAGTTCATGATAGTTATCTCCATTAGAACTTACAGTTATTACTTTTGCCTTCTTATATTACCAATTGCGTTTAATAAACCAGCTAAATTAGTCATACATTTTATCTGTCAAATAAGAAAAGACGATCACCCAGAAAAGTGATCGTCTATGCAATGTTTATTCATTCCATTTATGTTGTATTGGACACCAAAAAATCATTAAAATGATAACCTTTATTCAAATAAACCCGTTACTCTAACTATACTCCTTCACCTATTAAATCAGCTATTTTATATTTTTTATACGCTAAGGGGGTCATGTTCATTGACTGTCGAAATCGATCAATGAAATAACTTGTACTATTAAAACCAACTTGATAAGCAACCTCAGTAACATTGGATTCTGATTGTTGGAGTAAAAATAGGCTTTTTTGAATTCGATAATCCGTTACGTAATGTAAGGGTGTTTTCTTTAAAATTCGTTTGAAGTATCGACAGCATTCCGAGCGGCTTAACTCGCCAGCTCGTGCAATATCGTCTAACAGAATCTTCTCCGCATAATGTGTGTGTATCCAATTTAACATTTGTTTCATTCGTTGATTCTTTATCATTTCCTTTTGTTCATATTCTAGTTGGACACCATTCATAATTAGGTTCTTCCACATTAATGTTAGATGTACGCTGATGTCGATTTCATAGTATGGTTGATTTTCTTTTGTTAATTGATAAATTTTCATCAGAGAGTCTAAAATATTTTTTGCCCAAAGTTCTTTCGGAACCAAGTGTAAATAAGGTAGATTAGTCGCCTGAATATACGGGGTTACAAAGGTTGTATAAAGTTCTTGAGATAAGATGAAACTTGGAGAAACATTTAAACAAATATAAACACAGCCTGAATCAATCTGATCTTTCGCCATATGAAGACAACCACTATTTATGAATAGCCCTTCCTCTTCCCGAACAGTCAGTTTCTCTTCATTTACTTGGAAAGACGCTTCCCCTTTTCTAACGAGAATAAACTGTAATTCATCATGCCAATGTAGGGGTATATGTTCATTTATATTTTTGTTAATCGTTGTTTCGTAACATGCAAAAGGCAACATAACAGTACGGTGTTCTGTTAATTCCTTTAGATTTTGGTCAATCATAAAATCTTTTATTTGCATATTACCACCTCAATATCCTTATACTTTTTTACTCAATTCCGATATTATTTAAACGGTCATTCACTTATCATATGAAGTATTGTAACACTATTTTTATATTTAAGGTGGATCAAATATGAGTAGACAAAAAGGCATATTTCTTGTTATCACAGGGGCATTATTTTGGGGAATTGGAGGTACTGTTTCAAAAAAGCTTTTTCAAGATTTTGAAGTTAGTGTTGATTGGCTTGTGACAAGCAGGTTACTCATCGCTGGGTTATTACTCTTAACAGTGCAGTTTTTTCGAAAAGACCGATCTCAAATATTGGATGTTTGGAAAAATAGAAGGACAGCTATTCAATTAATAATCTTCGGGTTACTCGGCATGCTGGCAGTTCAATACACATATATGGCTTCCATTCATCATGGCAACGCTGCAGTTGCAACGTTATTACAATACTTAGCACCTGTTATGATTATCATTTATTTGATTTTCCGCAAACAAGCTGTCCTAACACGAAGAGATTTGGTAACCGTTTCTCTCGCATTAGTTGGGTGCTTTTTCTTATTAACAAACGGCTCACTCACGCAATTATCCGTACCAACCCCCGCCATCATTTGGGGTGTGTTATCAGGAGTCGCATTAGCCTTTTATACTTTATATGCCATCCCTTTATTAAAAGAATACGATTCCCTAGTCATTGTTGGTTGGGCCATGATTATCGGTAGTTTCGCGCTAAGCTTTGTTCATCCACCTTGGCAAATGGACTTTGCATCTTTGCCAGTAGAAGCGTATTTATACTTACTTTTCGTTATCATTTTTGGCACAATGATCGCATTTTGGTTTTATATAGAAAGTTTGCAAAGTTTACAAGCTAAAGAATCCAGTCTTCTTGGAAGCACTGAGCCATTAGCGGCTGTTTTCACAACCGTCTTTTGGTTAAAAGACCCCTTTGGCACGTTTCAATGGTTGGGTACCACTTGTATCATTTTAATGATTTTATTAGTAGCTTTGAGTAAAGATTCCTCTTCAAAGACTTGCAAAATATCTAAAAATGAAAAGCCCCTTAAAATTAGCTAGACTTGAGAGGGGCTTTATTATATTAAAACTAACTCCGTATCGTACTTGAAAAATTCCCCAATTGCTTATAAAGATCTTCGTCTCTATTGATCGATAAGTGCGAGATATGATCATTTTCACTAACATAAATATCAAAGTTACGATCGTTTCCAACAAAGTAAATCTTTCCACCTTGACCATTCGTTAAATGAAAGGCTTGCATGCAGTGGGTTGGATTATCATCAGTTGGGAATTTATGTCTGCAAAGTCCACTTTTACTTGTATGATGAAAACCACGCTCTCTGAAAAAACTGAATATTTCATCAATAAATGAATCTTTCACAATAAAGTAATGATCTTCTACAGGATGATTAAAGAAATTAATATCTAACTCCGTTTGAATGTGAATTCTTTGCTCTTTGAACGTAATAGGCGCATAATAAGGCAAAACAAACGAAAACGGAATCAGCTTTTCTTCATTTGGTTGAATCACTACAGGATCTGTGATTTTGATTTCTAAAATAGGTTCTGTAATATGACGGAATTCTGTCATATCCACGTCCTCTTTATTGAATTCTGTATCGATATGAATATATATTTCTGTAATCGTTTGTTCCGCTTTGCCACCAAAAATGTGAACCTCACCTTTTACTTCTTTGCCTCGTTCAACTATATTATCAAATAATATCGTATTTACTTTCGAAGATCCAATTCCGATTGATGAAAATAGTTTTTCAAACATAAACTTAGCTCCCTTCATAAGCAGTGTCTCGTTTTTTATCATCATGTGAAAATATGAAAAATCTATGTTAGTAAATCTATTATATTGAAAGTAATCGATATGGACTACTTATTTTTTTGTGAAATTTGAAACAATGATTTATCATTTTATCAAGTATCCCTTAGCCCTTTAGACGATTAAATGCTTGTAACATAATATGGAATGTCTAGATAAGAGTGTCTGTCCACAATTGTATCTTGGACTAGGTTTATACTATTGTTACATTAATTCTTCACAATAGTCTTCCAAAATGGAAGCCACCACTTGCATCGTAATGGTGATATACGAAGAAGAGACAATCACACGATAAACGTAATTGTCTCCTTATTCTTTCAAGTATTATTTAACCTTTTCTGGTAAATCATGCTACTTTCTCATTATTAAGCAAGATCCTTTTGCGCCCATTTTTTATCATTGGTGAATGAGACAGTGAGCCATTTTTTATATACTAAATCTCTTGTATGCTGAATAATTTGTTCCCGTATCTTATCTTGATCAGCAATTGTTACCATTTTTGATTGAGGACCAAGGATGAAATCTATATCTATAAATAATTTATTTCCGACTTTAGCAATACGTAATATTGACTCACTAATTTGGTACTTCTTTTCAATGGGAGTTATTACTTTCTTAAATTTTGCCTCAATGCTTTGGTCTGGCGACATCTCAAGCACTTCCCTAAATGCCTTGGTCATTTCAACAATTGGAGTTTTGAGGAAGTAACCAATAACAATTAAGACCATTACTGGGTCAACATAAGGAACTAAATATTCATAAGGTGTATAAGAAATGAGAACTGCTGAAATGAACCCGAAAAGAACGGCACCACTTATTAATGAATCCATTTTCCACTGATTCGCCTCAGCCTTAATAAATCCTGATTTATCTTTATTTTTATTTAGTAAAATAAACACCGCAACGCAACCAATTGTATTAACGAAGGCAAAAATAAGAGCCGGCCCTACCCTTGTATCTTGACCTCCAGATAAAAGGGATACGATAGCTGTTATAAGGGTGATGATACAAAGAAGGAAAATGACTCCATATTTAATAATAATGACAACTGGCTCTAACATTTCTTTTCCGTATGGGAACCTCATTCTGTCATTTTTTTTTATAAATTGCGCTACAAGGAGAGATAGGAGTGACAACATAACACTTACTAAGGAATACAATCCATCAAAAAAGATTATCTGAGAAGAAACCAAACTCCCCCAAACGACCCCAAATATTGCAAAGAAAAGCGCAACAAATACGGATATCTTCAACAAATTTTTCTCTCCAGCAAATGATTTAAACATATAGCACCTCAAAAAAATTAATTATGAATGATAGTCAGTCAGTGAACTTTTTATAAACATTACAACTTGGTCCTTGTTTATAGCGGTTGCCTTGTTACCCTGATTAGAAAGATAAAAAGCTTCTGCAGAGGTTTCAATCACATTTATAATCATTCTTGCTAAAGGTCCCAACTCAACTTTGGACGTACATAATCCAGCTTCCTTTGCACTCTTTAATTGACATTCAAGCCAACTATAATAGGGTTGGTAAATTTCCTCCCAAGTTTCAAGTGAGTGATAATACGCCAACCCAGAATAACAGAATAAAATTAACTCTCTGTACTCTCTTGTTATCTTAAAAGTTATATCGACAACCGCATCTATCGTATCAAAAATATTAGTATCCTGATGATGAACTTCCTTTACCTGTGTAAAAAGAGTATTTAGTATTCGTTTTGCAATAGCTGGTACTACAGCACTTTTGGAATCAAAGTATAGATAAAAGGTCCCTTGAGCAACCCCTGCTTCCTTCACGATTTGTGAAACGGATGCTTTTTCAAACCCTTTTTCTTTCATCACTTTTATTGATGCATTTACAATCATTTCATACTTATTATCTATCCCCACTTATCATTCCTCCTTAAAATCAAAATGACTGACTGTCATTCTACTCATTTTATAATAACATGGTGACACTACTACTTCAATTAAACTCTGATTCAACGCTCTTACTTCGCAATCTCAGCGATTTTAACACCAAAAAAATACAATGATCTAAAGTAGGTGTATTCTCTGTTCCTATTACACAGAGAAGCCCTCAAATACCTTCAAGGGCTATCTTATTTTTCTATTTTCTCCAAAAAGTAGTACAGTTCGCCTTGTCCCAAATATTAAACTCAATCATTTTCTCAAGTAGTGAATAATCAACCGAACCGTTCCAAGGAATACGTATCAATTCCTTTGTGTAGTCATATCCGGCCTTCACGATATCATCCTCTACATGAGTGATCGTCACACTTTCAGGGGCGACAGCTAAGTGCTTCTTAGAGACACTAAAGCCAATAATAAATGTACCATGATCGGTATACATCGGTTGCTTCCATTTAATTTCCTTGTTCAAATTTGGATAGCTATTTGTTATCCAAGTAAACACTTCTTCCATTCTATCTCGTTGAAACGGCTCTTCAATCCCCTTTAAATACTCTGAAAAAACTTCCATGTTGTTCCCTCCAATATAATTTATGTTGTATAGAAGAGTTCCTTTAGCCTATTAAAAGCAATGTTGATTGCCAAGATATAGCTTAAGTTCTATATGTAAATAAATAACACAAAACCTTCTAATCGTCTAATTGAAAGGCAATTGGGTATCTCAAGTTTAGTATAACATCTCTAATTTAACATTGTTTTGAAAATAATTTATCGAGACATTAGATTCCATCTCCGCGCATCCTTCTCCTTCGATAGTTGCATCAACGCCTAACTTCCTTTCCATCTTTCACATCATAACTTTCCCTCAAAAGCTAAAAGGTTTGACTGAGTAATATTTTATTATTATAATATTAAGCTGTTTAACATTCGAACTATTAGGGTATTTAATGGGTATTTATAGTTAAATAAATATATAGAATGGTAGGTGAAATTATCTTAGACGACTATTATAGGTGTATACCGTTTAGAAAAAGAGCAAGTGGCCCTTTCGTTCCGTAATCTTTTTCTCCAGACATCACGGATAATCAATAAAAGAGTAGAATAACGTTCTCACTTCGTTATACTTTATAGGAGGAAAAGAATGAATACGATTAAGAATTTGAAAACGGACTGGACTACATTTGCTGTTAGTGGAGGTTTTTTACTCCTCTTTGTTATTTTTTCACTCATTGACATTGATATGGTTGAAGGTTGGGTAACGGAATCCTTCAATTGGTCAGTCACATTTTTTGGTGCTTATTGGCAATTATTATTACTAGGGAATTTTGTAATCGGGATGATTTTAGCTTTTTCTAAATATGGAAATGTGAAGTTAGGAAAAATGGAGAAACCTGAAAATAGTTATTTTCGTTGGATTTCTATGATTCTATGTACGCTTCTAGCTAGTGGGGGTGTTTTTTGGGCTGCATCAGAACCAATCTATCATTTTGTTACAACTCCACCGTTGTTTGCCAATGATGAAATGACACCACTTGAGGCCATCATACCGGCTTTATCCCAAAGCTTTGTCCACTGGGGCTTCCTAGCTTGGGCGTGTTTAGGTACGTTAACCACCATTGTCCTCATGAATGCACATTATCATAAAGGATATCCACTTAAACCACGTGCCATTTTATATCCGATTTTCGGAGAAAAAATATTTAATAAAAGTATTATTGGTTCAACTGCCGATATCGTTTCTATTATTGCAGTTGCTGCAGGTACAATGGGTCCTATCGGATTTTTAGGCCTGCAAATAGGATATGGTCTTCATTTTTTATTTGATATTCCAAATACGTTGACTACGAATATAATCATTGTTGGAGCATTAATCGTAATTGCTGCTATATCTGTAGCAAGTGGCGTTGACAAAGGAATTCAATTCTTAAGTCGTTTAAATGTTATATTTGTTGTTTTATTAACAGCAATCATTCTCATCATTGGCCCAACCATGTTTTTAATAGATTCTTTTATTAGTGCTCAAGCTTTTCAATTACAGCATTTTTTCGCCATGAATTTATATCGCGCGGATCAAGCTTGGCTTGGTTATTGGACGATCTTTTTCTGGGGCTGGTTCCTAGGGTATGCACCCATGATGGCTATTTTCATTAGTAAAATATCGCGTGGTCGCACGATCAGAGAGCTTATTGTAGCAGTATCTATTATTGCTCCACTCGTTAGTAATTTCTGGTTCGCCGTTGTTGGTGGTACTGGATTATCTCAAGAACTGAATAATCCTGGTTCCATTTCAAACCCATTAAATGATGGCGGAATGCCCGCGACCGTAATGGCCATTATGGACCAGCTACCCTTGGGATTATGGTTGGCTATTGGGTTCTTAATCGTTAGTATTGTGTTTGTATCGACTACCGTTGATTCCATATCATATACAGTAGCAGTAACCTTACAAGGTACAGATCATCCACAAAAATGGATGAGAGTCTTTTGGGTGATTTTGTTCGGTATATTATCTGTCGTACTACTAACCATTGGAGAAGGAAGTATACAGGCATTACAAAATTTTATAGTTGTAACAGCCGTACCAGTATCCATATTGCTACTTCCACCACTATGGAGTGCACCAAAGATTGCAAAGCAGATGGCTATCGAACAAAAAATAGGACCTTCTGTTGAATCTACGAAAGAAGCGAAGGCTGGGTAGTAATAAGAACACTATTAAAAGCCTAAACTTCTAGCAAAGATGATCTCTGTTATACGATAAACAGGGATCTTCTTTTTTCGTTCCATTGATAACTTTAGTGGATAGAATAGGACTTGTATTACAAAAATTTTTCCGAAATGTTGTATTTGCATTCCAACTTCTTTTAAATCTTTTTTATCCCAAGTTAAAACAGACGATTTACTATTAGATTTTGCTCGATAGTAGCACATCTAAAGGTCATTTATTAGATTAATAACTGTTCAACGGTCCCGAAAGTTTATTAAAGCAGCTACCTCCAACAAATATAATTCACATTAGAGTTATGAAGGACTTTTGGCCCGTATTTCTCATCAGTTTTGTCCGTCACCGGCTTGATGAAGGACACTTACCCCGCTTTTCTATTCGGGTTTGTCTTTCATCCGCTTTATGAAGGAGTTTCCCCCTGCATTCCTCACTGCTTTTGTCTTTCATTTGCTTTATGAAAGACACTTCCCCTACATTTCTCACTGCTTTTGTCTTTCATTAACTCAGATCAATACATGTTTTTCCCTCAATAGGGAACCTTATTAAAGCAAATAAAGATAAGGAAGGATGAAGCGTGATGGAAGATACAAAACAATTTATCGACAAACTACACGACAAGCAACAAAAGGATGAACAAAATAGACAACGTCAAGGCAAAGGGCATCCAGAGAAGAAATTACCGAATAAACAACATTAAGCAACTAGGTACAGAAAAAATAAAGGATTTGTCCAGGACAAATCCTTTATAAAAGAATAACTCGTGAAAGTACAAGGATTATTGTTCAATCAAAGCAATTTAATGTGATTGTATCATTCTAAAGATACCAACCCAATCCGAAAAACTTACCCTCTGAACTAAACAAATTCTCCGATACTACAAAAGTCTATAAAAAAATTAGTTCCGTCCCTCTATTTTTCACAATATAAAATACTATTTCTAAGCTCGGCGCTCCATCAGGTTGATTCCAATCCCCATGCAAACCACGCCAAATAATAACATAATTGATATGGGCTGTAACAGTTCAGGGAATCCTAGGTTATAGATGGAAGCCCCTTTTAAGGCATCTAGTCCGTAATAAATTGGCATCCCTTTCGCTAAAGCAATCATGATGTTATTTGTCACAATCTCGATTGGCCAGTACGCACCACCTAGCATAGCCATCGCCGTAGCGAGAATGGGTATGACTGCCTGCATTTGCTGAGATCTCTTCACTAGCCCCATGACCAGCATCCCTAGACTCACAATTGCAAACGTGTAGCAAGCGATGACAAGCAAAAGAGTACCATACCGCTGTCCCAAATCAAATCCAAATATAACTTTGAAAAATAGGAAAGCAACGAGAATTTGAACATATCCAATCACAAAGCAGTAAAGCAACTGTCCCAAATAAATCTGCCATTTGTGCAGTGGTGATACGATGAGACGGTCCCAGGTCCCGACTCTTTTTTCCTCCGCCACATTCATTAAACTAAACATAATCGTGTATATGGAGAAGAATAAAGTCATCCCAAACAACACGTGAAGTTGGTCATCATAGATAAATGAGCTCTCTTCCCCACTTAAGGAGTCAGTTACCACCTTTATGCTAGGTTCATTCAGAGACCGTTTTAGTTCAGTACGGAATTCATCTGCGTCTACCTGCGATGCTATTTCCTGTAACCTCAACTCCTCCAAATATACCTGATACACATAGGTTTCCACTGTTACACTTGATGGCTCCTGTACTGCGATGAAAATTCGATAGTCATCGTTCATTAACTTCAGCGCAAGTCCAGCATCCCCACTAGAAACCGCTTCGTGAGCTTCTGATTCTTCTACCCAGCGAAAGGTCATATTCTCCGCTTCATTTAATCGATCTAGCCACTCCACTCTTTTGTCTTCTTCCAAGGAAGGGTCTCCGTAGGTGTAAATCGTAATTTTGCCGTTCGGTCCACCAAATCCTGCTAGAAAAGATACGAACAAAATGGTCAATCCGAGGAATGAGAGAACGAGTATAGGAGAACGGCGTAATCGTTGCCACTGTAATAAAAATACGGATTTCATCTACAACGACCTCCTTTTTGAGAAGATAAGAATACTGCTTATTATTAACATGGCGGCCAACGCTGCGATTCGATATAAATAAGGGAGAATCGTCGTCATATCAAGCTCCTGCATCCACTTTAAAAATGCAGTCAATGCCGCGCCATTTGGTGTCCAATTCCCTATAATTCCGATCATTGTGGGCATTTCAGATGTTGGGAAGAAGCTTCCTCCAGCAAAGGCAAGTAACGTCACAATTCCACCAGAAAAAATATGATTAAGGGCATCATTTTCATATTTCACCGTTAGCGCTGTTAATAATGAAGCAAACCCACCCACACAGATTGCGAGAATGATGGCAATGATAGCCATCCCTCCCCAAAATGCAGGTTCATCAAGGGGAAATGTTCGAAAGGCCAAGGTTGATACAAGAAAAAGAATGATCAGTTGGCAAAACGAAATGACAGTTGCCGAAATTATTTTTCCGCCTAAATAAACAATCGGATGATGGTTCGCAAGTATGATTCTATTAAACACATGCTGCTTTTTTTCCATATAAGCTTTGCTTGCAATCGTCGATCCAACAAATAATACAAACATCACCGCCATACTGATTGTATAGTATTGGAAAGATGTGATCGGCTCACGAGCAGAAATGGATTCTACCCCTCCAAACTCCTGAGCCTCCATCACCTCTCTATTAGTTCGATCTGACAAAACATCCCCATGGCCCAATTCTAGTAACGTTTGAGTTATTGCCCTTTCAAAATTCACTGTATGAACATATCGATTCACAATGGTTAGAAATACATCTGTTCGAATCGAACTATAGTCCTTCACAGTCATTTTCAGTTCACTGCCATCCCCTTCATTTAATAACATTTTTTGAAGGGAACGGTACGTGAAATCTTCAGGGATCAATAAAATTGCGGTAACATCTTCGTAAAGCGGGCTAATCCGTTATCCGAAAACCTCTGTAAAAAGGTTCCTACTCTTCATGAATGAAGGATAGGAACCTTTCTAACAATTGAGCATATACTCAAAAAGGTCTTAAACTTTTTCTATTTACTACAAAACTTCATGTTTACGACTCTTTCCCACTTTCGATCGGCGATCTTTAACAAGGGATAAATAAGTTAGGAATGATGCCAACGCACCAATAAGAGCTAACATACTACCTGAATAATACGCTGCTTGTGGACTATAAAAATCATAAATCCAACCTCCTACTGAACTTCCAATAATACCTGCGACACCCCCAAATATAGCTGCAAACATAGTTTGACCTGTGGCTCTTAGTTCATCTGGGATAATGCGTACTAGATACGTAATCGCTGAAACAAACACTACCGGGAATGTTAAACTATGCATAATTTGAAAGATAATTAATGTAATTGGCTCTGTCGCAAAGCTATATAAAATCCATCTTAGTGAATACATAAATCCAGCAATAACAAATAATGCAAATTCATTAAAGCGCCGAATGAGATAGGCCATTCCAGTTAAAACAGGAACGGTGCATAATGTTGCAACAGTCCAAGCTCTACCAATATGAGACTCTTTCGCCCCTAAATCAGCTAAATATATCGCTAATAAACTATCATTCATTCTGTGAGGAATAGCAATCAGTAACACCAAAAATAGAAACCAGATTACTTTTGTATTTGTAAACAAATGTAATACTTTTTCCTTTGTCACAGGTTCTACTTTATTTTCAACATCTGATACTAGAGATGTTAAGCCAAGTAAAATAAAAACGAGAGTGACATAAATAAATCCTAAATATCTGATCCCTATCGTTTCAATTAATAAACCCACGCAAAGTGCAGAAACAGCAACCCCTATCTCTCCCCAAGAACGAATAGAGCCAAAGTTTTTCCTTTTAATCTGGGCATATCTGTAAGTTAGACTATCGGTTAGTGGGACCGCCGCAGATAAAAAAAACATAAAAATAAACATTAGTATCAATATTAAGAGGAAGTTATTTGCAAGAAAAAGTGGAATGCTGATGATTGCAGCAGAGAAAAAGATAAGCAGAAGGATTCGTTTAACCGTTTTTTTTCGATCACTTATAATTCCCCAAAACGGCTGCGCAAAGATCGATACTAGAGCTCCAGTAGCCATAACGAGTCCGACTTCTACTGTCATTAACCCTTTTGCTCGAAGATAAAGAGGCAGAAAAAAGATAATAATGGAATAGACCGCGTAAAAAAGAAAATTAAAGGATGTTAAAACGAACATCGCATTCCCTTCTTCCTTCATTTCACCTTGATATGCCTTTCATTTACATCTAACTAACTTCATAGTATTTCAATCAAGGTTCGTAAATATAACTCATCATAAAACTAGTTTTGTACATACCCAACCTTCTTTTGTAGAAAGCTGGCTTAAAATAATTGGCCTGCCTAATCGCTTTGCAACAAACAGATTCTTGTGTTTACGAAAGCTAATCAGACAGACCCTATTAAAATCTTATTTTTGAACTAACTAGTTATATTGTCAAAGTTTGACCTGTTCCAGTTTCTGTTTTAAATCAACAATGGTCTTAGTTTCCCTTGATTCTAATGCCGCCAAAATGACCGCTAGCGATTTAAACCCTTCTTCTCCAGAAACAGGTGATGGTGTATCGTTAACTATGCAATCAATAAAGTTGTCAATTACATGAGTCTTTGTTTGTCCTCCCTCTTCATTTGACTGAATCTTTGCTAATTCGTACTTTACTGTTTCTCCATTTTTTTTCTGGAGGATAAGCGAATAGTCTGGGTCATCTTCTAATCGAATAATTCCTTCTTCGCCATAAATAATGGTCGAGTTATCTGACTGAGGGGAATATGCCCAACTTGCTGTCAGTGTTCCGATAATCCCATCCTCTAGCTTCAAAATGCACACAGCATTATCATCCACTGATGAATCTTCTTTTGCATTTGTTTCAACCATTGCGCCCACTTCTACTACTTCTTTGCCAAGAATATAGCGGATTAAATCTGACTTATGAACGCCAAGGTCTCCCATTGCTCCAATAAAAGCTTCCTCTTTTCTGAAGAACCAGCTTTCTTTCCCATCAATGCTCCAACCTTCTGGACCACCATGGCCAAAGGTTGTGCGGAAACTATACACTTTTCCGATTTCGCCTGATTCTATTAGCTTCTTTGCTTTTTCATGTGAAGAAACAAAGCGTTGATTATGAGCAATCATTAACTTCTTTCCATTGTCACGGGCAGCAGCAATCATCGCTTCCGCTCCTTCTTTAGAAGTAGCCATCGGTTTTTCACACAACACATGCTTCCCGCTATTTAATGCGGCAATTGATACTTCAGCATGAAGATAGTTTGGTAAACAAACACTGATAGCTTCTATTTCTTTATTAACTAATAGTTCTTTGTAATCAGTGTAAGCTCTCACACCATACTGTGCAGCAACATCTATTGCGCGCTGCTCATTTATATCACACACCGCTATAATTTCTACCAAATCATTTCCTGCATATTCCAAAAGATGACGTTTTTGAGCAATACTCCCGCAACCAATTACTCCTACTCTAATTTTTTCCAAGTAGATTCCTCCTAATGGATTATATGAATTTACTAACATTTATAGTTCTTCCCAAGGTTAACCCTTCACCGCGCCTCCTGTAAGCCCTTTCACTACTCGTTCTTGTGCGAGTATAAATAAAAGCAATACAGGTAAACTTGCAAGGGTTAATGCTGCCATCAAGCCAGGAACATTAATCGCAAATTCGCCATAGAAGTTCTGTAAACCTAGAGGCAATGTCATATTACCTGGACTCGTAATTAAAATTAAGGCAAAGATAAATTCTGTCCAAAGGAAAACGAAATTGTAGATGACAATTGTAGAAATGGCAGGAACAATGTTCGGGAAGATCACCTTCCAAAAAATTTTCCAGTGATTGGCTCCATCAATTTGTGCCGCTTCTTCTAGTTCCTTTGGAATCTCTTGCATAAATTGCGTTAATATAAAAATCGAAATAGGCAAGCTAAATGCTACATACGGACCTAGTAAAGCAAACAATGTATCGTAAATCCCCATTCCTTGTGTCAACACAAAGATTGGAATTAACGTTGCATGAATAGGAAGCATCATTCCAGCAACGAAAAGTAGAAATAATGGACGATTTAAGCGGAATTTCATCCGACTTAACGGATAACTTGCAAGTGATGCGATCATTACCGTAATAATGACAGCTGATACCGTGATGATAATACTGTTAAGAAAATAATTCGTTAATCCCATCCCGAAAACGGAAAAATAATGTTCAATCGTAAATGTACTAGGGAAAATCGAGAAAGGATTGCTGAAAAATTCATTCATACTTTTAAAGGATGTACCAATCATATACATAAACGGATAAAACGTAAAAATTAAAAGGGAGATCGCTAGCACATATAATAGAACTCTCTTACTTAGCTGTAATGGATTCATGTAAATAACCCCCGCTTCTTTCGTTGGTGCTCAATGATCTGAATAATCACGACACAAACAAATGCAATTAGGAACATGACTGCTGCAATCGTACTGGCATACCCCATACTAAAATGAATGAATCCTTGTTTATACATGTAGGTCCCGAGTATCTCCGTCGCGCCTCCCGGACCACCGCCGGTCATTATGTAGAAAATATCAAATGCTTTTAAAGACCCTACAATAGCTAGAATAGAGGAAGTAACAACCGTAGGAATAAGAGCCGGCAACGTAATATAATAGAATTTTTGCGTCCCATTTGCACCATCTATGCTAGCAGCTTCATATAGCTCATCAGGGATCCCAACCATTGCAGCTTTAAAAAGAATCATATAAAAAGGAGAAAACTGCCAAACAACGACAATTAATATAGCAATCATAGCTGTATTTTTATCAGCTAACCAAGGGACTGAATTAAATCCAAACATTTGTACAAGCTGATTGACTGGACCATTGATTGGATCATACATAAAAATCCAAAGTAAACCAATGGCAACCGTTGACATTAAATACGGTAAAAAGAAAATCACATTTAAAAACTTTTTTCCCATAACCGGACTAAAAAGAACCAATGCCATAACTAGGCCTAAAGGAATTTGAATAAAGACAGAGACTAAAACGAGAAGCATGTTGTTTTTCAATGCTTGCCAAAATGTAGCATCTGCAAAAAGCGAGGCATAATTAGCAAGTCCGATAAACTCTTTATGCGCTTGTACCCCATTCCAGTCATACATACTATAATTAAACGTCGCGATGATCGGATAGAGAATAAAAACGGAGTAAACTAATAGCGCAGGCAATACAAATAATAGAATCGTTTTTGCCTTTTTTCGTTTATCCTTATTTACAACAGGACTGATGACGGTATCTTGGTTAAGAGCTGTTTTCACTGCATTCACTCCTTTTTAAGGGAGAGGGGTAGCCCCCCTCTCTTCTTCCGTTTTATTACTCAAGGACTTCTTTTGCTTTTTGTTCCATTTTTTCAGCAGCTTCTTCTGGTGTCATTGTTTTACCTAATAGCTCTTGTGTTGTGTCTTTATGGAGTTCAGCAAGGGCTGGTGGAAGTGTTTGGTCATAAGGCATATGAATGTCGTTTGCATTTGCAGCTACCTCAGCAAACTTCTGAACAAATACGTCGTCAGTTTCAATGTTTTTAAGTCCTGAAGTAGCTCCTGTACGATTCTCATACTCTGTAGCTGTTTCGACACTACCTAACTCTTTTAGCAATTCAATCACTAATTCTGGATGCTCGGTTTGAGAGTACGCAGACCAAACCGGTGATGTAGCTCCACCAAGGTTTGTAGGATCTCCGTTTCCATCTGGTAAAGTAGGGAATGGGAAGAAGTCGACTTTTTCCTCAAAATCAGGTGCTTCTTGACGAATATTATTGATAAAGGCAGTTGACATAAGCATCATCGCTGATTGACCAGAATACATCAATTGTCTGCCTTGTCCTGCATCATATGGAACTCCATTAAAACCAGGGTTGAACGCGTTTCGATCAACTAACTCTTGAATATATTCTCCAGCTCTTACGTATGCAGCGTCATCGAAACCTTTGCCCTCACGGTTATAAGCACTTAAGAATAATTCTTCTCCACCAAGACGGTCAGCAAAGTACATTAAGTAATATGCACCCGGCCATTTTGTTTGGTTCGCTAATGTAATCGGTATAATGTTATTTTCATTTAATACATCAATCACGTGCAGTAACTCTTCATATGTTTCTGGAGCTTCTAATCCGTGCTCTGCAAATAGTTCTTTGTTATACCAGAAAAGCGTTTGACTTATGCCTAATGGCAATCCGTAGATTTTCTCATCAAAAGTGGCATTGTTAAGTGCCGTCTCTAAATATAAGTCAAAATCGATATCTGTGTCATTTAATTCTAGAACTTGACCAGCATCTGCAAATTCCTGCAACCAACTGCCTCCCCAAGAGACGAAAGCATCAGGGGGATTTCCACCAGACATGGCAACCACCATTCGCTGCTTGTAATCATCGTTTGGAATTCTCAATGAGTTAACCGTTACTCCAGGATTGTTCTCTTCAAATCGTGCAACAGCTTCAAGGTATACCTGTTCTTTTTCACCCGGATCAATATACCAGAAATCCAATTCTACATTTGAACCATTCCCGCTCGAATTAGTGTTGCTATCATCGTTAGTTGGTTCAGAGGACGATTCTTGACCAGATCCACCCCCGCAAGCGGTCAGAAAGATTGAAAGAATAAGCGTAAATAAGATTAATATTGGAAATTTCCTTTTCATATTAGAGTCCCCTTTTTTCTTTGAATTTTTTTCAACGATTCATAGAGTGACGTGAATAAAGAATAGAACCAGTTTTATGTAACCGGTTACAAATTAGGCGCTGAAGGTTGTTTCTTTAAATAATTCAAACTTATTGTTGCACTTTCAAACGGATCTCTTTTCGTTTGATCTTGTTCAACAATAAACCATTCCACGCCAGCCTGAACTCCTGCACGGATTGAACTTTCAAGGTCGACCCCACCTGTTCCTAACTCTGCGAAAAATTGTTCTCCATCAGTGGTCATATCTTTCAAATGCAAAAGCGGCGTTCTACCTTTATACTTTTCGATCCATTCTACAGGGTTTTCTCCAGCCTTTGTAAGCCAGTAAATATCTAACTCCGCGTTTACTACTTCTGGGCTCGACTCATCTAACAAGATATTCAATGGCTGCTTTCCACCAAGATCCTCTAATTCGAATGCGTGGTTATGATAGCTAAATTTCATACCATTCTCAGCACATTTTTCCCCAAATTTAGTTAACAGCTTAGCCAATTGTGAATATTCTTCTATCCCCCCGCGACGATCTTCGGGTAAGTTTGGACAAGTAATGTACTGACAATTAATTTGCTTTTGATACTCAATTACTTCATCAAGGTCATTTTCAAGCATATGAAGCGGTACGTGACTCCCAGCAGCTTGGAGACCCATTTCCTCAAGTAGAGCCTTTAATTCTCTTGCCTCTAAGCCACCCCAATTACCAGCAAACTCAACTCCATCATATCCTAGTTGAGCAACTTTCTTTAACGTCCCAACAAAATCTTCCTTGCACGAATCTCTCAGAGTAAACAATTGAATTGCCACTTTCATCCTCATAACCCCCATTGTTTTCAAAATTAAGCGAAAATATTATTTAGGTTCATCCCCCCTTTCTAAGTACTTCATTCTTCTACATGAATTTCGAATAATTAACTTACTATTTAATTCAACATGCATTTGTTCTAAAAGCTGATGGTCTAGTATTGTTAATAACATGTCTGCAGCTTTTTCACCAATTTGAACAGACGGCTGTTCAATAGTTGTTAACGCAGGTGTAAGATATTCCGATACAGCAATATTGTCAAAACCGACGATTGATATATCCTCTGGAATTCTTACTCCCTGTTCACTTAGAGCACTTATCGCACCAATCGCCAAATTATCTGAAGCTGCAAAAATGGCTGTTGGCAGCTTTTTTTGGAATAGCATTTGATTGGCTAAATGATAACCTGACTCCAATGACCATTCTCCTTCAAAAATGAGTGATTCATCTACTTTTAAACCATGTTGGTGTAATCCATTTTTATAACCTTCCAACCGTTCCCTAGCCCCTATGGAATCGGATCGACTACCTAAAAAAGCAATACATCTGTGTCCAAGATTAGCTAAATAGTGGACCGCTTTTTCAGCTGCTAAAACATTATCAATACTAACTGACGGTGTCGATTGAATCCTTTCTCTGAGATTATCGGTTGCTAATACAACAGGGAGACCTTTAAACTTCTCAGCGAATTCTTCTTCTGACATCATAGCTGATAATAATATCGCTCCCTCAACCGTTCTATCTCTAATTAACTCAGGGACGGAACTGTCTCGCCGATTGAACGTTTCTATTAAAATTACTTGGTATCCTTTTTCATTTACAACATTTTGAATACCGTGATAAATACTTGAGAAAACAGCGTTTGACACTCTTGGTACAACAACTAAGATCTTCTTAGACTGCATGTTACTTAAATTTCTAGCTAACGTGTTCGGTACATAATTTAGTTCTTCAACAGCCTTTAAGACTTTTTCCTTTGTTAGCTGTCTAACATTGTCGTCTCCTTTTAACACACGTGACACAGTAGCAACTGATACTCCTGCATATTTTGCTACATCTCTCATTTTCATATAGTTCACCTTCTGAATGTAACCGGTTACATTTGTTAGTTACTATATTAGTTGTTCTTGGTTAAATTGTCAATATTTTTTAAATTTTACTTTTCTTCTGAATTCGACAGATTTTTCCTGATGAAATCAAACAAAAAAGCAAGAGATCCATCCCCCTTGCTTCTCAAATCTATTTTTGCATTTTTATATAGCTTCCCCACTCAATTAAAACGCTTTTCGATGGTAAATGATAGAGGTAACTCCCCCAGAAACAGCATAAAGTGTCAAGATCACAACTGCTGCTCCAAATATAAAGCCGGGATAGACAAATTCACAATAAAATTTGTAAGTGCTGTTACGTTATCATTCATAAACTTTATAAATAGTAACACTTCCGTAAAGAAACTTCTGCCATTTGACATAAAAAGGCTCCCTTCCAAGTAGCACAGATTTACTTTCAATCTGTCTACCTAGAAGGGAGCCTTCAAACCGTCCTCTTCTCACAGCATTACCTATCCGCAGCCTAATGACCAGTATTCTGCACATATTTCCACCTCTAACGTGGATCCCTTTCCTCCCCGGATTTTATATCAATAACTTTAATTGGATTTTGCGGTGAGTCTACAGTCATACTGTTTGGAGCTTCTTCTTTGTTCTCCACCCAATTAACAAGTAGATCAAAAGCTTGATGGGTATATGGCAATAAGGGTTGAAGCTCTCTGTCCGGATCTGTTACTTGATTCCAGACCAGGCTGTCCACATGAGTGCCTTTTTCGATCATGTATAGACGGTGCAAATGTTCTTTTCCTGCTTTTTTCACAAGTTTGCTGTATCCCTCTGCATGAATCGTAGGAAAAATGAGACAATCCAATGAACCGGTTATGCTGATTAAAGGCACATCAATATCACCGGTATTTGCTACCTCTTTAATGTTTTCTTTTATACTTTTTGGACGTGATGCGTATTTATAATCTTCAAATATATGATCATAGCGGCGGTCCCTAACCCCATTCACAAAATTCATATAATTTTTCCAGTTAATTCTAGCTGGTGCGTCTGGATCAAAGTGATCGCGGTATATATTTAGAGTTACAAACCAATATACCTGGTCATGAAAGGCCCACAATTTTTCGGATCCATGCGGAAGACCTGCTTTGTACATTTCCTTAACTGCTTTGTCCCGTGCTTTCCCGCTGCCAAAAATGGCTTCATCGGCATGATTGACTACAGTTGTTAAAGAACTAATTAAGTTCGGAAACTCATCTGTCCATAACACCCCTTCCCAATCAACTCCGCCGTCAAAAAGTCGTGGCTCTCCTGTTTTTTCCGGTCCATCATTTTCAAGCGCATAACGGACAACATAGCCCCCATTTGATATTCCCAGAGCGTATGTAGGCACTTTATGATCTTCTTTAATTAAACGACTTGCTCGGTTTGCTGGATCATTCGGTCGAATCAGCTTATCAGGGTAACGCTTGCTTAAATAGCTTTGAGCCGCTTTTGTCACTTGGCGATAGCATAGATGCCATTTTGCTACACTATCATCCGCGTTGATTAGTGCATTTTTCACCTTTGCAAGCGGATCAATGGGATCGCTTTCCCCCTGTGTCCCTTTATCAATTGCCGCAAATGCAAACCCTCTTTCTAACACAAAATCACTAAATAGCAGATCTGTCGAAGTTTCATTCCGAGTAGCAGGTATACCAGAGACGACCAGTTTTCCATTCCAGTTCACCGGTACGCGAATAACGAATTGCGCATCGTCAAACAATCCAGTAATCTGTGTCCCCTTAATTTCTGAAGGCTTATACATTTGATACCAACCAGTACCTTCGCTCGAATTCCCCCAATGATAAGGAGCCAAACCGAGGTTATCATAAACAACAGCTTTTTGATATTGCTGCGGATTTTTCGTAGTCAGCCAGTTTCCATTTCCCCCATCAAAATAACTCTCAGACACTTCACGTGCCCTCGGTATTAACTCATCCATTTCTGAAGAATATGTTTCCCCCATCATTTTTCCTCCTAATATAAAATGTAGATAGTAAAGACAAAGATAAAACAAGCACTAAGGTTTCCCTTCCAATAAATCGACGCTGCCATAAGGACTTCAAAAAGATCGTTGAATCTGATTAATTCTTATTCATAAGTTCCATTGTAAAAGACTTTTCCCTTTAAAATAGACTTCACCAATATTTGTTACTCTCAGTTTACCGTCTCGAACTAACATCAAGCTTAAAGGGGGATCGGTCGATCTTAAAAACCTCCGCTATAGTTTAAGAAATAATCTAATTTTGGAACTAGATTAATCATTATATTTTCCGTTTAACAAAACAAAAGAAGCAAGAGCTGTGTCCCTTACTTCTCCAAAAAATCACATATATATTTCTAATTAAGAAAAGAGCTATCACGTAAAAAACAGGATTACTTCTAACTGTCAATTTCTTTAAGAACTTTTGCCGGTACACCGCCAACAATAACGTTAGGCGGTACATGCTTGGTAACAACAGCACCAGCCGCGACAATCGCACCATCACCAATGGTCACACCAGGAACGACTGTCGCGTTTGCTCCAACCCATACATTATCACCTATTATAATGGGCGCAGGATGGATCGAGCTGCGTTTGTTGGGATTCATGTCGTGATTGAGCGTAGCCAAAACAACATTGTGTCCGATGAGCACTCCATCTCCAATGGTAATGCCGCCCTGATCTTGAAAACGACATCCTGAATTGATAAAGACATTCTTTCCCACATTGATATTTTTACCACAGTCCGTATAAAAAGGAGGAAACATGGCAAATGTCTCATCCACGCGACTGCCTATTAAGTCAGAAAACAAGCTTCGAATTTCTTCCGGAGGATGATAACTTCCGTTGATCTGCGCAGTTAGTTTTAGTGCCTCCTGAGCAAGTTCATGCATCATTTGATGTATTTCTGAACCACCCTCAACTGTCTCACCACGGTTCAAGTGTGCTAAAAAGTCACGAATTTCCATCTGCATTCTCCTTATCGATATGAGTTTCCTATCGCTAAAATCTCCAACTTCTATGCATTTCATTCTGAAAGCGAAATTCGATACAGCTTATCGTCCTTCTCCTTTGGTGTAGCTCGACCATCAGACCTACTAAGTCCTTTCAGACCTAAGTAGGTCGATAAATAAAACCAACAGACTCTTTAAAAAAGATGCCCCAATAACAAAGCTATTAGGACACCTTAAATCCGGTAAACCAATCAAATTGTACTAGTGTCAATCACAAAACGATACTTCACATCTGAAGCTAATACGCGTTTGTATGCTTCGTCAATTTGATCAGCCGAGATTACTTCAATTTTTGGTAAAATATTATGTTCCGAACAGAAATGTAACATCTCCTGAGTCTCCCTAATGCCCCCAATCATTGACCCTGCAAATGAACGACGATGAGGGATGAGGGAGAACACATTAACTGACAAGGGTTCTGCAGGCGCACCAACGTTTACTAGCGTTCCATCTAGCGCTAATAGAGAGAAATAAGCATTAATATCGATTTGCGCACTTACCGTGTTAATGATCAGGTCAAAAGTTCCTGCAAGTTTAGTAAATGTCTCAGGATCACTTGTGGCATAGTAGTGATCGGCACCAAACTCTAGACCATCTTCTTTTTTCTTCAATGATTGTGAGAGAACGGTAACGTCTGCCCCCATTGCATGTGCAATTTTTACAGCCATATGACCAAGACCACCCATACCAACAACCGCTACTTTCTTTCCTGAATCAGCACCCCAATGGGCAAGTGGCGAATATGTCGTAATACCGGCACAAAGTAATGGTGCAGCTGCATCAAGCGGGATGTTATCCGGAATCCTAACTACAAACTCTTCGGTTACAACTATATGGGTAGAATAACCTCCTTGTGTAGGTTCACCGTATTTGTCAACACCCGCGTAGGTAGGAATATTTCCTTTTAGACAGTATTGTTCCTCTCCTTTATGGCAGTTCTCACATTCACCGCAAGAGTCAACCATACAACCTACCCCAATTCGGTCACCTATTTTATATTTTGACACGTTAGGTCCTACAGCTGTAACCACCCCTGCAATTTCATGTCCAGGTACGAGTGATAGTTCACTTCCCCCCATTCACCGTGTGCCGTGTGGATATCAGAATGGCATATGCCTGCAAATTTAATTTCAATTAAAACATCAGTCGTATCAAGATCGCGTCGTTTAATTTCAGCTGCTCGAAAAGGTTTGTCTGGACCGTCGACAGCTCGTGCTTTTGCAGTGATCATAGTAAAACCTCCAAATAATTATATTTTTCAAAGAGCAAGAGAATGCGTTTGGACCTAGCAAAAGTGAAGAACTCATGTTACATTCCCCTTCCTTCATTAATCTCTATCCATACTCTTGCAAAACTATGATAATCCTTATAGTTAACTCTAGGTCAAGCGATTCGTTTAAATTCTTATAGATAATATTTGTTTAAAGTCGCTATGAGGTGCTTTGACATTCAGTAAGTACCATAGTAATATACCCTCATAATCTAGAGTTCACTCGAAGTCTATCATTTTAAGAAGCGGAGGAAAATAAGTTGAAGACATATACGATTAGCGAAGTTGCCAAAGAATTGAATCTAACAGCATATACCCTGCGTTACTACGACAAGGAGGGACTGATGCCCTTTGTAGAACGAACAGCAAGTGGAATAAGATCGTTTAAAGAATCCGATATCAGCGCGTTAAAAGTCATAGAATGTCTGAAATCTACCGGGATGCCTATTAAGGAGATTAAAAATTTCATTGATTGGTGTTCGGACGGGGATATCACGTTGCAAAAAAGATATGACATGTTTATGGAGCGAAAAGCCATTGTAGAAGCACAAATGGAAGAATTAAAAAAAACAATGGAACTGATCGAACACAAATGCTCTTATTATAAGACCGCTTTAGCTGCCGGGACGGAAGATATTCATAAAGAAGATAAAATAGAAATTATTACGTGAAGAAAACCACCTGTATTCCAAATGGTACTTGAAATACAGGTGGTTTGTTTCCTACTACCACTTCAACAGATTCATCTATTAATTTACAGAGCAGTTCACTCTCCTTTAGTCCACCATTCCAAAAATAGGATAGGTGCTAGCTAGTCTCTCGCGCATCTGATCCACTTTTACTTGCGCTTGTTTTAGTATTTCCTCTTCGTCTACAAAAGTGCACTTACCGTTTCGAACAACAACACGCCCATTTACTAAAACGTGAGAAACATCATTCCCATTTGCATTGTACACGATAGCGGAGGAGCAGCGATGGACTGGACTTATGTGAGCTTTTAGTAAATCAATGATGACTATATCGGCTTTTTTCCCCACTTCTAGGCTTCCTAAATCTTGTTCACGCCCCACTGCTTTCGCACCGTTTTTTGTTCCCATCTCTATTACTTGCATGGGCGGAAGCAGAGTAGAATCCAATTGATTTACTTTGTGCAAACAAGCTGTAATTTTTAGGACCTCTAAATTATCCTGACAATTGTTGCTCCCAGGTCCATCTGTACCGAGTGCAACATTAATGCCTTTTTCCAACATCTCTGGCACACGTGCCACACCTGAAGCCAAATACATATTTGACACCGGGCAATGTACGACGGTTGCTTGATTTCTAGCAATGGAATCAAGCTCTCCATCGTCTAGCCAAACCCCATGAACCACTTGTGTTGTCGGTCCTAGCATTCCCACTGCTTCAACTAACTCTAAGTTTCTTAACCCATACCGTGCCATCGTGTGGTTAATTTGATCTTTCGTTTCAGCTACATGGACATGAGTAATAAGATTACGTGTATCACTAAACTTTGCTGCTCGTTCTAAAAACTCACGGGAGCACCCATATAAATTTAATGGTCCCATTGCTACACCCACCCGGCCATGCCCTGCTCCACTCCAGCGATCCAAAAGCGTATCGGTTCGGGAAAAGATTTCATCTTGAGTTTCATTCAGTCTGCTTTCTTTTCCCATATCAATTCCACCACGGGCCATTACCCCACGGATCCCCGATTCCTCTATCGCTCGCAACACTTCCTCATCATTCTGAGGAGATGTATGAATGTAATGATGATCCATAATAAAAGTGGCACCAGATTTCAGATTTTCTATGCAACCAATCATGGCTGCTAAATAAAAATCCTCTTCCGTCATGGCGAGTGAACCTGGCCAAATAACTTGCTGTAACCAATCCAATAGCACCAAATCATCAGACACACCCCGTAGATATGTTTGAAAAAGATGTGTATGACAATTGATTAAACCAGGGATGATTGCCTTCCCGTCTGCGTTTATTACCTCATCGACTTCTTTAAGCAAATAATCTTTTGACCCATCTGCTGGCCACTGTCCTATTTCTTCAATCACGTCATTCTTTGTTAGAATATATCCATTTTTAAACGTTTGTTTCTCTTGATTCATCGTTAAGATCGTACCATTTTTGATCAGGATTTTCCCCATTTCATTCTCCTTCTTACTAAAAAAGGGGATTGCTCCCCTTTTTCAAACTAGTTTCATAGAATAAAACCTTTCTATTTTAAATAACTCGTTGTAAAGATAGAGCTAACCTCTTCTTTCTCATCAATTACACCAAGCTCATACATCTGGTCACGTAACGTTTCCCATCGTTCGGCTGTCATATACCCGACTCCATGATCTAATGCATCACCTGTAAAGATTAAATCCACTTCGGATTCAGCTGCAAAATTAAGTTCTTCCATTGTTTTATCTGGGTTATCTTCTAAAATGAATGGATTGATTTCTTCTGCATGATCTTTGTAGTAGGTATAGCCTTCCATCGTTGCTTTCACATGCGCTCTAACTAGTTCTGGATTCTCCTCTAAAAACTTTTCAGTCGTAAACATGACGACTCCGTATGGGTTAAAGCCTGATTCAGATACCATTAAATAATCAACTTCAATGCCTTCTTGAGCTAATGAATAAGTTTCAGATCCAACAAACCCTTGAATAAGGGATGTTTCCTCAGCAATAAAATTAGCAAGCTGACCACTGTACACCATCTCATCGACTTCATCTAATTCATAGGCTGCCTTAATATAATCCCACCAAGGGGCACCAGGAGCCGTCGTTACCGTTCTTCCATCTAAATCCGAAAAACTCGTAATGCCTTGTCCCTCATGGAATAATACAGCTTGAGGGTAATCTTGGAAAACGGCAGCTAAAGCAACAATTGGTATCCCTTCATTTCTAGCTACTAAAATATCTGTTGCATGGGCCATTCCTATTTCTGCTTCCCCTGCCGCTACGATTTGAACCCCGCTAACTCCAGGACCACCATTTTGAATGGTCACATCTAGTCCAGCCTCTTCATACATTCCTTGATATTTTGCAGCATACACCCCACCGAATGACGGTTGAGCAAACCAAGTCGTTACTTGTGTGATAGGAGTTAATTCTTGTGCTTCTTCTACAATGGGTTCCTCTGTTGATTCACCTGCGCTTGATTCACTTTCACTTGTACTGCTATTTGAGTTCGCCGAACAGCCAACTGCTAGAATCAGCAGCATCACTAACATCAATATAAAAGATAATTTACGCATACATCCCCACTCCTATCATTTTCCCATTTTATAATGTGCTACTATTGAACTTTACTTACGTTGTTCCAATGGTCACCCCTAACTCTTTCAACCAACGACGATAAGCAACGGATAAGATATCAACTTTATGATTTAATTCAGCTTGTAAATCTAACGGCAAAAGCTCAGGCTTTTGCGTCTCAATAATCCATGCATCCTGCTCAAATACGGTATCTTGAAATTGAATAAATTGTTCATCTGGAACATCAAATCCATAATTTCTCGAAACGGCCATATAAACCGTACATTCTTTATCATTAATTGGCAACACACTTAAAAGAATGAAGAGTGTTTCTCCCGTGTCCGCATCCTTTTTTGATAATCTTCCTACTAAAGGTCGAAACACCTCCTTAACATACACATATGTTGTGCCCTCTTTAGCATCAGAACCAGAATGCGCCACCGGCTGAAAAATAGGAACTTCACCCGTATAAATTCGGTCTTCTTCTTTAAAAATTTGAAAATCTGGTAATTCTGCATAATCAGGATGCCCGAGCAATCCACCATGAACATACATTAAATGAGCAAAGTCCGTGAAATTTTCAACGACTCTTGTTCCTGCCGCTTTCACTTCATACGGTCCACAAACTAATGGTCGATAAGAAGCGTCCTCAAACTCAGGAATATCAGGCAATTCACTTCGTGGTTCTCCTAAGCAAACCCAAACAATTCCATATTTTTCAATGCAGTGATAAGCTTCAGCCTTTGCTCGAACAGGAATTTTTTTATCTTTGCCTTGTGCAGGAATACAGACGCAGTTCCCTTTGTCATCATATTGCCAACCATGATATGGACAAACCAAAGTATCATTCTTGATATAACCTTTAGATAACATGGCTCCACGATGAATACACAAATCTCGAAAAGCATTCACACCATTTTTTGAACGAAATAAAGCCACTCGCTCTCCCATTACAATCACGCCAACGGGTTTGTCTTTTAATTCACTCGCTTTGTACACTGGATGCCACTCATTCTCTAGAACTGAATCTTGCAAACGATCATTTACTGTAGTACTCATGTTTGACCACTCCTCATTCATTTTAATAATTGGACACTTTTTCAAGCTAGGTCTCTCGGTTGACCTCGTGCTTTCATTAAAAGTCGCATAAGCTAACAACCTCCAACATAAAACATTCAGTCCTTTTACTTTTAGATAGTATATATTATAATCAAATTACAATTCGTAATCTTTGTAACAACAATACTAACTATTTGTCGCGATCTAGTCACAGATCTTGTTATAATTTATAACATCATTTTTTGAAGAAACGATATAAGAGAGCTGACTTCACCCTATAAATCCTATAAACAACAAAGATGACAGAGCTTGTAGATTATGGTAAAAAAAAGAGAGGAAATCGAAGAAAAGTATGTAGGGTTAATTTCCAATTCACTTGAAATGATTGAGCGCGCGCGATACATTAAAGGAAATCGCAACATTATGCATTGGCACAGGAGAGGATATTATGTCAACGAAACACCCCGTTCATACATTACCAGTCGTACAACTTGATGAGATTGATCGTCAAATTATAAACATTTTAAAAGTAGATGGACGAATGTCTTATACCGACCTTGCCAAGGAAGTCGGTCTATCACGAGTAGCTGTTCAATCTCGGGTAAACACACTAATAGAAAATGGGGTTATCGATCGTTTTACAGCTATTATCAATCCAGAAAGAATCGGAATTAACGTATCAGCTTTCTTTAATGTGGAAGTAGAACCTAAGCACTTGGATGAAGTCGCAACTATTCTATCAGAAGACCCCTTGGTTACTAGCCTTTATCATATGACAGGACCAAGCAAACTCCACATGCACGGCCTTTTTAAAAACAATCAAGAAATGGAAGTTTTTCTAAAAGAAAAATTATATACCTTGCCCGGAATTACAAGCGTTGATTGCCAAGTGCTGATTAATCGATATAGAAGTACGATGGGGTTAAGATTGTAATAAAAGAATGGAAGATATCTATAAAGAAGTTAAAATAGAAATTAATACGTAACAGCAAACCACCTAATTACAGGTGGTTTGTTTAGTCCCTAAAAACACAAAAAAAGTCCTTCAACACTAACAAAGAGTTGAAGGACTATCTACTAATTTATTTATTCAACATAGTTAGTTGAATTGGTTCATCATTTCCTCATACCACAATTTCGTTTCGTGGCTGTCGCTAGAGTTTATGAATATATAGTCATCTCCTTTTTCAATATAAATAAAATGAGGAGAATTACGATAGATGAATAATCTGCCTTTCCCTAACTCTTCAAGGCGAAAATGGCCCTTTAATCGATTAGCAAAAGAAAAACCATTTGTTCTTACTTGGATTTTTGGGATTGTATCGACTAATTCGATATTCGTAATTTCGTCCAATGGCCACTCTACTCCATAAAACCCACTAATCTGCAAGCGATTATCCGAAATAGATAGCTCATTCGGTTGTAAACCCATATAGGAAGCCCATCCTAAAATCCCAAAAGTAAAAACGATTGTCATTTTTAAAATGAGTGAATTACGCTTCCTATGTTTGGTGTTGTCTAGTTTACCAATATAGAGTAAATGGACAAATAGATAAATGATCATGACAAGCCAAGAAAGCTCGATCATATATGGAATTTCAAATAAAGATAACCCTAACCCAACAAGTAAAATAAAGCTTGAATTCATTAAGACTCTTCCTGCCGCTTGTGGATAGCCATTTTTGATAAGTATCTGTTGATCTTCCTCCGTTTTTGCAGAAAATCCAGATAAAAGGAAATATGCTTGTTTTTTTACAATGAGGTATCCTAGTAGAAACAACAGTAGAAACATAAAAAGTTGGATCATAATGAGTGATATCAAATTATTCTCCCCCTATCGTTTTACAGACTTTGACTCTAAAGAACTCCTGTGTAATTTGCTTTCCAAATCTTCTACTCGTTTTTCCAGTTTCTTTATTTTAGATTTGAATTCAAAATAGAAAAATACAGCTAGTACTAGCAATGCTGAACTAATTATTTCCAAACCCTTACTCCCCCTTTTCCATCATGTACACCCCTATATCCTATTGTCCTAAAAAATCAACTTTTAATCTCCTCATATACCTCCATCGTAAATTCTTTGAAAGGTGTTGAAGGTAATAGGTTGAAATTAGCATAAGCCTGTTCGATTGATTGAACTGCGGTCTGTTTATCTCCCACCTTGCGATGACATAGGGCTTTATATGTATCCATTACATAAAATATCGATAAATCAAAAGGGTGATGTACGTCCGGAATTTCAACCTTATCTAATAAACGTAATGCTTCTTCATAACGACCTAAATAATAACACGCCTTTCCCTTTTCCAAGGTAAACCATGGATCATAAAAAACAAGAGTATCCGAATCAGAAAGCAACTGGTCAATCTCTTCTATTGCCTTTTCATATTCCTTTTTTTCTGAGATCCTAGCCATGATATGTAAAAGCTTATAGAAATAGATAGAATATTTATTGTCCGCGAACTCCCCGTATTGCTTTAGCTTTTCTAAATAAAAGGCTTTCTTCTTTTCATCCTTAGACAACATTCCCTCGCAAGCAGCAAGTCGATATAGATCATCTATACGATAAAAAACCTTTTTCTCCCTTGAAAACTGGATCGCATTTTCCATAATCCTTATGGCTGATTGAGAATGACCCACAGCAAAATGCAATATGGCTTCATGATAATCAAGATCAAGCCTTGTTAAAGGATCAATATAAGCAAAAGTGGTTTCAATGGTCTTTCGTTCTTGTAAAAAGATCGTTAAAGATTCATCGTATTTGTGTTCAAGAAATTTTTGATTGACCCAAAAAATAGCAATGGCAGCCCGGTTTGAAGAGATATTCAATTGTTCAAACATGTTTGCTGCAGATTTGGAAACCTCTAACCAGTTTGCCTCCTTCTCTTCCCAAAGAGAATAGCCATATATTTCTAATAGACGAGCTGCCTCGTAACCTTGGGGAATAACCTCCCATAAAGGCTCGACTAACTCGATGAGCTGTTTATATTTATCAGGTGTTTTTTCATCTGCATCATTGTATATTTTTTCCGCTTTTTCTAGAATTCCTCGAAGTTCCTCTGAGCTGACAGTATCTAATAAATCAGCAACATCTACATCCAGTTGTTTGGCTATATAAGTTAAGCTTTCCATTGACGGATTTGCTTTGTTATTTTCAATTAAGCTGAGCATGCCTTTGGATAATTCTTTGCCAGCCAATGCTTCAAGTGTTAGCTTTTTTTGCTTTCGTAATTTCTTAATTCGCTCTCCAAGCATAATCATCCCCCATTCGCCCATTTGTTTAATTATATTAAACTTTTTCTTGAAAGAAAAGAAATGTGCATGGTATGATTTGTTTAATTAAATTAAACTTTTAAAGAGAAGGTGCAAAAATGGACGATAAATGGAAAGTGAAAAAGGCGACCTATCACCTGTATACGTTTATGATCAGTAAGCTTATTTCTACATTTGGCGCTCAAATTTATACATTCGCAATCAGTTTTTACATCTTACAAATGACAGGTTCTGCAGCAAGCTTTGCAACGAACTTAATCTGTAATATTCTTCCGAGGGCCATTCTTGCCCCATTTGCTGGAGCGATAACCGATCGATACTCGAAAAAAACAATTGTTATTTGCTCACAAATTGCCACCACCCTCACCATTGTTGGGCTTCTCCTTGTCACTTTAACTACTGGGCTGTCTTTGCTTTCCATTTATGTCACGACGTGTATATTGTCGGTAACCTCGACGTTTTCAGGAATAGCCTTTACTTCGTCTATAACTGGTTTAATCGATAAGGAACGAATTCAAAAAGCCATGTCTCTCAATCAAATGTCAATCTCCTTTGCAGCAGTTGGGAGCCCTGCAATTGGTGGATTATTATACGGAACGGTACAGATACCAGTATTTCTTTTGGTCTATATGACCGCATCTATCCTTGCTCTTATTCTAGAGTCAACAATGAACTTCCGACTTTTCAGTCAACAGAAAGAAGAGAAGGAAGGCAAACAGAAAGACTCTATCTTAGAGAGCATCAAGCTAGGTATTGCCTATTTGAAATTGCAACCTGTGATTGTTCTTATGCTTTGGATCGGGTTAATGGTAAACTTTTTGTTCGGAGCCTTTGAGGTAGGGTATTCTTATATTCTTATAGAAAAGCTAAAAATGGAACCACAGCATTTCGGCTTGACACAAGGAGCTTTTTCCGTGGGGATGGTAGTAATGTCACTCTATTTTTCGATTAGAAAAGAGGTGAAATTCCCACTTCTTGTTTCCAAACGGGGAATTCTAGCTTTGGGTGTGATTATGGGCGCCATTTCCTTCCCGTTGATGAGCAACTTAACATATAATTTCGTATTCGCTTACTATTTGATAATCATGTTCTGTTTCGGCTCCATCATTATGGTCATTAATACACCATTACAAGTGATGTTGCAAAAGACAATCGATGACGATTATAAAGGCCGTGTATTTTCAATTATTGAAACCATGTCCATGGCTCTGATTCCACTTGGAATGGTTATGTATGGAATTCTGTACGATCTCTTTCCAGGTCAATGGGTCCTTCTTCTGTCTGCTGCTTTCTTAATACTTGTTGTGCTTGTGCTTGCAAGGCCTTCGGTGCTTCGCAAAGCTCATCCAGAGCTTGCTGAAAACCATTTAGAGATTGCCGTGAAAGAAAGAGAGATGAAGCTGAAAATATAAGGGAGATTTTAAGTTCAAAAAGGATATGGTGGTCATAGCGACCGCCATATCCTCCCTTGAAATCATTAATAATTACTCATAATCCACTTATGCAACGTTTACTTTAACACCTCACATATTTACGTTTAAAACAAATATCATAGACAAGAACCTTTACATTACTACTCCGAATACTTACAGCTTTTACAATTTGCAGGGCCGCAAAAAAATAATTTAATAGAAGAAATAACTTTTTCATAAACAATTTTCATCTTAATCAAGCTGATATGCTAAGACAAATATAAAAAAATTCAAATCTGATAATCCAATGCGCTTACAACATATTCTTCTGGCTTCTCGATACGAATCCCTTTTACTTTCAATAATTGTTCTAGTGGCAAATGATTTTTCTGTCCTTTGTACTTTTGATCCCAATTCACTTTAGTAACTGTATCACGAATTGAGCCTTTCATACTCGCAAACAATGTAGTAATCCCTTTGCCTTGATAGAAATCAATCATTTCTTCTAACATATCAACTGAAATTGTGTCAACATCATTCACACCAGACATATCAAGGATCAACCATTTCGTTCCTTTTTTATCTTTAAGAACCTCTTTTACTTTCTCTTCCACATAAGATATATTGGCAAAATGGAGGTTTGAATCAATTCGAAGGATAACAGCATCTTCAGAAGTCACTGCGTCTTTATAACGTTTAATATTGCGAAACGTTTTTTCCCTCTTTACATACCCCATCTCTACAATCGATGGCTTTGAACTCCGATTTAACAATAACACTAACGTGAAGATCGCCCCAATTATAATTCCCCATTGGATCCCTACAAATAGCGTAACTATAAATGTAATAACCCAAACCCATCCTTCAAACGGTTTCACCTCAAATAAGTGCTTCATTTCCTTGATATCTATTAACTTATAAACTGCGACTAAAATAATAGATGCGAGCACGGCATTGGGTAAATAATAAAAGAAAGAAGTAAAAAACAGTAAGGTGATGATAATAAATACTCCTGTTATGACAGATGTCATTTGTGTCGCTCCGCCTGATTGATGATTGACCGCCGTTCTAGAAAAACTCCCATTTACCGGAAAGGATTGAAAGCAAGCACCAATCATATTTGACAACCCTAAAGCCTTCAATTCTTTATTTGGATTAATTTTATATTTCTCTTTCTTCGCAATTGCTTTACCGATAGCTAAAGACTCCATAAAACCGAGAAGAGCAATAGTGAGTGCCATTGGAATGAGGAGCTGAACCGTCTCTACAGTAAATGTAGGTACCACCAACTGCGGAAAGCCTTGAGGAACATTCCCTACAATCTGAACACCATTTTTTTCTAAGTTAAATAAAAATACAAAAAGGATTGATAAAACAACAACCAATAATGCACCTGGAACACGCGGAGCCATTTTTTTCAATACTATCAAAAGGATTATACTAGTGATTCCGATCAAGACTGTAGTTAGGTTAATCTCCATTACTTTTTCTATCACACCAATAAAGATGTAGTGAACCTGTAAGTGATTCCCTAAATTAATTCCTAATACATGTTTAATTTGACTAAGCCCAATCACAATTGCAGCAGCAGATGTATATCCGTTCATCACTGAATGAGGGATAAATTTCACAATAAAACCTAGTTTACTAACGCCCAACAAAAGCTGTATAGCCCCCACCATCACTGCCAACAGTAAAGCAAATGAGATAAACTCCTCGGAACCTGGTTCAGCTAAAATGGAGACACCCGAAAAAACTAATAGAGATGTGATCGCTACTGGGCCTATCGACAAATGTTTAGAAGAAGCAAATAGTGCGTAAATAAACAAGGGAATCGTAGCTGCATACAATCCCATAACTGGTGGCAGCCCTGCCAACATCGCATAGGCCATCCCTTGAGGAATAAGCATAACAAAAAGTGTGATTCCAGCTAGTAAATCCCTTGTAAACAGTTGTTGATTATAGTAGGTGAATACTCTCTTTCCTCTTAACAATAGACATTCCTCCTTCTTAAACGGTGTGAAGGCTATCCACCTTTTGTAGTTTTATTACAGTGAACTCTCTTTGCTAACTATTACATAAATGTCCCATGAATATAAAAAGTGAATGTTGTTATCACGCTAAATCAGAAATAGGATCATTCCTTAGTCTGATTTAATGTACAATATCATTCAATAACCTCACTTTCACGCTAAATAGATTACAGGTTTGCTGGATTGTGACGCTCAATTAGAATTCACCATTTATAGATGCAGCTATCAACAATATGCGGCTACCCCAAAGCTATATCGCTTTAGGGCAGCCATTCATTAATATAAAAGTTTACGAGGTGTTCTAAGTTATTACTACATTTCTTTCACACCCAAATTCTGTACCGAGACAAATTTTCTAACCTTCAATTCATAAAATATTGTAGCTACAATAATGGCAAACCCTACAATATCAAATATTACTCCGACATTAATTAATAACACCGCTCCTATAAATAATATGAATCTTGAAATTAGTAAGACCGGTTGTTTTAGATACCCTTCTAAAGAAACAGCTAATGCATAAATCCCTATTAATGCCGTAACCGAGGCTAGTAAGATCGTAACGACAGTCCCTTGGAATATAAGTGCCGGTCCATATACAAACATAAACGGAACAATAAAAGCAACGGCTGCTAATCTAACAGCTGTAATGGATGTCGACATGGGGTTGGTTTTTGCTATTCCACTTGCGGCATACGCTGCAATCGCTACAGGAGGTGTAATTCCCGAAAGTACTCCATAATAAAAGATAAACATATGTGCGGCCATACTAGGTACACCTAATTGTGTGATTGCTGGTGCGGCCAAAACTGCTAAAATAATATATGATGCTACTGGTGGCAAACCCATCCCCATAATAATGGAGGCAATCATTGTTAATAGTAGCAATAAAAACAAATGCCCCCCGGAAAGTTCAATCAAGATTCCAGAGAATCTTAATCCCATACCTGTCATGTTAATGACACCAATAACGATACCTGCACACGCACAGGCTGCAGCAACAACTAACGAAAGCTTCATTCCTTGAACAATGGCCTCTTTCATATCAGAAAAGCTCATTCTTGTTTCTTTTCGTAAAAGACAAACAAGAGGAACACTTACGATCCCCCAAAATGCTGCCTCAGGTGGCGGCATTTGTGGACCAATTAATAGAAAAACTAAGACAACAAGTGGTAGAATTAAATGCCCTTTTGTGACAATCATCTCTTTTAAATTTGGAACTTTGTAATGATTTTCTTGATTACTTTCTCCCATACGGGCAGCTCGTAAGTCTACCATGATAAAAATGGCAATAAAGTAAAGCAATGCAGGTATTAAAGCCGCTAACGCAACTTGAATGTATTCTACTTGTAAAAAATCAGCCATTAAAAAGGCCACAGCCCCCATGACAGGTGGCAGAAGCATCCCTCCTGTGGAAGCCACAGATTCAACTGCTCCTGCATACTTCGCTTTATATCCACCACGCTTCATCAACGGAATGGTTAAGATTCCCGTTGTTGCTACATTTCCGACTTGACTACCGCTAATCGATCCAAATAAAGCACTTGATACGATCGACACTTTCGCGGCTCCTCCTCTGAATCGTCCTACTAGAGAGAAAGCTAAATCAATAAAAAATTTCCCTGCTCCTGATTTTTCTAGAAATGACCCAAACAAGACAAACAACACTACATATGTCGCCGATACTCCAAGTGGAATACCGAATACTCCTTCATTAGATAGACCAACTTGAGTAATAATTCGCTGCAAGCTGTAACCAGAATGAGCAAATAACAAAGGTAACTTCTCACCAAAGAAAGCGTATACAAGAAATAGTGAAGCTAATATAGGCAATGCCCAACCTATAATTCTTCTTGCTGCTTCTAATGTGAGAATAATACTTAACACACCAACGACTAACATCGTTATGGTAGGTGAACTAAATGCCATCGATAGATCAATGAAATAGATATAAATATATACTCCAAGAAAAATAGAAGTCCCAGCTAAAAGAATATCCGATGTCCAAGCGATTTTCCCTCTCTTAGCTAGCGTCTCAGTGTCTGCCTTTTTAATAAAAGGATAAAGCAGAAAGATTAAAGCAAGGGCAAAGCCAAGATGAACTCCTCTCTGCTGCATAGAAGGAAATATTTGAATTCCTCCAGCATAAAGGTGAAAAAATGCCAAGAAAAATGCGAGAATTACTACGGCCCTTGTAATTATTTTCTGTAACATGGTCGAATACACTCCTCACTCTCATTGCAGAAGTTGGTAAGGTACGTTAGAGAATTCCTGCTCTTGGCACCTATCAAAACTGTATACGTTCCTAAATTTTTATTATTGAACCTCTATCCCATGATCTTCAAAGTATTGCAACGCACCTGGGTGATACGGAATGGTTATACCATCTGCCACTGTTTCAGGGACAATGTCAAAAGTCGGATGAATGTCTTTTAGTCCATCTGTATTGTTCATGATTGTTTCTAAAAATTTATAATCCATCTCATCGTCTGTTTGCTCATGAGTAATATAAATTGAATAAAACGCTCCAATCGTAATATCTTCCTCTTGCCCTGGGTACGTACCACTTGGTATGTCAACCGATGAGTAATAAGGATGCTCTGTTACAAAAGATTCCATAATAGTAGGGTTAACAGGTATAATTCTCACGTCTTCTGTTTGAGTAAGCTCTCTAACAGTCGGAGCTGGGATTGCCCCCATTAAGTAACCTGCATCCACACTTCCATTTGCTACCGCTTCTTGAATTTCAGTAAAACTACTAAGTGGTAATGGTTGATAATCATCTTTGCTCACTCCATGAGCTTCCATAAGGTCTTCTAGTAATTCAGTAGGAGGAGTACCAATAGCGGCAACACCGATTCGTTTTCCTGCTAAATCTTCAAATGATTAATTCGGAGAATTCTCGCGTACAACTAGATGTAGTGCGTTATAACTTAAGTACCCAATCCCTCTTAAGTAGTCGTGTTCTCCTGGAACTGGTTCTAACACACTATTAAACGCTTGATCAGCACCTAAGGCGCCAATTCCACCAAATGCAGGTAGCCCTTGTTGATGACGTTCAGACATATATTGAACAATTTCAGACGTACCATTTGTTGCTTCTGTTGCAAAAGAAGCTCCTGGTAGGACTTTTTCATTATTTATGATATTAGCTAATCCTGCACTTATAATATAGTTAATTCCACCTGATCCTGGTGTGTAGACCGGAACAATTCCTGAGAAACCCCCTTCACTTTCATCGCCATTGTTAGCCGGTTGACTCGATTCGCCCCCACCACAGGCCACTAAGATTAGGGACATTACGAAAAGGAAAAAGATACTGATTATAGCACGTTTCATTCAATCATCTCCTTTAGTTGATTAATAGAATTCAATTTTTATCCTACTTTTATAATTTGTAAGTCCTCCGGGACAATGACTTCTCCAGAAAATTCGGCAGATGCCTCTTCAAAAGCAATGCGTCCATCAGCTTCAGGTAAAAAGTGAGTAAGAACTACTTTTTTAACATTCGCTCTTTTCGCTATAACACCTGCCTGAGTCGGACTACAGTGTTCTTTCTGAAGCTGATCCCAAATTTTTTCAAGTGCTTCGCTCTTCTCACCTGTTGTCAAGCCCGCATTCTGTACTAATAGATCCGCCCCCTTTGCAAGATGGACGATTTCTTCATTCGGCGATGTATCACTTGAGATGACAATCACCTTTTCATCAATTTCAAATCGAAAAGCAAATGTAGGAACATTGTGAATCATACGCGCTGTCGTTACTTTAAAAGGTAACGGGTTTACCGGCAACTCACCAGGTTCATCAAACTCAATTACTTTAACATCCCGTATCCCAGCTGCTGAACGTCCCAGCGAACAACGATAATCAATATCGTAAGAATACATCTGCAAAATATTTTCATGAAAGTCCCTTGTTCCTTTTGGACCAATAATGGTCAACTCTGATCTACCTTGCCCCCATCCGCCAAGAAGGAATTGAGCATACCCCATTGTGTGATCTGAATGTAAATGAGTGAAGATAAGGTACTTGATGGACTGGGGATTAATCCGAGCTTTCATTAACTGAGCTGTTGTTCCTTCTCCACAGTCAATAAGAATTGTTTGATCTTTAACAACAAGTGCTTGTGCAGGCTGCGATCGGTTTAAGTTTGGACGAGGACTTCCCGTTCCAAGCATAACTACAGAAATATTTGACATGATCTCATCTCCATTTTTCTAAATCCTACTTTATTACTAACAAGTAGGTAAGGTCTTATTATCTTTTTTTCATTTTGGATAAAAGTATTTATAAAAACGCTTACATTTATTTCCGGAGACCCCCTTTACTCCATTTCGGATAAAAGTTCCCGTGGATTCATAATACATGATTTATTCAAAAAAATAAATATAAATTTTAGAATTTTTTAAAAACATATCTTCATTCCTTTTCTTCCCTATCAAACAATGATGAAAAAGTCGAAACAGCCGCTCCAATAGAGGCATTCGATTGCATTGAATTTTCCTGAATAATTTTCACCTTTTTGTTTAAGGTGATATGTTGTAATGCGACTTCTTTTACCCTATTAAAGTACCCATCGTAAAGTTGAATTAAAGGCCCCGACAATACAGCAACTTCTGTTTCAAGAAGATTAATAATATTAGAAAGCCCCACACCATAATAATAAGCAGAACGCAGGACAGCTTGCTTTGTTATTTCTCGATCTTGATTTAACTGTTTAATTAAATCATTGGTGTTTTCTCTACACCAATTCAGGTCTTTTTCTGGAGATAGATAGTTTGTACCTAAATCTTTTAAGATAGCATAAAGTGACGTATAGGCTTGCAAACACCCTCTTTTTCCACATTCACATAGCTCACCATTAATATCAATAACCATATGTCCATACAATCCAACATTTCCGTTATGCGCTCTTACCACTTCTCCATTTGAGATAATTCCACACCCTATCCCCCAACTATTAATAGAGCATAGAATATTTTTATATGCTGATCGTTCACCTTCATATTCTCCCAAAGCAGCAAGCGTAGCACCATTCTCTAGAGTAATCTTTACTGGAAAATGCTTCTTTAATTCATTGACAATAGGTACATTTTTCCATCCTGGAGCAGCAAATGGTTCCGGCTCTAAAATTACCCCACGTTCTCGATCAAGTGGTCCAATTGCCCCTACTCCAATACCTAGTAATTCACCTATGGTAAATTGATGCGTTTTCATGAAAGTATGAATACTTCTAATTATCTCATCTATAATAACTTCCGGCGTATGCTTCTTCGTCATTGAGATCGTAACTTGATCTAGCAATTCAAAATGAAGATTAAATAAAGACACTCTCGTAAACATCCTGTTTATATGTAATGAAACAATATAACCTAAACGTGCATTAATACTATACAAAATCGGCGGACGCCCTCCATTTGATTCCCCGTAGCCTGACTCCACAATTAACCCATCTTTTTCTAAGCGCTCAATAATACGAAACAATGTTGTTTGTTTCAAATTTGTCTTTTCTAAGAGATCTGTTTTTGTGATTGGCCCATGATCATGGATTAATAAATACACCGTTTTAAGTATTTGCTGCTTCGGAAGCTCATTTTCTATAAAGGATTTCAGCATGCTCAAACACCAACTTTAGCAAAGTAAATTTGTTTTTATATTTTATCATTTTCAAATTTCCAATGTCTACATGTTCTTTCTACCTACACATGAAGGTCACTAAGTTTCGATAGTAACTTTCATCTCTTTTTCAATATAAATAAAACAAACTCAAAAACGTTTACACACATTTTTGAGTTTATTACCTTACTAAGGCGCTCAAGATAACTTTTTTATATAAGTAAGTAATACTCTCTTACTTAAAATCCCCTTACGTTCACTTTAACACCTCACATATTTACGTTTAAAACCAATTCTCCCTCTATCAATATCTTTTTGAATGCTTTCGTACGCGTTAAGGAAACTGCTTTTTTTGTTGTCACGTTTAATTTCTACTATCCCTACTTCCTTTGCGGTCTCTAGTGCTTCTTCATGTAGAGGCAAATACGAAACTCCAACGGTGTATAGAAAGTTATTCATAGATGATTTCGTACGTTCAGGCGAATCATGAATGGATTTTTTTGCACTCTCTAACATACGAGAAATCTTGCTTTCAGAGAATTCATGATCCTTGCGATTGCCTAAGAGCCAGCAATAACAACTCCAGCCGGCAGACATTTTCAGCTCTTCCCCACTTGAGATCCATTTATCAGCAACTTCTTGTGCAATATCTGCCTCCGCTAACGTTACTGCAACCACATAATCAGACAACATATAAAAATAGGCTGAGTCCATCCAACGATCAAAATCCGACTCCGTCATGGCTTTTGGATCTGCAATAATGCCTGCAAAATACATGGCATCGTAATTCCCTGTGGCATAAAGCTCTTCAGCTAAAGATTGGTCGATTTTTATTTTCTTAGCTATTGGTTTCATCGCACCTGTTGCCACGCCAAAAAGTGGTTCTTCTGCCCCATTGGATATGTACATTTTTTTCGTTCGTTCCTTACCGAGGGCTTCAAGTTCTTGCATAACTGTTTCAAAATCCATAATGTTGTACTTCCTTTCTTTGTATTCATATTTTATAGGTTGCAATCAACAACTTTATCATTTTCAGTAATTCCCACTCCATTTTACCATATTCAAGTGTTCTCCCCGTTTCTTCAATAATTGAGATTTCCATTCATTCTTAACATTGGAGTCTTACCAAGTCGTCAGTAAGATTGAAAGAAGTTAAATAAATAGAAAAAACCTTCTAGACTAAAGAAGGTTCTTAGGTTATTTTTAAGCATTTTTATAGTTTGAAATTCTACGCACATCTTTATTTAAACACAATATTTTGTACTTCATTATCTTCAATTCTTCCATATAAAGTCACCAGTTTACTAGTTAAATTAAATCAAACCATTTCTTTTAAAACTATGATAAATACCGTTGTAATCATGTGAATCCGTGATTTCATCCGCGACAGCCTTTAGCTCTTCTTTCGCATTCCCCATTGCCACACCATGTTGTACATATTCGAGCATTTCTAGATCGTTCATTCCGTCTCCATATGCAATAGTGTTCCTTTTATCCATTTTCAAATGTTGAAGTAGTGCCTCAATGGCGGTTGCTTTATGGATACCTGGTACCGATAGTTCACCGCTATTCTCACCAAAAACAGGGACCGTGCTAGAAACAACCGTAAACGATGTTCCAAACTCTTTCCTGATTGTATCAATTGGGAGTTCTGATCCTAAGAAAGAAATTTTATTTATATCTTCTCTAAGCAAATCCTCGCCATCAATCAAACTATCTAGAAATGGTTTTATTCCTTTTTCAACTTCCTCTTTTGCTTCAGGCTTTTCCACTATCAATTGATCAACTATTATCTGTACATGTTTTTTGCAATTCTTACTTGCAAACAATCCACCATTTGACTCTAAATAAAAATCAATCTCATGCCTGTTAAAAAACTCCACTATTTGCTCAATGTTTTCTTGCTTTACTCGTTCGTGTAACACTACCTTCCCATTAACTTCAATGTATCCTCCGGCAGCCCCAATGATTCCATCAAATCCAACGTCCATGATTTCCTTAAACAATTCCGCTTTCGATCTACCCGTACATATAAAAATCAAATGACCATTTTTTCTAGCTTTTTGAATCGCTTCTTAGCCGTTTCAGGAATAATACCATGATCATTAACGAGCGTTCCATCAACGTCCATAAAAATAACTTTTTGCATGTTTTTTCCCTCTCAATAAAAAAACTAGCTAGCTTTAAAGTAAAAAGGTAGCTAGATTTCTTTTACTTGTATTATCTCTTAATTTTAATAAATTTACGCTTTCCAACTTGTATAACTACATCATTTAGTATTGCAATCTGTACGTTAGGGTCCTCTACCCGGTTTCCATTCACTTTCACTCCTCTATTACTAATCATTTTTCTCGCTTCACTTTTTGAGTTTAATAAGTTCAACTCAACTAGTAGATCAACTATTGATTTTTCATTATCACCTTGCCACTCAATTACAGGGACTTCGTCAGGCATATCCCCTTTTTGAAAGACTGAAATAAAATGTTGTTCAGCTTTCTCCGCTTCGTCCGTTCCATGGTACATTCGTACGATCGTTTTTCCAAGAAGCATTTTTGCATCTCTAGGATGCAGTTTCCCTGAATCAAGTTGTGTTTTAATGATGTTTATTTTTTCAGGAGAGAAGTCTGTAATCAATTTGAAGTATTTCTTCATTAATTCATCTGGAATCGACATCGCTTTTCCGTACATTTCTTGTGGACTTTCATCAATCCCGATATAGTTTTTCTTTGATTTAGACATTTTTTCTACACCATCAAGCCCTTCTAGTAACGGCATAAGGATGGCAACTTGTTTATCTTTGCCGAACTTTTCTTGAAAATGCCTTCCCATCAGCACGTTAAAATGCTGATCTGTTCCACCAAGTTCAATGTCACACTCTAACACGACAGAATCGTACCCTTGCATCAATGGGTAGAAAAATTCATGTAAGGAAATAGGTTTACCAAGAGCAATTCGTTCTTCAAAGTCATCCCTTTCCATTAATCTCGCCACTGTGATTTTGCCAGCTAATTGAATAACATCTTCAAAATTTAGTTTAGATAACCATTTCGAATTGTAATGAAGTTCCACTTTTTCCATATCAACGACTTTTCCAAATTGTTCGAAGTATGTTTTGGCATTGTACTTTACTTCTTCATCTGTTAATGGTTTTCTCGCGACCGATTTTCCTGTTGGATCTCCAATCTTTCCTGTGAAGTCCCCAATCAGTAGTTGGATAATATGCCCGTTTTCCTGAAACTGTTTCATCTTCTTTAGTACAACAGTATGACCTAGGTGTACATCAGGAGCTGAAGGATCTAATCCTAATTTGATTTTAAGCGGTCGGTTTTCCATTACCGCTTTTGCTACTTTTCCCTCTAACTCTTCCACAGGAATAATGTCTTGCACCCCTTGTGTGTACATTCCCATTTGTCTTTTCACTTCAGCTATCTGTTCTATTGTTAATTGTTGTTTCATTACCTCATTCATGTTCTGTTCCTCCAAATTAAAATGTTAAAAAACCACATCCCATACAAATGAAGGGACGTGGTTTTGCACGCGGTACCACCCTTGTTGAAGAAATACTTTCTTCCACTTAACGAATAACGGCTCGTCCGTCTTTGCCACCATGACAAAGAAAGCTCAGGGAATGTATTTCGTGTTATCTTTGTGTCGATTCGCAGCAACCACCGACTCTCTGAAACAGGGAGATAACTACTACTTGGTTTCCCGTCTACGCTTATAGAATAGATAATTTGTTAAAATTGATTTTTTTTTATGACTCTTCTTACTAAGGCTGACATGTTCTTTTGCTCATTTACAGAAAGACTAGAAACAATTTCTACTTCCCCTTTATGAAATTTCGGATATAGCTCTTCCATAATTCTTCTGCCTTTTTCCGTAATAGTAACGTACGTTATTCTTCTATCTCGAATGTCTACTTTTCGATAACAGAACTCTTTTTTCTCTAGGGTTTTCGTAATATTGCTAATGGTTGCCTTGGAAACTCCAGCTGATTCAGCCAATATTTTCGTTTCAACCGACTGACCAATCCATAGATCATATAGCATGGAAAATGACGTCCACGATAGACCATACTCAGCTAGTACTTCTCTTTCCATTTTATTCCTTAACCCTTGAGCCATTCGATAGATGTTTGTTACCACCGCTATAGCATCCAAATCGAGCGAATCAATTGGTAATTTCGTTAAGAGGTTTATCGTATCTTTCTCTTCAGGAAGTAACTCTCCCTCTTCATTAAAAGAATGTATTGTAAATCCCTCCTTTTAAAAATTCATAATCGTTAGCTATGAAACGATAGTAACAAAAAAATTTTCAAGTTGCAATATAAAAATAGATATCTCTAAATAAGTGTAGATCCCTTTGAATCTCAAAGGGATCTACACACTCCACACCTATCTTAAATCGCACCCGTAATCCAAGCCACAATCGCCATTACAATCGTCGTTCCAAATGCCCACTTAAAAATAAACTTCTGATGATCTCCGAGCTCTACTCTCGCTAACCCAATTAATAGGAACGTTGCTGCGGTTAACGGACTTAGCGGAAATCCTGTTGTCATTTGTCCTAAAATAGAAGCGCGCGCCATTTCAATCGACGCCACCCCATACATTTCAGCGGATTGACTTAAGACTGGCAATACTCCGAAATAATATGCATCTGGTGTAAAGAGTAGACTAATTGGCATACTGATCACAGCTACTAGAAGAGCCATCGATCCGCCTACCCCTTCTGGAATAATGTTCACCATCGCTAAGGCCATTGCTTCAATCATTCCTGTTCCACCTAAGATCCCTGTGAAAATTCCTGCTGCAAAGATAATTGAAACAACCGTTACCATACCAAGCGCCTGACTTTTGACTTGTTCTTGTTGATCTTCTGGTTTTGGATAGTTGATGAGCAAGGCAACAGCAAATGCCACCATAAAGACAATTGGCAGTGGCAGCCATACTTTTATTAAAGCAACAATAGCTAAAATCGTAATCGCCAAGTTAACGAGAAATAATTTTGGTCTGCGCATTTTGCGATCTTCATCAGAAAGTTCTTGTTGATAGTTATACTCAAAATCTTGCACACCTAAGCGTTTTCTTTCTCGTTTTCCAAGAATATAGGAAACAAATAATACCCAAATAATTCCTGCAATCATCGCTGGAATAAGAGGTGAGAAAATGGCGCTAGGGTCTAATCCTAATGCACTTCCTGCTCGGGCAGCTGGACCTCCCCATGGCATCATGTTCATAATGCCAGCCCCTAGTGCAACGACGCCTGCTAAAACCAAACGGCTCATTTTCAATTTTTCATATAATGGCAAGAGAGCTGGAATGGTAATTAAGAATGTTGATGCCCCTGACCCATCCAAATGGGTAACCATAGCAATCACGGCGGTTCCCACCACAATTTTTAACGGATCTCCTTTTACCATTTTTAACACTCTAGAGATAATGGGGTCAAATAAGCCTGCATTGTTCATAACACCGAAAAATAAAATTGCAAATCCTAGCATAATACCTGTTGGGGCTACACTTTGAATTCCATCAAGCATCAGAGTGCCGATTTCTGCACCGAAGCCCCCTAGTAACGCAAATACTAAAGGAACTATAATTAAGGCGACAATGACTGAAACCTTTTTCGTTAAAATTAAAAATAAGAACACCGCAATCGTTAAAAAACCCAATGTCGCTAACATATGATTCCTCCTTACAAAGATGTTTTGAAGCGCTTACATTTTATAGGTAACCTACCTTGAAATTACGATGGTAGATTAATTTCCATTTCTAATAACGCGCTGCTTAAGCTCTTTCCATGAGTATCTAACGCAAGCGATGTCGTAACTCCCCCTAGCAAACTATTTTTGCAAACAAAGTTATATGCTTTTATCGATGACACATCATAGCGAATAACTTCTCCGTCGATAATATCTTTTAAGTGTTCTTTCACTTTTTCTGCCGTTACGACTTCCCCGAGCCATTCGTAATCTTTTTCATTATATGGGATGAGTGATAGGTTAGAAGTGTTTCCTTTATCCCCTGCCCTGCTATGAGCGACTTCATATAGTTTGATTGAATTACTGTTCATATCGAAACACCTCCACACTTACCTGGTTATCAACGACATTTCTATCTACTAACGTAGATACAACTCCTACACACTCAGAAACTTTCTTCCTAGCGCCTCCGCCTCCATAAGGACCATTCGTATACAGAGCTTCCACTTCATTTCCTAATCGTTTGGCCACATCCTGATTTTCACATAACGCTGCAGCACGGAGTCTTACCTCATACGGTTGATGTGAACCAAAACTCGTTCGGTGCACCGACGTACATCCAATCAGATCGATACGCATATCAGGAATTTCTTTAGAGAGACGCCTTCTTAAAATCGTTTCAGCCATCTTCCCTCTTTCAACAGCCGTTGTTCCTGCATAAGAGATTTCTCCCTCACTTAAATAACCTGCATGATATCCAATGGATACCTTATAGCTAGTTGGTTTCTCTTTCCCAGTACCTCCAGAAACCTTCACTTCGTTCTCGCCAACTTCAATAAGTTTCACATTGGAAAAGTCAGCTGTTACGTCTGGTGTCAAATAATGGGTAGGATCGTGTACTTCATATAATAATTGTTCTTTGACAGTCATTAGATTCACCACTCCACCAGAATGAGGGGTCTTTGAAATGATCGCTGTGCCATCTTCTTGAATGGTGGCATATGGAAATCCTAATTCAGCTACGTTTGGTACTTCCTTCATTCCTGAGTCAGCAAAATAGCCCCCAGTAATTTGCCCTGCGCATTCTAGTAAGTGACCAACAACGGTTCCTTGACCTATCCTCTCATAATCATCCATCGACCAACCGTAATGATCGATCATCGGTGCAAGAAAGAGCGATGGATCTGCCACTCGACCTGTAATAATGATATCGGCATCCGTTGCTAAAGCCGGGAGCAGGGCATCGACTCCTAAGTAGGCATTCGCAGAAATCGTTTGATAGTCTTTTACAGTGTAATTGTTTTCTAAAATCTCTTGGTCCGTGTCGAGTTCCTTTACAACGTCATCACCGGTTACAACGGCAATCTTGCATGAGATGCCTTGTTCTTTTGCAATTTCAATTGTCATTTTTGCTGCTGCTATTGGGTTTGCAGCCCCCATATTCGTAATGATTCGAAACCGTTTTTCATTCAGTACTGGTAGCAATGCATGCATTCGATCACTCAGTAATGGATCATATCCTTTTGTTGGATCCTTCTTCTTTTCTTTTTGGGCAATCGCAATGGTTCGTTCCGCTAAGCATTCTAACACTAAATAATCTAAATCAACTTTTTGTGCTAATTCTACGGCTGGTTCCAGGCGATCCCCTGAAAACCCAGCTCCACTCCCTATTTTCAACATGACATTCACCTCATTAACCTTGACTCAATCTGTTATATTCTGCTTACCTCTAACAAAAACCGATTCCCCTCACCTATCCCCCTTGTCGCCATTGCTTAGTAAACTAAATGCAACAACTGTGCCAAAATAAAAAACGCTTTTTGTAAGCGTTTTTCTTTCGTGAGTTTCTAATTTGTTAGAAATCGAATTTTGTTAGGACGTCATTTTCTTAGCTTAAACCTTTGGCCGGATCTAGGTTTCTAAAAAGTTAGAAATTTCAAACTGAAATTCTAATTCTTTAGAAATCGGCAATCGTATACTTTTTCATTTTGTTATAAAGAGTGGCTAATGAGACTCCTAATGCTTCCGCTGCTCTTTTTTTCCCTTCAAGTCCTGATCCGTATTGTGATAGAGCGCCTGTGATCATTCTTCGTTCTGTCTCGTCAACGGCTTCTTTTAACGAATACCTATTCGTCCTATAGTTAGAGACCGTTACTTCCGAATTATGAAATGTACTTGGCAAATGTTCAGGAAAAATCTCGCCCCCATCCGTCATACAAATCGCGTAATCAATTGTATTTTTCAATTCTCTCACATTTCCAACCCAGTCATAGGCTTGTAGAATAGCTAACGTTGATTCATCTAACCGGTAGAAGGGTTCATTACCTGACTGACTGTCATGCTTATTCAATATAAAATCAACGATCTTAGGAATATCTTGCTTTCGTTCCCTGAGTGGAAGAATCTCAAGATGCAACACATTCAAACGGTAGAATAAATCCTCGCGAAATAGACTTTTTTCAATGAGTTGGTGAAGATCACGATTCGTTGCTGCAATGACCCGGACATCGATTTGTCTTTCTCTCGCTTCCCCTACTCTTCGAATCGTATTTTCCTGTAAGACACGCAACAGCTTTGCCTGCAGCTCGTAAGATAATTCTCCGATCTCGTCTAGAAAAATCGTCCCCGAGTTAGCTATTTCAAATAGTCCTAGTTTGCCACCCTTTTTCGCACTCGTAAAAGTCCCCTCTGTATAGCCAAATAACTCACTTTCGATTAGTGATGCCGGAATCGTAGCACAGTTCACTGGAATAAACGGCTGATCAGCACGAGAGCTCGCATTATGAATCGCTTGAGCAAACAGTTCTTTTCCCGTTCCACTTTCCCCGATAATTAACACCGGCAAATGAGATTCCGCAGCTTTTTTTCCTAAGTAAGCTACTTCTTTTAATCCACCTTCCGCACCAATAATCTGATCAAACGTGTATTTAGCTTGATACAAAGATCCCATCTGCTCTTTTAGTTGTGAAAGTTTTTGCTTGTTTTTCTCTAGTTCTTTTGAAAGCTTATGTACTTCCGTTAACCCTTTACAAATGGAAACAGCCCCGATGATTTCTCCGTTTAAAACAATCGGAGCCATATCGACAACATATTCAACATTGCCTTCTTGTCGATACACACCAATCCGTTCCTTCCCGTCTTTTAACGTCTCAACAAGCTGAGCTTTCGGTCGAACAGACCGAAGTGGTTTTCCAATAATGTCTTCAGGTAGGACTCCGGTAATACGGGTATATTCCGGGTTAATTAATCTCACAATTTCACCTGAGTCGATTACAAGTACCCCGTCGTGTATCGAATGGATGGCGGCTTTGAACCATTCTAATTGGTCTTCTATCGAAAGGTCTTTTAAGTTTTCGTAAGGCATTTTTTACCTCCTTGCGAACCTATTTTATCCACGTCAGTAGAAAAAATTTTTTTCTAGTGTCTAACACTTATTTTAACAGGGAAATTCTTGTTTTTTCACTCGATCTTTTAAAAAGTTGTCTATTGACAGAGTAAAATTCCTCGTACTACACTATGTAAACGCTAACAGGTAATTCTAGTTTATGGGAAATCCAAAAAAAGAGGAGGACTATATACTTAGTATTTTTAATATTCCAAAAACTATTTACCTTACTTTTTCTTTGGTATGTCTTTAACGTTTTCAACTTATCAAAACTAACTTGGAGGAGATGTTATGAAAAATAGCAGATTGAGATTCTTGATAGGAAGTTCGTTACTATGCGTATCTCTTTTCTTGCTCTTTACTATGCCGGCTTTGGCCAGCAATAACAAAAATAACGGGAACGTAATCTCACCTATTGCCTCTCATGAAACAGGACAATACTACAAAGAGCAGGTTGTAACGTTAGAAACTCCTACACCTGGTACACAAATCTACTTTACAACAGACGGTAGTACCCCAACGAACAATAGCACTTTATATACTGATCCGATTGTAGTAAGTGAAGATGTAACCCTTAAAACAATTGCTGTACAGGGCAATGGGAACGGCAAAGCGCTTAACAAAAGCAACGGAAACACTCACAGTGAAGTAGTTACATTCACATATGAATTTTTGAGTAGAGAGAAAATTGCTGATCAATTTCTAGAATTTGAATATAATAAGATGCCGTACCGTCTATATGTTCCAGAAAACTACGACCCTTCCGTTTCGTACCCTCTCGTTTTATTCCTACACGGTGGTGGAGAACGTGGAACAGACAATAATAGGCAACTAACTGCCAATGATGGTGCGGTAATCTGGGCAGCCCCTGAAAACCAAGCGAAAAATCCCGCTTTTGTCCTTGCTCCACAGGCAAGAAACCAACATGACGGCGGATTCGGCATTACAAGAAATTATGATAACATTGTAGATCTAGCTAGAGTCTTTGAATTTTCAGAAGACCTAGGAACAGCTTACGAGATCCTTCAAAAAGTAATAGGAGAATACAACATTGATACAAATCGTCTTTACTCAACAGGACTCTCCCAAGGTGGATATGGAACGTTCAACTTAAATATTAAGTATCCAGATTTATTTGCAGCAATGGTCCCGATTGCCGGGGGAGGAAATCCAGAAACTGCACATATTCTTAAAGACAAACCTATTTGGGCATTTCATGCTGAAGACGATGGTATTATTCCTGTTTCACATACAAGAGATGCGATTGAGGCTATAAGAGAGGCTGGAGGGAATCCGATTTATACTGAATATCCTAAAGAATTAGGATATAACCATGGTTCATGGGTTCCAGCTTATGATAACCAAGAGATGATTAATTGGATGTTTGACCAGATTAAGCGTTAAAGATTCGAATGACATAAAAGGGTAGAGGGGGTATATCCCCTCACCCCTCTCATTACTCAACCACACCTTCCCCTGAATTCTCCCTTTGTGTCTTCTTAACGATCATCCCAAAATACAAATTCGTTAAAATCATGAACATCCCTCAGTACCCCACTACTTTAAACATTCATTCTATCAAATTCCGCCGATTGCTCGTACTGTCTTTTTGAGGGTTGAAAAGTAAAACAACATAATATAACAGCAATCAATAACATAAGGAAAGCACCTGCAATAACGACAGCTTGAATAGAAATCAATTGTGCCACGATCCCCATGATCACCGTTGTTAGTAAAACAAGAATGGATTGAACTAGCCCGTATAAACTGATGATTCTTCCCATCGTTTTAATAGGAATGGTATTCTGATAAAAAGTGTGAAAACCCGTGTTTGCAAATGCTAGGAAAAAAGCCAGGATAAAAAAGCCTAAAGCCGCCATAGGAAACGCACCTGAATATGCATAAATGATATAACCAATGGAAACAAAGACACAACCTACTCCCATTAAAGTGGAAGTAGCTATTTTTTTTACAACAAGGGTATTCAATATGGCTCCTATAATAATACCGGCACCTGCAATACTAACTAAAAAACCATAGTCACTATCAGAAAGATTCAAGACTTCCTTAGCAAATGCTGCTTCTAAAGAATCAACAGCTGCCGTCATGACGATAACGGAACTAAATAAAAAATAAATAAGCATAATGTAAACATTGTTACGACTAAACGTCATAACAGTATGAAAATCTCTTATTACTAGCTGCCACGACCATTTCTCCTCTGTTCTTATAGCTGACGACTTTTCTAGATTAGGAATAAGTAGGGTTATAATCCCTGATAGAAATAGCGCTACTGCATTTATGAATATAGAAAAAAACGGTGTTCCTATGATAAATAGAATTCCTGCAATAGCTGGTCCTATTAGAAAGGCACCTGAATCTATTAAGCTACGAAGTGAGTTAAACCTCTTTCTTTGTTCAAGTGGGATTAATTTTGTTATATAGGACATCGAGGTGGGACTAAACATAGCGGTAGCCATATTAATTAAAAAGACCATAATATAAAGCAACCAAATCGATGCATCTAGTAACCACGGTAAGGCAAATATACAAACCGCTCGAAACAAATCTAGGACAATCATTAAGGTTCGTTTATTTAATCGGTCAATTAAACTACCTGACCATATATTGGTTACGATCGTAGCTAAAGGAATCAATATATAAAGTCCCGCAACGGCTAGAGGAGATCCCGTCAGGTCAAATACAACCAAATTTAATGCAAGTAAATAAATCCAAGCCCCTACATTAGATATGCCAATTCCAACTAACAAAATGGATGGATACTTCCACGATTTCACTATCTTGTTTATGTCCATTTCGTACACTCCTAATTAGATTATGTTCTTCAATAACACAAAAAATCCCACCCCCAAGACTTTGAGTCTTGGGGACGAGATTTCCAATCGTGGTGCCACCCCAGTTCATTAATATGTTTCCATATTAATCTTATTAGGTACGACATGAATATGCTTATACCTTAACTCTATAACGTGAGCCCCCGTTACACCATCCCCAGTGAGGTTCCGATGTACTGCTCAGAGTCTTGATTCAACAAAACGGTTCTTACTCCATTTCAGCTAGCGGAGCTCTCTGTAAAGACACGTTCTATTTACTCTTCTCTTCACCGCATTTTGTAAATAGTTTCCAACATTATAACACTAGTATTCATTTGTTGCACTAGGAATTAATGATAACTGCTACATCTCTTCATCCCAAAATAATTCATCTAGCGTTTTATTTAAAGCTTTGCAAATGGCAATACATAAATTTAAGGTTGGGTTGTATTTCCCCAATTCGATTAAGCCAATAGTTTGCCTTGTGACCCCTACTTTTTTAGCTAATTCTTCTTGGGATAGATCGTATTCCATACGAGCCATCTTCAAACGAAATGAAGGAAAATAGGTGCTTACTCTAACTCTTTGTGTCCTTCATCAGCTTGATGAAGGACATTTCTTTTGCTCTTCGATTTCTTTTGTCTTTCATCAGCTTGATGAAAGACATTTCTTTTGCTTCTCCGACTTCTTTTGTCTTTCATCTGCTTGATGAAAGACATTTCTTTTGCTTCTCGGACTTCTTGTGTCCTTCATCGGCTTGATGAAAGACATTTCTTTTGCTTCTCCGACTTCTTTTGTTCTTCATCGGCTTGATGAAGGACACTCCATCTGTTTTCTCACTTCTTTTGTCCTTCATCCGTTTACTGAAAGACATTCCCCGGTTTTTCCCGCTTCTTTTGTTTTTCATCCTTCTCCATCAATTTTTCTTCTTTTCTACCTAGCCTGTCACTCCAATTCAATATGGTCTTTTTCACTTCCCTTACCCTAGCAATTAAAAAAGGGTGTCTCAAAAGGAACAAACCCTTTGAGACCCCCTACACATTAATTACTCTTCACTTGCAAGCATGTGCGCGGCTGTTTCATGCATCTCTTTTAAACCTGAAACTTGAGCGTATTCTGCTACAGTGATGCCACTTGTTGTTAGAAGCTCAATAACATGCTCGTCCATTCTGGACCACGTTCTTCCCCCGGCATTGTCATAAGCATCGATTAACTTTTTAAGTCCATCTTTACCAAAGAGTAGATAATGAGACATGAAATCAACTGATACATCAGCTATCCCTACTTCTGTCCAATCAATTATGCCTGTTACATGATTGGACTGATCGATAAGCGTATGGCCTGGGTGTAGGTCCCCATGTTTAACCCCTACATGAGTTGGCCAAAGCGAGTCTTCAGCTAGCCATGCTTGCCAGCGGTCCCATAAATGTGAATTTACTTCGTATTGTTCTTTCACACGTTCCATTCGCTGTTTCATAGAAACTCTTACCTCACTAGCATCATTAATGCTAACACCGCTTTGTTTAAATACATGATGAGGCAATGAGTGTAAATTCGCTAGAACGATTCCAAGTGAGCAATCATATTCAGGTGGTACATTGGTATTATCAAAACTCCATACATAATCTTGTTTTTCGACGTCAATAGTAGCGGCAGGAACTCCCTTTAATTGCTTATAAGCAATTAAGTCTGCTGAAAAGATAGTCCAATTGGGCACTTGGAAGTTTGCATGGCTATGAATGATATCTAACGCCTTTTTCTCTTGTACAGCATGTCTCATAGATTCTGATCTGCGCGGCACCCTTAGTATCCATTTATCACCGTTTCGATCTTTCGCATGCGCCACTTGAAAGTCGACACCAGATTCATTTATTTTTATCGTTTCTTCTAAGATTTCTAATCCGTTATGATTTACTAATTGTTTTAATTTACGTGTATTCATTTTTAATTCCTCCAAATTTTATTATTTGCTAATACAAAGGATGTAATCACAAAAAACCACAGACAGGCCTGTCTGTGGTTAGGAGTAAACGAAGCTATAACAATCAAAACCACCAGTGTGAACTGGTGGTTTGCTCTGCGGCTGAAAGCCTCTCTTACCGGCCTTGGCCTAAAAGGCCCACTGAAGGGGTTTCCCGCCTGCACCACATTCACTCACTAATTCTAAAGAATTTCTTTATTTCTTCTTATTTTTCTCACCGGTAAATGG